>CALMYC010000055.1 GCA_937873385.1 uncultured Flavobacteriales bacterium | reverse complement strand
CGGTTTTCTTTCGGAAAAAATCATCGAATCCTTTGTTACGTCCACCAGATTATATCCGCCTATTTCTGCTTTTGCTCTCAGGTTTGAACGCCCCATCACTCCGGGAATATCTTCAAAATTCATAGCTTTATTCCTATGGCCATGCCCGCATAAAATGGCCCAGGTGTTATGATGCCGGAGCCTGTCAGTAATTTCGTACCAATTATCGAGGCTGTTATCAATAGGATAATGATTCAGGAAAATAAGTGGTTGTTCAGGTTTGAAGTTCTTCAATTCGTTATCCAGCCAGTTAATAGCACTGCGGGGTATATGTCCATCGCTCATCCGGACATAAGGGCCGGAGGCGCAACCTAAAAAACGAATACCATCATATTCAAAACTGAATTTATCATCTCCGAACACTTTACCAAAACTCACTCCCCCGCTTTCGCTCCATCCGGCATCATGATTTCCCGGAATAATGTAGTATTTCATTTTAAACCCATCTAACATTGATTTTGCATTTTTTAATTGTTCATCCGTACCAAGCTCTGTAATGTCACCCGTGATCACAACAAAAGCAATATCTTTCATGGAATTGACGTCAGCAATAGACCGCTTCAAATCTTCTTCAGCTTTACCATCCGGGGAGCCAATATGGATATCAGATAAAAATGCAAACCGGAACGGATGAAATTGGGCATTTACAGAAACAGTAATTATGACCCATAAAATAAATAATATCTTTTTCATCCAGGCAAGTTACTAACCCAATTTCTGATATCTCCAAAATCCAAGGCGAATCAAAAAAAAAAAATTGCTTCACGCCATTTTATATCTTCTTTATTAATCAAATGGAATAAATTTGTAGATGAAATTTGCATAAAGCTTACATTCAGCCCAATTTTATCAACCCGGTTTTTTTGAAAGTCTATTATGAGAGTGTACAGGAATTATTTGATAGCAGGAGTTTTATTGTTATCTGCTCCATCGGTATGGTCGCAGAATTACCAGGCTATTCACGGGTCATCGTATGCAGGCAGCCTGGGCCCGGCTAATAATCCTGCCTCCATTGTATATGTACCCTATAATTGGGATGTTACTTTATTTGCCGTGCAATCGAAAGAAGCAACGAATGCAATAAAAATTAAGAACTATTCTTTATTGTTTGGAAAGGTTAAGAATGCGGAAATACAATTTCTGAATGGCAATAAAAAAAGATTTGCATATTCCGATCAAAATATCCGCCTGCTGAATGCCCGCATTGCTATCACTCCAAAATCTACCGTGGCTTTCGGAGTGAATATTCGGGGCTATGAATTTTTACAATCCGGTAAGTATGCCTGGAATGACAGTATGACAAACGTTCGTGATTTTGCTGATGCCAATGTTTCCAATACTCCTCTCACGGCAAATGCCATGGGCGCAACCTGGGCGGAAGTGTACGGCACGTATGCGCAAACCATCAAAGATGATGGCAACAATATTCTCAATGCCGGAATTACCTTTAAAGCTGTACGTGGATTAGCCGGTGCCTACGCTCATGCACAGGGAATAGAATACCTGCCCAATGCTTCAAATAATGGCATTGGATATTTGTTGGATGGAGGCAGCCTTCAATATGGATATTCATCAAACCTGGATGATGTAAATAATAATTCCAATGTCAGGAATAACATTAAAAATTTTATGAGAAGAACATTCTCCAGTGTAAGTTTTGATGCCGGCATTGAATATATAGTTCGTTCAGGAACGGATAACGATTACGACTATGGTACCAAAATCGGTATTTCTTTGATGGATATTGGCCGGGTACATTTCAGATACGGCGACAAGAGCCGGTTTGCGACCGCAGGAAAAAGCAATGTTACCGATTCGCTGCTTCAAAATAAATTTGGGAATATCAATTCCTTCAATGATTTTAATGACAGCCTGGCCAGTATTGCCAATACCATTTCAGTACCCGGCGGAGATTTTTTTATTTCGCAGCCTGCCCGTTTTATCCTAAATGTGGATCGGCATCTTTCGGACAATTTTTTTCTGAATGGAGAACTGACTATTCCGGTTTTACCGGCAGCAGCACACCGCGCTCCGCGATTTTCCCGTTGAGCAGCAACTTGGCACCGATGGCCATGGGCAGTCCCACAGTGCGCGCCATGGCCGTATGGATGGTGTCTTCGCCGGTCACCGCCAGGGAGGCCTGGATTTCCTTCGTGCGCCCTTCCGCACGGTAACGGAAGCGGTGCCACATCACCAGCAGGTCCTTGTCACCAGGCTGCAACTTCCATTTTTCCTCCAGTAGCAGCTGCAGGGTGGCTGCGGGGGAAAGACCCATGTGCCCGATTCCGCCATTTCCGAACAGGCCGAGCCAATCCAGTTTGTTGATCACCGGCCCCTTCGGGTCCAGTGCCAAGGTTTTGGCCACGCCGGTCCGCACGTCGTCAGTTGCTGTTTCCGGAAGGAAGGACCGCATGAAATCGGACCAAGTGGCCGTTTGCGGCAGCTCCATCGCGAAGCCGTCCTCCGTGCAGCCCAGTTGCACCAAGACGTCCCAGGCTTCGCAGTAGCCTTGTTTGCGCAGGGTGCCCCGCTTCATTGTGGGGATCTCGGCGATGCCGTACACCTCGCGGTATTTCAGCGAGTCGCGGTTGGCATAGCCCTCGTAAGCGCCCAACCCGGGAATTTCCACGCACACCGTGCGCCGGAACAGCTTGTGGTAGGGTATGTACTTAATGCGCCCCCCGTGGATGTAGCGTGCTGCAGCACCTTGGCCAGCCAATACCACGTTGCGCGGGTTCCAGCTGAACTTGTAGCCCCATGGGTTGTCGTCGCTTTCCGGTGCCACCAGTCCACCGCAATAGCTTTCAAATGCCTCCAATTGCGCACCGGTTGCGCGCAAACCATCGATGATGCGCATGGCGCTCATGTGGTCAATGCCGGGGTCCACGCCCATTTCGTTGAGCACGACCAGGCCCGCCCGTTTGAATTCCGCGTCCAGCGGCCATAGCGCGTCGGGCACGTAGCTTGGGGTGATCACGTGCTTGCGCAACGCCAGGCAATCCTTCAGCACGTCCATGTGCATGGAATGCGGCAGCATGCTGATCACCAGGTCGTGTTTGGCGATGAGCGCAGCACGCGCCTTTGGATCACTGGCATCCAGTTCCACCACCGGGGCCACGTCCTCATGGCCCTGGGTCAGCTTCCTGGCTTGGGCGGTGTCCCGCTCCGCCACGGTGACGCGCCAGTCCTGTTCAGCGGCATGTTGGATCAGGTAGCTGAGCAGGGAAGAGGCCGAGCGGCCTGCGCCGATAAGCAGGATGGAGCGCATGATCGAATACTTGGTTGATGAACGGGGCGCAAAATTGCGGATCAGGAATTTGGCAGGCTGGCCGGTCCTGCCATTACGCCCCTTCCGGCGGGTCCTGCAGGACCTCGCGAAGTGATTCCCGCAATGCCCGCGCCAGTGTGGCATCCATGTGGCCGTGCCGGGCAAAGCGCTGGTTCACCTCCAGCTCGATGCCACTATAACCAATGGGAAACTGTTTGCGCAATGCGGTCGGAAATCCGTCCGAAATGCCTTTGTAGGGTTGGTTCATGTGCACGGCCATGCCTGGCAAGTGGGCCCGGATCGCCTTGGCCCACGCTGCACAGAATGCTTTCTCCATGGGGCGGGCCGGGTCGTACAGCAGGCCGATGTCCACGGTACGGCGCACGCCGTCCAGCACGGGCGTAAAACTGTGGACCGCCACGTGGACCACGCGGACTTCGGCGGATATGCGCTCGGCTACTTGTCCCGTAAAATCATTCCAGTAGCCGCGGTGGAATGCAAGTAATTCCTGTTTGGCCCTTGTCGGCAGGGCACGGGTAAATTCCGAAAACAGCTTCGGATGGCTTTCGGAGCGGTTCAGCTCGATGCAGAGGCGGGAGCGCGGGGCAAAAGGCGCATGCACCCCCCAGGGGACCAACTTGCGGAAGAGGTCGAGCGCCCCGATGTCCAGGCCACGGTGGGAGCGAAGCACTTCCTCGTGCCCCGTGAAGCAAGCGCGCAGCGCGGCGGGAACTACGTTGCCGCCGTGTTCGCAACTGAGCAGCAGGCTCAAGCCAGTTGCCGGTTTTCCTCCAGGCATTGGGCCAGTTCCTTGTACACGGCGATGATCCGCGGGGCATCGGGCTTTGGTCCGGTCTTGGCCAGGATGCGCTTCGCCAGGCAACCTTGGGCCAGGATGTGGGTGATGCAGGATCGGGCCTCCTCATTGCCCCCCCCGCCAACTTCGGTGAACAGGTGTTCCCAAAGTTCTTGGGCGGTGGCTTCCGGTTTGTCCAGCCCGAACATCAACAGGTAGTCGTGGTTACGGATCCGTGCGGCACCCGCCTTGCGGATCACCTTGTTGAATAGCTTCAGGAGGTCCTTGGGGTGCCAGGCACGCTGTACGTACTGGCTGGCCCAGCGGCCGTTGACCAAGGCCTTGAGCACTTCCACGATGAGCTGGGCAATGGCCAGGTCCGCAGCCGGGCATTCCTGGATGTCCACCACGCGGATCTCGATGGCTCCGCGGTCGAAGCGGGCAATGGCCCCGCGCGAATTGGCGAATTCATGGTCCATGATCCCCGTGGGGTCGTACGGGGCAAGTGCCTTGCCAATGGGGCTGAAAATCTCCCGGTAGTACTCTTCCTCGGTCAGCACGGCCTCCGGGATCAGGGACCCCATCAGGGGAGGCAGCTTTTCCTGGTGGTGCAGGTAGGCCTCCATGCGTGCATCCATGAAACCGGTGGGCTTACCGTCCAGTATGGGCGAACTGGCACTTAGTGCAGGGATCAACGGCAGCAGGAGACGGATGGCCGTGTGCAACTTGCCGAATTCCGCGTCGTTTGCGAACGGCAGGTTCAGGTGGACGCTTTGCAGGTTGCTCCATCCGTGCCCCCGGCAATCGAAGATCTTGTTGTAGAGGTCATAGACTTCATTGTATTCATGCGACCAGAGCACTGTTTCGGTGAAGGGGTCGAACAGCGGATGTGCCGCCGTGGGCAACAACATCAGGCCACGCTTGGCCAGTAGCGCATTGATCGCGCGGACCTCAGCGCTGAACTTCGCGGAGAACGCCCCGATGTCTGCGGTGGGCCGTGCCGTTTTCAGCTCCAGTACATGTGCGGTGAGCTCATTGCTCCAACCCACGTCACCCCGTTCCACATCACCGGTCATGCGGCCCGTGACATCCTTGAAAAGCAGGTCCACCGTGGGACTGGCGCGGAGGGTCTCGCGGTCCACCACCATGTATTCAAGTTCGATGCCGGCCACCTCGAACAGGCCATAGGTACGTTGTTCGCTCATGCCTTTGTCACTGCCGTGGGTTGTGGAATACCGATCTTCCGTTCAATGGTTCTTTTCAGCGATCCGATGATGCGGCGGTAGATCTCGTCCCCCAGCTCCACATCCTCGATGCCGTGGTCGATGTTGGGGCATTCATTCACTTCGATCACGTACGCCTTTCCGTCCCGTTCCTTCACGTCCACGCCAAAGAGGCCCTGGTCGCCAACCATGGCCTTGACGGCTTTCAATGCCACCTCCGTGATGTGCTTGGGGCATTGTTCGGTTTTCACCGTGGCGAAATCGCCGGTCTCATCCTCTTTGGTCGCGCTTCCCCAGTTGTAGATCTGCCAGTGGCCGCGCGCCATGAAGTATTTGCATACGTAAAGCAACTTGCCGTCCAGCACGCCTACGCGCCAATCGAAATCGCTGGGCATGTATTCCTGGGCCACGGCCAGGTCACTTTCCGCAAGGATCTTGTCCAACTTTTCCTCCAGTTCCTCCGCCGTACGGGCCTTTTCCACGCCGATGCTGAACGTGCTGTCCGGGAGTTTCAACACCACCGGAAAGCCAAGCTTACCGCCCACCTGGTGTCGGTTTTCGCTGTGCACGATCATCGTGCGCGGCGTGGGGATGTGGTGCGTTTCCATCACCTCGGCGAGGTAGACCTTGTTGTTGCATTTCAGGATGGCGTCCGGGGCGTCGATCACGGCCAATCCTTCACGCTGCGCCCGGCGTGCCATGCGATAGGTGTGGTTCTGCACATAGGTGTTCTCGCGGATCAGCAAGGCATCATATTCCCCCAGCCGGTCCAGGTCGCCGGGCCCGATGATCTCCACCCTGAACCCGAGGTCCTCCGCTGCCTGCCTGAATTTCACGACGGCGCGCTTGTTGGAGGGCGCAGCCTTGTCCTCCGGATTGACCAGAATGGCCAGGTCGTACATGCTGCGGTCTTCCCGCGCGGTATCATAGCGCTTCTTGCTGAAGTACTCGGCGGCGAAGCGCTTCAGCATGGGGATGTGCTCATCCTCAATGTCCTTGTAGGGTATGGGCCGCACGGAGCGCAGTTCCCATTTTTCCCCTTTCACGAAACGGGCCCGCAACAGTGGTGCGGCGAATGATTTGTACAGCTCGTGGGCCAACCTGTCGTAGCGCGGGTTGACATTTCTCCCGAAGTAGACGCTCAACGTGAAGTCGTGCTTTTCCTTGTGGTGCAGGCATTGCTGGATCACCTCGTCCAGGTCGCGCGAGAGCACCTTCACGATCCGCGGGTTCTTCAGGTCCAGCAGCGTCTTGGCGTTCGGGATCGCCTTTTGGCCCCTGGCCTCCGCCAACAGGCTCACATAGTAGCCGCGGCTTTGGTAGGCGAAGCTTTGGGCAAGGTTGAAGATGCGCGTGTTCTTCAGTTGCGCGAAACGCGGGTCGGTGAGATAGTCCTTGCTGGACACTACTTCCACGCCGGGTACCCCGAGTTTGAAAACCTTGGGGTCTTGGACCACGACCAACTTTCTCATTCCTTGAATGGATCAGGCGATAGCACAAGCAAATTGGCGTCGTAGGTCACGATCCCCAGCATGATGCTGTTGATCAACCGGCCCACGGGCACCTGGTAGGTTCTGCCTTCCGCCATCGGGTTGTCATGAAAGGGGTCGGCCACGAAAACATGTTTGTTTTCCATGCCGCTCAGCACCACGAAGTGGCCCATCGGCTTGCCGCGCAGGTCATCATAAACGCTGCGGCCCCTCGAATCGGCATATTCGCGCTTGCTTCGGTAGAGGTAGGTTGCGCTGAGCCCGGCCAGGACGGGGAGTCTGCGGTGGAAGTAGTGGCGGAGCAGGTCGGGGGTTGGGTCGTCGAACAGGATCTGCCCGCCGTCCTTGAGGAAGCGTGAATATGCCAAGGAGGCGATGTGCAGCTTCTTCCCGTCCTTGATCCGCGTTTGTGCGATGAGCTTCCGGCGCAGGTCAGTTGGCGGAAGCCCTTCCCAAGTGGGGTCGAAGACCGTCAGGTTGTAACTGTACAGACGCGCGTGGTAGCCGTGGTTGAGTGCATGGATGCCCAGCAGAACGGCCAAGGTGCCCCCCCCTTCCAACTGGTGCACCTCATTGATCACGCGTTGCAAGGGCCAGGATTTCCCGAAGTGCCGGTACACGGCATGCAGGGCCGTGGCACCGCAGGTGTCATCATCGGGCTGGGCCTCGATCGGGAAATTGCGCATCTTGGCAGGTTCAGCCACGGGTGGGAACACGGCGCTGCGGTGCAAAGTTCGTGCGTTCGGCCATCCCGCCGCATTCCGGTTGCCCTGGCATCAACAGGAAGTTGTTCGATCGCAGGTGCCCGACAAGGGGCCCGGTCGGCTATTCGTGCCGCATGAAGGCCTCCGGTGGGCGGAACATCCGTTGAATGTCCTGCTTGGCATCAATGGGCAGCACCATCCATGAAGGGGCCAGGGTGCTGCGCGCGATGAGCCCCTTGGGTGTGTTGAAAATGCCCAGAATGATCGGGTCCCGGCGCGAACGGTCGTCCACGCGCATGCTGTAGATCAGCTCGGCTTGCAGGGTGTCGGCAGGGTCTGCCAAGCCGTGGCCATAGTAGCGGGAAAGGGCACGGAGGTATTTCTCCACCCTGACGGTATCAGCGGGAAGTCCGTTGACAGTCCACCCGCCGGGTTCGCGCTCCAGCGAATACATGTGCCGGCCGGGAAACACGAAGGTGATCCGTTGCCAGTTGCGCGGGTCGCCGTTCACCATCGGCTTGGGGATCCAATCCTGCAAGGTCATGCCGGTGATGGCATGGAATGTTCCGGGAACCAGGTACACGTTCGGATCACCCTCCAGCACCATGGCCGTGGCGGTGTTCGGCCCGGAGGTTGAAGCCCCCACACGGAGCATTCCGCCCTGTGCGCCCGGCAGCCGGACCATCGCGGCCAAGCTGTCCGACAACTGGTATCGTTCCCGGATGGATGGTCCGGCACCCGCAACGCCGACCGGCCGGACGTCGCTTAGCTGGACGAGCAGTTCATTCATTGGGCGCTGGAAGGCCCGGAACACCGCACTGTCGCTGGAAACGGTCCAACCCAGGCTGTCGCGCCTGAAATGCAAGGGAGGCAAGTGCTTGGAAGAGGCCAGGAGGATGGTGAACGACTGCAGGCGGGCCGTGTCCGTGCGGATCAGATATTCACGGAATGTCCGTTGTTCCGCTTGCTTTTGGCTTCGGCCCCCAAGCCACCACAACAAGGCCAGGGCAAGTGCAACGGCGGCAAGCAGCGCCAATCGGGCTCTATCTGACATGGCCGGGGACCTTGCGTTGTTCGCGCTGACGGCGGCGCCATTGGCGGCGCAGCAATCCGTACAAAAGCACCAGGCCCGGTGGAAGCAGCAAATTCAGCCACTTCAGCATGGTGCGGGCGGCTTCACCGGGATCATGGATGGGCCGGTAGTCCTTCTCCTTTCCACGCATGGACAACAGTGCCGTGTGGTGTGTGACCCAATCCGTGGCATTCACCATCAGGTCCAAATTGCCCTTGGGCAGGCGCGTGGGGCGCCCACTTTGTTCGCCGGTGCACG
>CALMYC010000054.1 GCA_937873385.1 uncultured Flavobacteriales bacterium | reverse complement strand
TCGCGAGCCCCGCGTTCGCGGCGCGCGTCACCGGCGTGGTGCGCGACGCCGGCGGCCATGCCGTGGAGTACGCCAATGTCTCGGTGCCGGCGCAGAAGCGCGGCGCCGTGACCGACGGCGAGGGCCGGTTCGAGCTGGAGCTGGCGGACGGGCCCGTGACGCTGGAAGTCACGCAGATCGGCTACCAGCCCACGCGCCACAGCTTCACCGTGCGCGACGGCCTCGCGCCGCCGCACGAATCGCGCGCAGGCAGCGTTCCGGCGTGGGCGCCACGGCGGGAGCGGCACCCCAGCGGCACTGTACCGGATCGATCCGCAAACGGTGGAAGTGGAAGCGGCCATCCCGGTTTCCGGCGCGGTGACCGGCCCATGGCGCTTAACGATGAACGGGGCGGGCGACGCCTTGTATCTGCTCAATGGCGGGGTGTACCGCATGGCCATCACCGATGGAGCCCTGCCGGGCACGCCATTCATCGCCGCGGAAGGCAGGAACCTGTATGGCTTGGGCGTTGACCCGGCGAACGGGGATGTGTATGTGGCCGATGCCGTCGACTACACCCAGCGGGGCCGCTTGTTCCGGAACACGGCAGGGGGTTCGGCCATCACCGATTTCCTCGCGGGGCGGATCCCGAACGGGTTTGTGTTCCGCTGAACAAGGGCTTGCAGTGCCAGCGGCTGGAAGCATCGGGGCGTGCTGACCCTGGCTTGGGATGAACGGTGCCATTCCTCCACCATCGGAGCGGGTCATTGGCAAGCTCGATGGATCTTCGTTCCGCCATGGCGCAGAAAAAGCTCAAGCAGGAAGTGGAGGAAATGCTGGACATGGGCTTCAGCCACCAGCAGGCGTTCGACCAGTTGGTGTTGCAGCACCCCGAGGCCAAGCCCAAGAAGATCGCCGAGCTGCTTCGCCACCGGCCATCGCGCGTGGCGAAGGAGCGATACAGGACGCTGCACCACGTGTTGCTGGCATTGGTGGCGATCAGTGCCGCATTGCGCTTGTGGATGGCATTCGATGGGCGAACGATCGATGCGGAGCATGCCTGGCGCCTTGTCGGTTTGGTGCCCTTCGCCACCTTGTTCATGGCCTACGCGCTCTACAATTGGGATGGCCAGCACTTCCAATGGGTGGGTTGGATGAACATGCTGGGAGCGGTGGGCGTGCTGCGGATGATGCGCCATGTCGTGTCCGAAGGCCATGTTGCGCAGGGTGAAGTTGGAAGCATCGTTGCCGTGGTCATCGGTGCGCTGGCATTGTACCTGCACGGCAACGCGTTTCCGAAGTACAGCTACCACAAGGACCCCATGGGCGGGCCGGGGCGGCATGTGTTTCAGGAGCGGGTGGAGGTGATCTGAGCACGGCTGTGTTGCTGAAGTGAACAGGCTTGGAGCATCCGGAATTACTCAACGCGTTGAGTAAAATTACTCAGTGCATTGAGTAAATGTGCGAGCCAGTCGTGGACGAGGGAACAGCGTTTCCGGATCGCTTCCGATCATTGGTTGTCAGCAGGCCGTAGGCCGTAGGCACCAGTCACCAATCACCATTGACCTTTCACTTTACATGATCTTCGCCCCATGCACACTTTCCTCATTCCCTTGGAGGCCGATTTCCGAAGCCATGCCAACCCCGCGAACGCAGCCGCCATGCGCGCCTACATGAAGGACCGGTTCCCCTTCTTCGGGATAAAAGTGCCGGAGCGGCGGGCCTTGCAGAAGGAGCATCTGGCGCTTCACGGCATGCCGGGCCTCAAAGAGCTGCCCGCGATCATGCGCTCCGCCTTCGCACTGCCCGAGCGGGAAATGCACCAGGCAGCCATTGACCTCTTGGTGCGCCAGGCGAAAAAGCTTGGGCCGGAGCACTTGCCCTTGCTGGAGGAATTGATCACCACCAACAGCTGGTGGGACAGCGTGGATACGTTGGCCGTGCATGTGGCGGGCACGGTGCTGAAGAACCATCCTGAGGAAATCGAGGAATGGAATGCGCGCTGGTCGGAGAGCAGTGACCTTTGGCTGAACCGCACCGCGATCCTGTTCCAGAACCGCTGGAAGAAGGACACCGATCAAGCGCTGCTCTTCGCGAACATTGACCGCCATGCGGCGCACAAGGACTTCTTCATCCGCAAGGCCATCGGCTGGGCGTTGCGGGAGTTGGGGAAGAGCGATCCGGGTGCCGTGCTGGACTTTGTGCGGAGCCGGAAGCTGGCGCCGTTGAGCGAACGGGAGGCTGTGCGGAACTTGTGATCGTGGCTGAATGTCGTGCGCCTGGCGGCGCATTCTGAGAGGAACCACGGATCCACACGGATGAACACGGATCATGATGGGCGCGGTGCGATGATCCATGTGAGTTGATCCGCGAGCGCCTGGCGGCGCACTCAGGTATGGAAAGGAACCACGGATCCACACGGATGAACACGGATAGTGAAGGACGACTTGTGAAACCTCATCCGTGTGAATCCGCGTCCATCCGTGGTTAAAAGCTAGGCGAACTGCCGACAGGGTGCGGTATCTTGCCACGGTGCGCCATGGAGCAGATCCTCACTCATCCCTTCCACACCCCGTTCGGTGAACTACTGCTCGGTCGGTTCAACAATGAACTGTGCCTGTGTGATTGGCGCTACCGGCGCATGCGCAGCACCATCGATGCGCGCATCCAGCGGGGCTTGCAGGCTGAATATGCGGAAGGAACTTCGTCGGTTATGGAGGAGACGAAGGCACAACTGAACGCGTATTTTGCTGGTGAACGCACCACCTTCGACCTGCCACTTCGCCTTGTAGGCACCGACTTCCAGCAACAGGTGTGGAAGGCACTGATCGCCGTTCCGTACGGCACCACGTTGAGCTATGCCGCGCTGACCACCCAGGTTGCCGAACCCAGCGCGATCCGCGCCGTGGCTTCCGCGAACGGCGCGAATGCGTTGAGCATCATCGTGCCTTGCCACCGGATCATTGGCAGCAATGGGGAATTGACGGGGTATGCGGGTGGGGTTGGGGTGAAGCGGCGGTTGCTGGTCCATGAAGGCACACTGCTTACAAAGCAGGAACCGGACCTGTTCAGTACTGTGGGCCCAGGTTAATCCTTCTGGTACTTGTGGAGCAGGGCCGCGGCAGATCGGCCATGCGCTTATCGTTTCCTTCTCCGCGCTACTTTTAGCACATGGCACAGCAACAGCGCGATCCCAAGCCCCCCGGCACTCCGGGCGGCGGACCTTCCAATGGCAAGCCCGCGGGCCTTCCACGCAACATGTGGATCTGGTTCCTCATCATCCTGGTGCTCAACTTCGGCCTGGTGCGCGGCCTGTTCGGCACCGGCGGGAAAGTGGTGAACGTGCCCTACACGCTGTTCAAGGCCGAGGTGGAGCGCGGCAACGTGAAGGCCGTTTACGGAAAGGGGGAGAACATCAGCGGGGAGTTCATCAACCCGGTGACCTGGCCGCAGGATACCGCCGACCAGCACTTGCACCAGCGGACACCGGTGGAGGTGAAGCAGTTCAAGACGGTGCTGCCGGCCTTTGCAAATACCGGGCTCGAGGAGCTGTTGTTGCGCGAAAAGGTGGAGATCAGCGCCGAGCCCATCGCCGAGGAATCGAACCCCATCATGAGCTTCCTGTTCATGTTCGGCCCGGCGCTGCTGATCATCGGCCTGTACGTTTGGTTCTTCCGCCGCATGCGGCAGGGCGGTGGCATGGCTGGCGGCATGGGCGGCCTTGGCGGGCTGGGCAAGAGCAACGTGAAACGCTTCGACAAGGAGACCGAGAAGCGCGTCACCTTCGACGATGTGGCGGGCATTGACGAGGCGGAGGACGAGCTGGTGGAGATCGTGGATTTCCTGAAGGATCCGCAGAAGTACACCCGGCTGGGCGGCGCGGCGCCGAAGGGCGTGCTGCTGGTGGGCGCCCCGGGCACGGGCAAAACCTTGCTGGCACGCGCTGTGGCGGGTGAGGCCAACGTGCCCTTCTTCAGCATGAGCGGATCGGAATTCGTGGAGATGATCGTGGGCGTGGGCGCTGCCCGGGTGCGCGACCTCTTCAAGCAGGCACGCGAACATGCACCGTCCATCATCTTCATCGACGAGATCGACTCCATCGGCCGCGCACGGGGCATGAACGTGATGGGAGGCGTGCAGGAACAGGAGCAGACACTGAACCAGATCCTTGCCGAGATGGACGGCTTCAGCAGCACCGCCGGGGTGATCGTGCTGGCCGCCACCAACCAGCCCGACGTGCTGGACAAGGCGCTGCTGCGCGCGGGCCGCTTCGATCGCCGCGTGGTGGTGAACCTGCCCGACAAGAAAGGGCGCGAGGCGATCCTGAAGGTCCATGTGCGCAACGTGCCGCTGGGCGCCGATGTAAGCCTGGCCGCGGTGAGCGGCGCCACGCCCGGTCTCAGCGGCGCCGACCTGAAGAACCTGGTGAATGAGGCCGCCCTGCTGGCTGCGCGCCGGAAACAGGACGTGGTGAAGCAGGTGGATTTCATGGACGCGCTGGAAAAGGTGGTGCTGGGTCCGGTCCGTGCGCTGCTGCTGAACCCCGCCGACCGCGAGCGCATCGCCTACCACGAGGGCGGCCATGCCATCCTGGGCCTGGTGCAGCCCGGCGCCGACCCGGTGAAGCGCGTCACCATTGTGCCGCGCGGGCAGGCGCTGGGCGTCACCTACCAACAGGCCGATGAGGATCGGTACAACTACAGCGACGGCTACCTGAAGTCGCGCATCACGGGCATGCTGGGCGGCCGCGTGGCGGAGGAGATCGTGTACGGCGACCGCACCACTGGCGCGGAGAACGACATTGAACAGGCCACGGGCCTCGCGCGCCGCATGGTGACGCGCTGGGGCATGAGCGACAAGCTGGGCATGGTGGAGCTGGCCGGCCGCGAGAACCCCTACCTCAGCAGCGGCTACGGGGCCATGCAGGCCAAGAACATCAGCGAGCACACCGCGCAGCTGATCGATGCCGAGGTCCGACGCATCATCCAGGAAGCCCACGTGGAAGCCACCCGCCTGCTGATCGAGCACCGCGCGCAATTGGATGCGTTGGCCAAGGCCCTGCTGGACCGCGAGACCTTGGACGAGCAGGAGATCAAGCAGGTGACGGGGTTGGGGTGAGCGGGATAGGCGCAAAGCGGTGAACCATCCTGATGGTCCTGCCCATGATCGGTGTGCATCCGGCCAACCGGGACAAGCGTTTTTATTCCACAAGCACGGGGCCGGTTTGATCGTTCACCACAGAGGCACATGTTTCATCCCGCTATGCGGGAGAGAGCACAGAGAAGACGTGCCATGCGGAAAACGAGAGGGGAGACCGGGAAGACACCCACGTCGGCGCCCGCTCTGTGTTCTCCGTGCCTCTGTGGTAAGACCTTCAGGAGGTAAAGACCGATCGCCCTGCCTGAAGCACCTCAATCGAAGTACGTGAACTGGATCTCCTTCGGCATGATGTGGATGCCGCGAAAGTCACGGATCACCTTGATCTGATGCACCACGTCGGCGGGCACGGCGTACGCCTCACCGGGTTTGAGGCATACATCCGCATTGTTGATGTGGATGATGCACTCACCCTCGTGTACGAACACGATGGATTCCTGATCGGCCAGGTGCTTGGGCAGCAGGCCCCGGCTGGTGCGGCCATTTGCTTGGCCACCAGGTTGACGCCGGTGGCCAGGGGGCGGATGTTGGGTTTGGTGATCGGGGACATGGGAGTAGGTTTCTGGTTTGACAGTGGCCATGGGTAAAGGTAGGAGGTGATCAACGCCAGGGATGGCAGCGGCAGTCCGGCGAAGGACCGCGCCAACAGCACAGTGCAGCCCGAAAAGTCGGGCAAGTGCCGATCAGATGTTTGGTCGATCAGGTGATCAGATGATGGCCTGAAGCCACCACGCCCTGAACGATCCAAGGTCGCAGCCAAGCGTCATCTGATTTTCCGATCGTCACATCAGCATTAGGTCCCAATAGAAGAGGAGGGCCACGAAAGCAACGAGCGAACCGGCTTGCACACGGCCCCAGCGCGCGATCAGCGAGGTGTCGACCTTGTGTTGAAAGGTGGAGATAAGGATCGGGATGCATAGCGCACCGAGCATGATCGGTAAGTAGCGCAACAACGGATGGAGCGGGTCCAGGGCATCGCCCAGGCCGAAATAGAACACGCCTTCGATCATCAGCAGGGTGGGTACCAGGAAGATCACGACCGCGCTGGCGGCACCGGCCACGAGCGGTGACCAAAGCGGATAGCCGGGATCCCGCCCGCGAAGTTTCATCCAGCACCAACGCAGGGATCGGTAGAGGCTGGCGATGCCGGAGACAAGGGCGATGGCACCGATCGCCAAGAGCAACCAGAAGAGCCAGCGTTGGTGCATGGGGGTCTTGTAGGCCAGCAGCCGCTCGAATTCAGGGTTCGTTGGGAAGAGCGATGCGACCTCCTGTTCATGGTCTCCCTTCGCCAATTCGTCCTTCAGGTTGAAGGTGACGCGGTGTGTGAAGTCGTGGTAGAAGAACAGATGCACCGAGCCTGTGTTGAGGTCAAGGAGGTAAGAGTAGAGCGTGCCTTCGCCCAGTTTGCTCCGGCACACGCTCATGCTGTCCAGCAACGTGGTGCAGTAAGCGAGCGACGTATCAGGACCGGCGGCGAGCATGCGCCTCCCCCGTTGGAATCGCTCGATGGGCACGGCACCGGGGTCGGTGCATTGCGAGGCACGGAAGTTCCCGATGGCATATTCGGCATCGCTGCCCGTGACGAGCGTGTCGGCCTCCACCACCAAGTAGTTGCCGTTGCGGTCGCAGAAGAACCACATGCCGCCATTGAGCCTTGAGAGGTTGAAAGGCAGGAACAGATCAGCGACCTGGTCCACCGTGGAGCAGGTGCGCATGGCCTTCGATACCAACGCATGGACATCCGCGCCGGGCTTGCCGGGTTGTGGCCGTAGGTCCGTGACCGGTACCGAGAAACCGTCGAACATCAGGCCTGCCGTGTTCATGCCCCCTTGGTCGCGCATCTGCCGGAGCGGGCTTCCATTGAAATGGCTGAAGTACAGCACGCCGAACTCCCCCTGTTCCCCGTTCACGAAGCGCATCCGCGCGTTCGTGCTCCAGGCATCCTCGTGGTTGCCCACCAGCGTGCGCCCGGCCTGGGTGATCTTGAAGAGCGTGCATGCCGAGACAGGTGGTGCCGCGGACATGGACAGGACAGCGGCAGCGAACAGGTTTCGTAGGCGCATCTGTATTCCGGGAAATTGCTGGAGCGTACAAACAGCAACGGCAAAGGCGGCTGAATATGCGAATTACCCCGGTGCGGGTTACCGTAGAATCACGGATACCTTGGCTCCGAGATGAGCAGGTATCGCTTGATCCTTCAGCTTTGGGAGATTGGCGCAAAATGGGGAATGCAGTCGATGGTAGCCGATCACCCGAAGACCGACTTGTCCAGCTGACTTTGGCGGATGATGGACATCAGCGTGCCGATCCGCAATTCCTTGTGGTCCGGAACGGGTACGGTGATGGTGGAACCATGTACTTGCTTTTGCATGATGATATGACTCCCACGCTGGCGGACCTGCTCGAAACCATGATTACGCAGGATGGCGCAAACATCACGCCCGCTCATGGTGCGCATCACACGGCCACGCGTACCCTCGTTACCAAGACTTCATCGCGCAGCCTGTGATGGACCTCGGTTTCTGAAGCCGTTTCGAAGAACAGTTCCAGTGCCTCGATGAGGTTGGCGCGCGCCTCCTCGATCGTGCTACCTTGGCTGGCCACGTCCAATTCGGGGCAGAGTGCCGTGTAGCCGTCCCCGTCGCGTTCAATGATCGCGGTTAGTTCACGTGTGGTCTTCATGGAGGCTGGGTATTGATCAAAGGTAGGGGTTGTGTTGGCATTCCGCCAGGGATGGCAGCGGCAGCCTGCTGAAGGCGATGCGCAGCCGGTGCGCCAGCGAGGAGGCGACCAGCGGAAGCCACCGCAGCGGCAGCAACGGCCGCAGAGCCGAAGCAGCTAAAGCGGACAGCCCGCCCGGGCGGCACCATTCGCCACCAACCAGTCGCCATTCACCGCCCCACCGGTATTTTCGCGCCATGTCACATCCAGTTGCCATCCCATACAAGCCCAAGCACAAGATCCGTGTGGTGACGGCCGCGTCGCTCTTCGATGGCCACGATGCCGCGATCAACATCATGCGGCGGATCATCCAGAGCACCGGCGCGGAGGTGATCCATCTGGGGCACGACCGCAGCGTGGAGGACGTGGTGAATACCGCGATCCAGGAGGATGCGCACGCCATCGCCATGACCAGCTACCAAGGCGGGCACATGGAGTACTTCAAATACATGTATGACCTGCTGAAGGAGAAGGGTGCGGGGCACATCAAGATCTTCGGCGGCGGCGGCGGCACCATCCTGCCCGAGGAGATCAAGGAGCTGGAGGCATACGGCATCACGCGCTTGTACCACCCCGATGACGGCCGCGCAATGGGCCTGCAGGGCATGATCAACGACATGCTGGAGCAGGCCGACTATGATCTGAGCGACAAGGTCAACGGCGAGGCCAAAGCGTTGACACCGCGGAACTGGACGGCCATCGCGAAGTTGATCAGCACCGCAGAGAACCACCCCGATGTGTTCGGGAAGGTGGCCGACGAGATCCACAAAAAGGCCGAGAAGAACAAGGCGCCGATCCTCGGCATCACCGGCACGGGCGGCGCGGGCAAGAGCAGCATGGTGGATGAACTGATCCGCCGTTTCATCCTCGATCAGCCCACGAAGACGATAGGTGTCATCAGCGTGGACCCCAGCAAGCGCAAGACCGGCGGCGCACTGCTGGGCGACCGCATCCGCATGAACAGCGTCCGCGGCGAGCGCGTGTACATGCGTTCGCTGGCCACGCGCCAGAGCAACCTTGCCCTCAGTAAGCAGGTGAAGGAGGCCGTGCTGGTGCTGAAGGCCGCGGGCTTCGACCTGATCATCCTGGAGACCAGCGGCATCGGCCAGAGCGACACGGAGATCCTGGACCACAGCGATGTGAGCCTCTACATCATGACACCGGAGTTCGGCGCGGCCACGCAATTGGAGAAGATCGACATGCTCGACTTCGCCGACGTGGTGGCCATCAACAAGTTCGACAAGCGCGGCGCCCAGGACGCTGTGCGCGACGTGAAGAAGCAGTACAAACGCAACCACCAATTGTGGGACGCGAAGGACGAGGACCTGCCCGTGGTGGGCACCATCGCCAGCCAGTTCAACGATCCCGGCACCAACACGCTGTACGAGCGATTGATGCGCAAGATCAAGGAGAAGACCGGCACGGATTTCCACAGCACCTTCCACGGTCACGACGAGATGAGTGAGAAGGTGTGGATCATTCCACCCGCGAAGAGCCGCTACCTGAGTGAGATCAGCGAGAGCAACAGGCGGTATGATGCGAAGGTGGATGTTCAAGCGCATATCGCCGACCAGCTGTACGGGCTTTATTCCGCAGTGCTCACGTTCGGTGGATCGGATCTTTTGGAGGGTGAAGGCGTTGACGAGTTACGAGTTAGCGGGTTACGTGTTGGGGACGTCGGACAACCCGCAACCCGTCAACCCGTCAACTCGCAACTGGGCTCCGAGATCGCTTCGTTGACGCAGAAGTTCGAACAACTAAAAAAAGATCTCGACCCGCACCTCTGGACCATGCTCACTGGTTGGAAGGCCGAAGAAGCGCGCTACTCTGGCGAGTTCTACACCTACACCGTGCGCGGCAAGGAGATCAAAGTGCCCAACCACAGCGAGAGCCTTTCGCACCTGAAGATCCCGAAGGTGGCGCTGCCGAAGTTCAAGAGCTGGGGCGATAAGGTGCGCTGGGCCATGCAAGAAAACACGCCCGGCTACTTCCCCTACACCGCCGGCATCTATCCCTTCAAGCGCACCGGCGAAGACCCCGCGCGGATGTTCGCCGGCGAGGGCGGCCCCGAGCGCACCAACAAGCGCTTCCACTACGTAAGCCAAGGTCTGCCCGCCAAGCGCCTCAGCACAGCGTTCGACAGCGTAACGCTCTACGGCCACGATCCCGGCCGCCGTCCGGACATCTACGGCAAAGTGGGCAACAGCGGTGTGAGCATCTGCTGCTTGGATGACGCGAAAAAGCTCTACAGTGGCTTCGACCTCAGCGCACCGACCACCAGCGTAAGCATGACCATCAACGGTCCCGCGCCCATGCTGCTCGGCTTTTTCATGAATGCGGCCATCGATCAGAACTGCGAGAAGTACATCCGGGAGAACGGGCTTGTAGAAGCGGTGGAGAAGAAGATCGCGGATCGGTGGGGAGGTGTTGGCAGTCGGCAGTCGGCAGACGGCGGTGGGCAGAGGGCAGCCGGGCAACCGACAACTGACAACCGACAACCCCGTTACCACGGCGACATCCCCCAAGGCAACGACGGCCTCGGATTGCTCTTGCTCGGCATCACCGGCGATCAAGTCCTCCCGCCCGACGTCTACGCCAAGATCAAGGCCGACACCCTCGCGCAAGTCCGCGGAACCGTGCAGGCCGACATCCTGAAGGAAGACCAGGCGCAGAACACCTGCATCTTCAGCACCGAGTTCGCGCTGCGGTTGATGGGCGATGTGCAGCAGTACTTCATCGACAAAAAGGTGCGCAACTTCTACAGCGTCAGCATCAGCGGCTACCACATCGCGGAGGCCGGCGCCAACCCGATCAGCCAGCTCGCCTTCACGCTCAGCAACGGCTTCACCTACGTGGAGTACTACCTCAGCCGGGGCATGGACATCAACGCCTTCGCGCCCAACCTGAGCTTCTTCTTCAGCAACGGCATGGACCCAGAGTACGCCGTGATGGGCCGCGTGGCGCGCCGCCTCTGGGCCAAGGCGCTCAAGCATCGCTATGGTGCCGACGAGCGCAGCCAGATGCTGAAGTACCACATCCAGACCAGCGGTCGCAGCCTCCACGCGCAGGAGATCGACTTCAACGACATCCGCACCACGTTGCAGGCGCTGTATGCCATTTACGACAACTGCAACAGCCTGCACACCAACGCCTACGACGAGGCCATCACCACGCCCACCGAGGAAAGCGTGCGCCGCGCCATGGCCATCCAGCTCATCATCAACAAGGAGCTCGGCCTGGCCAAGAATGAGAACCCGCTCCAAGGCTCCTTCATCATCGAAGAGCTCACCGACCTGGTGGAAGAAGCCGTGCTCACCGAGTTCGACCGGATCACGGAGCGCGGTGGTGTCTTGGGAGCGATGGAAACGATGTACCAACGCAGCAGGATCCAAGAAGAGAGCTTGTACTACGAGACCCTCAAGCACACGGGCGAATACCCGATCATCGGCGTGAACACCTTCCTCAGCAGCAAGGGCTCACCGACGGTATTGCCCAAGGAGGTGATCCGCGCCACCGAGGAAGAGAAGGAAGCGCAGATTGCGACGGTGGAGAACCTACGCGCGGCCTACAGCGCGGAAGCGGCGAAGGCGATCAAGGACCTGCAGCAAGCGGCCATCCGGAACGAGAACATGTTCGCCGTGCTGATGGAGGCGACGAAGTATTGCTCGCTCGGGCAGTTGACTGCGGCGATGTTCGAGGTGGGGGGGCAGTATCGGCGGAATATGTGACCCGCGAAGGGCCCGATACTCCATTCACTCTCGGACACGGTGATCGCACTATCGATCACACGGCAAAGGTGTCATTGAGTATCGCTGCTAGGTCGTCTGGTAACGCCAGCGGCTTCAGCGCCGGCACATTCGCTCCGCCCGTATTCCCGATCGGCACCGTGCCTACGAAGCTCTTCACCCCGCCAAGGATCAGACGCGGCAACTGCCCGATGATCTCTCGCGTGTTCTTGGTCCGGAAACCGAACACGAGCATGCGCCAATGCACGGCATTGTGTTCACGGGGCCAGCGCTGCCCCAGGATATGAGCACGCTCCAAATGATGCCATTCGTGTTGCAGGTCGCCGCGCAAGCGAGCCTCTTCGCTATTGCGCAACTCCGCTTCGTAGTACGGTCTGACCGGTGTCGGCATTGTCCAATGGATCTTCATGTCGTGCAATTATCTACGGGGCGTTCATCGCATCCGGCTCGCATTCAGTATGGCCAGCAACGCCACACCCACATCGGCGAACACCGCTTCCCAGAGCGTGGCCAAACCACCGGCGCCAAGCACGAGTACAATGGCTTTCACGCCAAAGGCGAGTATGATGTTCTGGGTGACCACACGCTTGGTGGCTTTGCCGATGCGGATCGCTTCGACGATGCTGCTGGGCCGATCATTCTGTAATACTACATCGGCGGTCTCTATGGCGGCATCACTTCCCAGACCGCCCATGGCGATGCCCACATCGCTAAGGGCCAGCACCGGAGCATCGTTGATACCATCGCCCACAAAGGCCACCACGGCCGTGGGGTCCTTCTTCGCTTCCTGCATCCGGGTCACCTTGTCCTCGGGCAGCAGATCCCCGAAGGCTTTGGTGATACCGAGCGTGGCTGCCACGCGCTGCGTAATGGCTGTCTTGTCGCCGCTGAGCATGACGATCTCGCGGATGCCTTGAGCCTTCAGCAGGCTGATGGTCTCCTTCGCATCGTCCTTGATCTTGTCGGCCACGGTGAGGTAGCCCGCGTACGCACCGCCGATAGCGCACACCACGATGGTGTCCTCTACGGCATCCACTTCCGCCGGGTAGGGCACGTTGAACTTGCGCAACAACCGGGCGTTGCCGACCAACACTTCCTCACCATTCACAGTGCCGCGCATGCCGTGTGCACTGATCTCTTCCACGTTCGTCGCCTCGCCCACGGCATCGCCCTGCGGATGTTTCATGACCGCTTGCGCGATGGGGTGCGTGCTGTGCGTTTCCATCGCCTTGATCACACCGAGTAGCCGGGATTCAGAAATGCCAGCGGCGGGCTTCATCTCTTGCACGGCGAACACGCCCTCGGTGAGCGTGCCGGTCTTGTCCATCACAATGGTGTTCACCTTCGTGAGCACGTCGAGGTAGTTGCCGCCCTTCAGCAGGATACCCTTACGGCTTGCCGCGCCGATGCCGCCGAAGTAGCCCAACGGAATACTGATCACCAAGGCGCACGGGCACGAGATCACGAGGAAGATCAGCGCGCGGTACAGCCAGGTGTTGAACACGTACGGTTCTACGATGAGCAAGGGCACCAAAACGATGCCCACGGCCAACGCCACCACGATAGGTGTGTAGATCCGCGCGAAGCGGCGGATGAAGAGTTCCGTTGGCGATTTGCTCTTCGCGGCGTTCTGCACAAGATCGAGGATGCGCGCGAGGCTGCTTTCACCGAAGGGCTTGGTCACTTCCATGTCCACCACCTTGTCCGTGGCGATCATGCCGGCCAAGACAGTTGCGTCCTTCAACAGGGTTCGCGGAACGCTTTCTCCGGTAAGGGCTGCTGTATCGAAGGACGCTTTTTCACTCAAGAGTTTTCCGTCCAACGGCACACGATCGCCCACGCGGATGCGGATGATAGCACCGACCTGGACCTCGGCGGCAGGAACTTCGAGCACATCACCATCGCGGATCACATTCGCGGTATCAGGGCGTACATCCAACAATGCTTGGATGTTGCGCTTGGCGCGGTCCACGGCGGCATCCTGAAAGAGCTCGCCCACGGCATAGAACAGCATCACCGCCACCCCTTCGGGATACTCTTTGATGAAGAACGCGCCAATGGTGGCCAGGCTCATGAGGAAGAATTCGCTGAATACATCGCCTTTCGCAATGGCCTTGAGCGCTTTCACCAACACTGGCAGCCCCACGGGCAGATACGTTACCAAATACCAGACAAGCCGCCACCACGGTTGCACCCACCACTGGGGTGCGAGTTGGTCGATGGCGATGCCACCGAGTAGAAGAACGAACGAAAAGATGGCAGGCAGGTAGGCGCGCCAAGCGCTAGGCGCTTCTTCCGTTTTCGATCTGTTGTTTGGCCCAGTGCTCATGGTTGTGCTTCTCTACTTAACGTGATCAATACTGTTGCGCTTACAATTCCCCCTCATGATGCCCTTGGAACTTTTCATGATCCAGCAACTCCGTTTTGTTCATGATGAGAGCCTGTATAATGATTTTCCATTGCGCGGTGTGCGCTGCCAGTTCTGATATGCGCTGAGGGCCGCTTCCCGTCCGTTCAGCGGCAAGGTCGGCGTTGATCTGCTCCAGCATCTTCGCGGCCTGTCCGGCATTGATCGCGGACTTCGCGGCTTCGGCGAGCAGCACGAACTCGTCGTGGTGATCGTCGTCGTGGCCACTGCTATCCAGCATGGTCTTGATCGTCTCGTAGTTCGTCCGCCATTCGTGTGGCGGGGCTTGTTGTGTCGCGGCATCCGCAGCGACGTGGTGACCAAGATGATCGAACAGCAGCCACCCGAGCACACCGATGCCGAGCACGGTGGGCACGAGCACCATCCAGCGCTTTTTGATCCAGTCCAGTGCGCCCGGACCTGTCTTTACGCTGGCAGGCTTCGGAACGTCCACCGCCTTGCGACCCAACACGAACGCCGACCACGCCTTCTCCAAACGCTGTCGCTCCGGCGATCCCGCTTTCAGCGAGAGCATCTTCCACTGGTACTGGCCGTCCGGATCCTTCCCGGTCACGTCGATGCCGAACTCGGCGAGTATCTCCTTGGGATCGCTGGTCATTTGTTAGGTATTAGTCCACGTTACGCGGCTGTTTGATGCGGTGCTTCCATCGCACATACCATTTACGATGGTGAAGGCTAATAAGGAAGTATGCAAGCAATGCACCGGCGATAGCAATGACGAACATATTCAGACCAACTGCCACACCGATGGCGGCGGTGCACCAGATGGTGGCCGCAGTAGTAAGACCTTTAGCGTAGCCGCTATTGGAATCCTTGTAAACGATGCCAGCGCCGAGAAAGCCGATCCCCATGACCACGTTGGCTACGATGCGCGAGGTGGCCGAGACATCTTCAAGGTGGCCTGCAATGCTCGTAAAAAGCGCCGCGCCCACACATACGCTCGCGTACGTGCGCAAGCCTGCATCACGGCTATGGCGTTCACGATCGTACCCCACCACTGCACCAAGCACGGCCGCTGCAAGCAGCTTGCTCGCGATCACCAATTCCTCAAGAAGATCGATTGAATGGCTGTCCATTGCTCAATGGTTGTGACCGTCGCTGGCGTTGTGTTGTTGTTGGACCGGGGGCACGGACATCCGTGGGCCGCTGCTCATTTCTGCGCTCGCGAACCCGTTGCCGGTCTTGAAGCTGGACACCACGGTGAATGCGTTGGGGTTGGTGAGCACCACACGGAAGCCGCCGTCCTTCATCGGTTCGAATGCGGGGTTGGTGGTCTGTTGGTCTGCGAAACGGAGGTACGCCACGCCACCCCATGCGGGTACATCGGCGCCAAGTGTATCAAGCAGATAGAAGCGTGCTTCATCGCCACGCAGCACCATTTCGATGCAGTACGCATCGGTGCGCACGAGCTGTCCACCATGCGGGGCTTTGAAGGTGTGGTCCTGGGCAGACAGAGAGGCGATGCAGCAAAGGGCGGTGCTCACCAAGGCGTAGCGGATCGGGATAGGTTCGGGCATATCGTGCGTGTTGTGCGTTACCGCGCGGCCGACATAAAGAGGCCAGCCGGGCGGGTCACGCGGTGATCAATGTGTGTGTCCGTCGTCGTGGCTATGTCCAGCTGTAGTGTCATGTGCGGCTTCTTCATGCGTGTGCCCATCCTCGTGACTGTGACCATCCCTTTCGTCATGTCCAACAGCGTCGCCATGTTCATGTGTCGTGGAACCATCTACAGGGTGATCATGCCCATCGCCTTCGGTATGGGTAGTGCCGTCCAATTCGTTGTGGGTATCGGTTTCGGCGGGTTGGCCGCATGCGAAGAGCAGGGCGGCGAGGACGAGGGGTGCGAGTATGTGTTTCATTGGTTGTTTGGGTTTTGGAGTTGTTGATCGGGATGGTAAATGGTTCGTAAGGTCACGGAACGATGTAGCGGGCCTGCAGGAAGTCGATCCATGGGTGGAATGCGACTGCCGTGGTATGCGTGCGGAGATCCGCGATGCATTGCTCGTAGGTGAGTGCCTTGAACGTGTGCTCGGGTTGAAGGAGCAACTGACCGTACCCAGCGCATGCCGTAGCCACATGCCTATTCCCCTCTGGATATAGCACCATGAGCGTGGCATAGGCGTAGCGTTCACGGAAACGCTGAAGGATACTCTCTCCCAACAATTGGTTCCGCCAGAGCTGACGGTACTCATCACGCAAAAGATCCTTTCCCCACCCTTCGCGGTAAATGCCCGAGGCGACCATCACCCGGTAATAGGGCGATCCAACATCCAGGATATCTCGATCCTCCTTGGAACCCTTGCCCAACGGATAGGGCCGTTCCGTGTATTTCACCTCAATGCCCACCAGACCACGTAAGCCTGCTTCGTCCTCGTATTCCACGTAGGCATCGAAGCTGGTACGATCGTTCAGGAATTCCCCCCGGGGCATTGGTGCATACTCGATGCGCACTTCGTCAACCTGGTTCAACTCGAAACCCAGCCATGTGCTGAACAGCTTCCGGCGGAGTGCATCGTTGGCGTTGAGCGGGATGAAGAAGTTGAACGGCACATGTTCGCTTCGCAATAGGTTGGCGTATAGGTTGCGGCTGTAACTCGGATAGCGTTGGCGCACGGAATCGCGGATCCCGAAGCCATCGAAGAAGTTCAGTCCGCGGCGCGCATCCTGCTCCAGCAGATAGTTCCCGTAGCGGCCGCATGGCACCCTCAAATGCTCGGCACGAAAACGCGACTGGTGCATCCGTGCGCGCTCCAAGAAACCGGTGGGGTCGCTCCGTCGATCCATAAGGTATTGGGCACCTATGTCGAGCATCATTATGGGCGGCTATGGTTCTTTGCGCGACATATCTTGTTGGTTGCAGAAGTGTCGCCCACGACATGATGGTCTCCATTCTTGCACGCCGTCTCCAACCGGTGCAGCAACGTGCCATACTGCGTGGAGTCCAATTCGACTTGCTGCATCCCTTCGAACTGCAACTGACCATAGTGTACTTCGCGATAGGCCAAGCACACCTGCCATAGGTCGATCATCACCGAGAGCACCAAAGCCCAAGCTGCCATGCGCAAGTTGCGCCGGTTCATCCGGAGGTCTTGGTCCGCGCGTACTTCATCAGGCATGCGGAAACCATCGCGCACATAAGCCACCAGGCCTATTTGTACTAGAATGGAACTGAAGGCTGTCTCGTCCAACAGTCTGTTCACGCGCGCATCGTACACCTGTGCCGGAATAGCGGATCGACCTTGCACAAGTCCGCCGAACCGCGCAGGGTTGGGAAATGGTGCTTCATCATAAAGAATGACCAAACCGTTGGCTTCAAGTTCACGGAGTAGATGAACAGCACCAACCAGCACTCGAGCTAGTCCACGAACCCCATCAACCAGTGCGTTGGCTTGGAACTGTTGTGCATCGAAGTGCATTTCCCAATGCCCTTGTGCGCGTACGATATCCACGTCACGCAATCGATCGTCCAGCATAGCGGGCAAGCTGGGGATCCCGATCGTGTTCGCTTGCAAAAGCTTTCGAACGAGTTGACGCTCTAATTCATTCAGTGTTCTCATCGGGCTTTGATCAATGTTCGTGTCCACTGCTGGTGTTCATCATCGCGATCAAGTAATACGCACCGCCTACCGCCACTTCGGCGTTGGGTG
>CALMYC010000053.1 GCA_937873385.1 uncultured Flavobacteriales bacterium | reverse complement strand
CAGCAAACCTGCATTGGTGGCCGTTCTTTGCCACCCATGGTGCATTTCGGGAGCGAAGCAGGGTCGCCTGGTGGAGACACCGGGCGGCCCTGTCAGCTCCAGGATGCAGATGCCGCTGCGGTGGCCTTCTGCAAAGAATACCGCCCCGCTATCGAATGGGCCATCAACGCGGCCTGTGTGCCGGAACACCAGCGGGATGATGTGCGCCAGGAAGTAGCCTGCCGCATCATCATGCGATTCCGCAAGCACGGGCCGCTCGGTCCGGGCAGCCACGCCAGCTTTGCCATCACCGTGGCGCGGCATGCCTGCTTGGACTTCATTCGTCGCAGCGGCAGGGAGCGCCCGGCTACGGACCCGGCCATCTACGACCGCGTAGCGGACGATGCCCGCTTACCGGATGAGCTGATGGAGCGGGCCGATGGCCACGCCCGCCTGCACCTGGCCATTGCCAGTCTTACGCCGCTGAAGCGGTACGTGGTGCGGCAGGTGCTGGCAGGCCGCAGCCTGGTACACCTCAGCAACGAGCTGGGTCGCAGCCACGGCAGCTTGAAGGTGCTGCACCACCGTGCGGTGAAAGAACTGCGCAAACGCCTTGTGCCACATGCAGCCTGAGCACCGCTCCATCGGCTGGGAGCTGGGCCTTGCCGTTGCCGCATTTGGCGCGGCCATCATCGCCCTGCTGCTCTGCGGCTGCTCGCTTCTATAACCCGCAACGAATGGCCCGTGACAAGGAACTGATCGAGAAGAGGGACGCGGATATCCGCAAGGAGTACGAGCGCATGCGCGCCATGCGCATTGGCCGCAGGCCCAAGCACACCGTGGAGTTCATCCTGTGGACCATCCACGAGCGCTACTATCTCAGCATCCGCCAGGTGGAGCGCATTGTGTACAGCAAGGGGTAACGGCCTGTCTACTCGCTCTCCACCACCGGCTCCAGCGGCGGCTCCTGCCAGTTCCACTGCGGCGCGGCCCCGTTGTCAATGATCACGCACCGATACGTCTGCCGGTAGAAGTAGCAGAAGGGCGGAGCCTCGGCCCGGCTCAGCTCCGTGCGGCCCAGCGGCATGAAGTGCGTGCCTTGGGCACCGTGCAACGCGGCATGCAACTGCCGCAGCAGGCCCACGAACTCCATGGCGCGGCGTTGGCCCAGGCTGCGGTCGTCGGTGTCCTGCACCGTTTCATGGAGCAGGTACACGCCGATGTCCATGGTGAGCTGCTGCACCTGGTCGCCCAGGTCCTGCACCTCGGCGGCGCGGAACTCCAGGAACACAGCCGGGGCGCGGAAAGGCATCCAGCCCTCCTTGTCCAACAGGAACTGCTCCTGCCCGTAGTACAGGTCCACATGCTTGATGGCGGGCACCTTGGCGCGAATGAGCGCGCACAGCTCCTTGTATGCCTCGCCCCAGTCCTGGCTTAGTGGGTTCAGGTTCTCGTCGGCGGGGAGGAAGGGGACTTCGATGGGCATGGTTCAACGTTTGTTCAGCGCCTCTGAAATGGTGCGCAGGATGGTCTGTCGCATGGTCTGCCTTAGCTTGAAGCTGTCGCCCATGAACTGGCGTTGGGGGATCACCGTGTTCACCTTGCGCTGGAAGGCGCGCACGGGCACCTTCGTGCCATCGCGCTTGCGCCGGGTGTGGGCGCGCACGTTGAACGTGCCTTGGATGCGTCCGCCTTCGTTGTGGATCTGGGCATAAGGCACGTGCTGCCCGCCAGCGGTGATCTCCACGCGGTTCCAGTCGGCGCGCAGCACGCGAATGCTGTTCACCAGCAGGCCGGTGCGCTTCAGGATGCGCTTTTCCAGCACCTTGCCCCGGCTGTTGGCCCTGGGCTTCTTGGTCGGCTTCCAGGGCACAAGCGTTTCGTCAATGAAGCCCTGGTGGCGGAAGCTCATCTTGAAATGCCGTTCGGCATCGGCGGCGATGCGCTTGGGCACCTTGTTCACCAGCGCCGCGCGGATGCGGTTGGCGATTTCAATGCTTCCCTTTATCGGCATTACCTTTGTAGTTCTTGGAACGGCTCTTGAAGGAGAAACGGCGAGCGCACTTGCAGCGATGCAAGTGGAGGAGCTCGGACCTTCAGGGGTTGTTCTTTTTGATGGGCTTGATCAATAAGCCTGCACGCTGATCATCGTTTACCTTCCCTGTCCAGGTCGCGATCTGCAAGCCCTCATCGCTCGCCTGGACTTCCACGCGGATGATCCCTTCCTTGGTGAACTTCAGGTAGGACAGTCCGTTCTTCTCCCGCTGGCTCTGATTCACCCACACCTCGTCAGGATTCTTCAGCACGTCGGGGATCAGGTTAGCCACCTTATGCCGGTCCTTGCGGTGCGCTCCTTGCAGGTGTTCGATGAACTGTTTCTCAGCGATGTGGACCTTGCGTCCGGCATAGTCATTCAACGCCAGCACCTGCTTGCCGTCCTTCGTGTGCGTCGCAGTAGTGCGGAACCACGCCTCTGCGGCTGCATTGTCGGACAAACCTTCCCCTCGAGATGGCAGCCCGGAAGCGAGTAGGTCGGCCTCCTTCATTCCCTTGTGCCCATAGCTCGCTTCCACGCCGAAGTTGTAGCCTTCTTTCCGGCCCTTCAGCTCATCCCTGTAGGCGATGTTGTTCTTGAACACCACAGCCTCCTGTGCGCGATTTTCCAGGAAGCCCGCCTTCTCCATGGCGGTATAGCCCTTTGGGTCGGCGCCGCGCATCAGGCCGATGCCCTCGGCCTCGTTGTACACCTTGTCCGGCGCGAAGGCCACCGGCAGCACCGTGCAGCGGCAGTTCCAGCCGTTGGGCGGGTAGATCTTGTCCCAAATAGCATCCTTCGCACCGAACACCTTGCCGTCCAACACAGCGTGCGCCGGACGCACCTGCCTATCGCCCTGGGTGTGATACTCCCAATAAGGCAGCGCGTCCATGTCTTCGCGCTGGCGGAAGTACCGGCTGCTTTGGATCCCGGTGTTCACCGCGAGCTGGTACTCGGCCGCCAGCTTGTGGCGGTTGTAATCTTCCAGCAGGCCGCTCTCATCCACGCGCTTCTTGAAGTCACTGAAGCCCTTGCTGGCCTTCACTATGCCGTTGAGTTGCACCAACGCTGCCGTGGTCTTGATCGCGCTGAATCGGAAGACGTTGATCTCCATGGCGGCGGCGGCGGCGTGGTCCGGTGCATCGTAGTCGATGTGCGCCATGCGGCTGCGCCATTCGCCGAGCAGTCCCTCTTGGTAAATGCGCGCTTGGTCTGCGAAGTATGGCTGGCTCCAGTCTGCTCCATCGTAGGCGGCTGCCACCAGTGCCTCAACTGCCGCCGGGTCCACCATGGGAGCCTCGGCGGTCGCGCCCATGGCACCATGCGCCGGGCAGCCGCAGTCCAGTACTTCGGGAGCGATCGCGGTTGCCGTCACACCATCCTCCTCATCATCCTCTCCGCCCTCGTCGCCGGGGGGCTTGGGAGGCTTGCTCCCTACCTGTCTGCCGTTGCCGGGCGGATTGCCCCCGCCACTGCCCGTGCCATCACCGCCCAGCTCGCCGGGCATGCGCCGCGCCCCCAGGATCTTGATGCCGGTGCGCTCCTCCACGTACTGCGGGTCAATGTCGAAAACCATTCCCAGCTTGCTGACGGAGTCCACCAGCTCGGTAGGACTGAGGTCGCGCAGCTCGTCCCACTCGAAGCGCACGCCCTGGAATGGGTAGCCCAGGTTCACCAGGCGGGGGAAGAGTTCGTTGTTGATGACGTAGGCCGCGCTGGCCTTGTCCGCCTTGTGCCGGTCCTCCGCCACGCCTTGCAGCACCTTCAGGCTGCCATATGTGCCGCTGGCGTCCTTGTTGTCGGTGGTGCCGTCCTGGCCCAGGATGCGCTTGCTGATCTCGCTGTTCATCCGCGAGATCAGTTCATCGAACACCTTGTGCGCGTCGGTGCCGGGCGTGGCCATCACCTGGATCTCCTCGTCGCCCTCGATCACGCCGTACGCGCTGCTCAGCATCTGCTGCATCATCTGCTCCAGTTGCTTCACCCGGTGGGCGCTGCGGCTGCTGGTGCGCACCCAGCGCGGCGGGATGCCGAACTTGTTCACGTAGTCCGCCCAGGAGCCCACGGCGTATTTCTTCACGATGGCCACTGGCCCCACGTCGCAAAGGATGCCCAGGTCATCGCTCCGGCCCACCTCGATCAGGTAGGCGTTCAGTGGCGGCTCGCGGAAGGCGTAGCCCTTGTCCTGTCCCTGTTGCCGTACCACCTGGCCGCTCCAGGGCAGCACGTTGCGCGGGTCGATGCGGTTCACGGCCTTCAACTGGCCGGGCTTGGCCAGCTCGCCCAGCTCAATGAGTGTGTGGCCCCGGAACACAGCCTCGGCCACATACTGGAGAAAATCCTCGAACCATTGCGCCTCCAGCATGCGGGCCAGCTCGGGCTGGGGCTTGTCGCCCTTCACCAGCCGGTAGCGGCTGCGCACCACGCGCAGCACCCGGCTCTCCATGGTGCTGGCCAGGTGGCTGTCCACCAGGATGGAATCGTACAGGTCCAGCAGGCGGGTGCGGTCCGGCCGGTAGGCGTTCAGCGCCATGTTCTTGGCCACGGTCCAGTCCGCCATGTCCATGCTGCGGTGAGGCATGGTCCAGCGCTCCAGGTCGGGCATGTGCTCGCTGGGCTGGCTGCCGGGCCGGAAGAGGCCGTTGGAGGCCGACGGCGAAAAAGCCGCTCTAAGGCGCTCAAACAGGTTCGGACGGGGGAAGGTACCACCCGGCCTATTATCGTCGTGCTTCAACATACTTTAACGGGTCATTCGGCCTCGTTCGTTTAGTAGTAGATCCCATTAAGCTGCTGGCCACCCCCGAACCGGGGCAGTCCGGCGTTGTCCTCGTCGGGTTGGATCTCGGGGAAGTCGGGGGCTTCCTTGCCTGCCGCCACGCGGTCCAGCCAGGCGAGCGTCTCATCGTGATCCTCCTTCACCACTTCCGGCACCTTGCGCGGGTTGATGCGCCGGTATAAGAGGTACACGAACACGTTCAGCACGTGCAGCACCAGTAGCGAACTGCGGTCTGCGCCGGTGGCGGTGAAGAGCGCGGCGGTATCGTAGCGCTGGGCCAGGGCGCTGCGCACCTTGGCGATGGCCATGCTCTCGCAGCTCAGTTCAATGGCCTCTCCGGCGGCTTCGGCATTGGTGTCGGGCGGATCCAGAGCGGGGTCCACGTCGCGCAGGTCGTTGCGGTGCTGGTCGCGGATGCGGCTCAGCACGTCTTCGGCAGTGAGGAAGGCGTAGGTCATCCTGGGAGGGGTTCAAGGCGGATAAGGTCCAGCCGCACGACCACTTCATGCGGCTCATGGTGACCGAAGAAGGCGATGACCGCTTTCAGTCCGCTCAGGTCGTTGAGCAGCGACTTCACACGGCCGGTGCGGCCGGCCTGGCTGTGCCCGCCTACTATGGTGGCCACGCGGCCCACGTATGCGTGGTGCATATCCTTCAGGTATTGGTCGTAGTTCAGTTCCATCACCAGGTGTTGCTTGGTCGGTGGCGCGGTGCAAACACCGGGTCGCGCCATTCCCGGCTTATGGCCTCGCGGCTCAGTACATGGATGGCCTGCTCGTCGGCATCGGGCGCATCGTCGTGCGTGCTGTAGCCCGGCTCAATGCCTTTGAGCTGGGCCAGGGCCACGTCGGTGTCGGCATCGCCCTTCAGCCGCTCGCTATACCACACGCGGCCATTCTGGTAGTAAGGATGCAGTGTGAGCATCCGGTCGTACTTGTTGGCCTTGCTGCGTTCTGCCTTGCGGATGAGCAGTTCATGCCGCTCGGCCTTGCCCACCTCCTGGATGGTGCGCTCCAGCTCGTCGTTCCAGAACTGCGCCTCATACTGCCAATGCACCACCACACTCTCGGGCAGGGCGCGGTCGAAGTCCACCATCCAGCGCACGGCAGCGGCCATCTTGGTCTGCTTGCAGAAGGTGCCCAGCAGCCAGTAGCGGCCTTCCTTGTCCAGGCCCCACACGCGCACGGCGTTGAAGTCGGCGGTGCTGGTGCCAGCGTAGGCCACATCCCAATGCCCTACGATGCACTGGAAGTGGTCGATGCGCGGCGGCTTGCCCCAGTTGAAGAGGTCGTCGGTGAAGATGCTGCCTTCCACGTGGGGCTGGTGCAGGTACTCCGCGCGGGTGGCCAGGGTGCCGTCCTCCTTCTCCTTGCTGCGCCAGTAGTCGCTCGTGTACTTCTCCGGCCACGCGGGCGCGTAGGTGGCCGGGTCGTAGGCTTTCACCTCGTGCAGGAGCCAGCCCTTATGCCGCTCCAGCAGGCGCACCTGTATCATGTCCGGCGCGAAGCGGTTGTTGGCGATCACCAAGCGTTGCACGGGGCCATCCATGGTGCCCATCACGTCCGTTTCCACCCAGCGCACCATTTCACCGATGCGCTTGGGGTTCTTGCAGAGCTGGCGGGTCTCGCAATCGTCCAGAACGATGTACGTAGGGCGCAGCGCGCGCTTGCGCAGGCCGCGCACGCTTTGGCCCATGCCCAGGGCAACGCCTGTAAAGCCGCCGCGCGTGGTGAAGGAACCATCCTGCCAGCTCCCCAGCATCTGTTGTTCGCCGAAGTCGTGGATCAGCCTGGGGTTGGCCTCGAACTCGGCCTGGATGTCGCTGAGGAGCGTGCGGGCACGGTCGGCGCTGCTGCCGATGATCACCTGGTACATCGGCTCGCCCCTGGCCCATAGCCACAGCGGGATGATGGTGTCCGCCCATACGCTCTTGGCATGCGCTCTGGCCCAGCGCAGCACGATGCGGATGTCCGGCGAGCGCATCACGCGCAAGGCCGCCAGCCGCTGGAAGTCCGCGCAGGGACTGGTGGTGTAGTGGGGAAGGTAGGTCTCGGCGAAGGTCACGGGGTCGGCCTTGGCGGCAACGATCCGCTGGCCTTGTTCAACGGCTGTTTCATGCGCGTTGAAGCTGTTGGAGTTCCGCAGGATCTCCAGCTTGCGCCGGTAGGCGGCCATCAGCCGGTCGGCGCTCTTGCGTTGGCTGGCGGCCTTGCTCATGCGTGGATGCGTGCGGCCTCATCCAGGAGCTGGCTCTGGAAGTCCACCAGCTTCAGGTGCGTGGCCGCATCGTGCTTTTGCAGTTCGGCGAACACCCACTCCATTACGCGCAGCCGCGCGTTCAGCGTGATGTCGCGTTCGCTGCGCACCACTTCCAGCGTCTTGCTGGTCTTCACCAGGGCATCAACGAGGCGCGCCTTTTCCTTGGGGTCGCCGCCGGTTTGCTCCATGCTGGTGAGCTGCTCGGTGTAGGTCTGGATGAGGCCGCGCAGTGCGCGTTCCACGTTCTGGCTGTTGGTGAGCCAGGCGGTGCGCTGATCTTCCCAGTTCCCCTTGTTGGCCCACTCGCCCACGGTCTTGTCGCGCACGCCCAGCTTGGCGGCAATGTCCTTGCGGTTCTTGCCCTGCTCCACGAACATGATGCGGGCCACGCTGCGCGCTCCATCCTTTGCCATCGCTGCAAATGTGGCGGCGTAAAGGCGCGCGCGCGCGCTCATTTTATCGTGGTGCGTTGATCGGTCTACGCATCAAGGTTTCCTGATTTGGCGGGGGCTTCCGAATGCCTGCACTTTTGGCCCCGACCATGAAAAAGCGCCCCTTGGTGATCACCGCCCAACGCAACGGCCAGCGTGCCGATGTGCGCATTGAGGGCGCTATCGCAAGCTGGGACAAGGCCAACGCCGCCGACGTGCGCACGGCCATCGCCCGCATGCAGGGCGAAGGCGTGCGCGATGCGCACGTGTACATCGATAGCGAGGGCGGCAGCGTATTGGAGACCAAGCGCATCCTGGCCGTGTTGCGCATGCTGCCGGGCCGCATCACCGGCGAAGGCGGGGCCATGGTGGCCAGCGCCGCCACCTACCTGGGCGCGAAGCTGGATGACTTCCGCGTGCGCCCGGACACGGCCTACATGGTACACAAGCCAAGCGCTGCGGTGCTGGGCAACGAGGACGAGCTGAAGGCCGAACTGAAGGCCATTGAGGACATCACCAAGGACTACCGCGCCACCTACGCCAAGAAGACCGGCAAGACGGAGGACGAGATCGAGGCACTTTGGAGCAAGGGCGACCGCTGGTACACCGGCACGGAAGCCGTAGCCGAAGGCTTCGTGGACGGCCTGGTGGATGATGACGAAGAAGAGGATGACGACTGGATGGATGATGCCGCCGTTGCGCGCATCGCCGCCTGCGGGTGTCCGAATGACAAGCTACCCAAGGCCCGCGCGGCCACACACGCACACAACAACGAGGAACAGATGGACATCAAAGCGATGCGCGCCCTGCTGGGCATGCCGGAGACCGCGACGGAAGCCGAAGTGCTGGCCCGCGTGAAGGCGGTGAAGGAAGAGAACGAACGGCGTGCCCAAGCGGAGCTGGACCAGCGCAAAGCGCAGGTGAAGGCCATCCTGGACAAGGCCGTGGCCGAGCGCAAGCTCACCGAGGCGCACCGCGCCGCGTTCGAGCTGAAGTTCGCCGCCGCCTTCGATGCCACCAAGGCGGAGGTGGAGGCGCTGGTGGCTGCGCCTGAAATGGCGAAGGAGACCACGGGGGCCAAGGCCGAAGGCCAACCCAAGGGCCGCGATGCCTGGACCTACGCGCAGTGGGCCGAGAAGGACTTGAAGGGCTTGCAGGCCATGATGGCCAGCGACGCGCAGAAGTTCACCGACCTCTACGAGGCCCACTACGGCGTGAAGCCCGTGCTGCCCAAAGCCTAACAACGGACAGCCGACAACGAGCAACTGACAACCGACAACGAACAACAGGCGACCAAGCCACAACGATGAAGCACATCACCAACCTTTTCTACACCCTCTTCACCTGCTTAGTCATGGCCGTGGCCGTGTCCGCCACCCTGGAGGTGGCGGTAGGCCATGCTTTCCTGGGCTGCGTTGCCGGTAGCGCATTGCTCAGCTTCGTGCCCCTGCCGCAAGGCGTGGCGCAAGTCGTGGTATTGCGGCAGATGTGGGAGACTGCACTGGTGGAAAAGTTCCGCATTCTTGGTGACTTCCTCACGGGCGTGCCGCGCAAGGACCAGTACGTGGGCAACAACGTGATCAACATCGCCGAGATCGGGGCCGACCCCACCGTGTTGATCAATAATACCACCTACCCCATTTCCGTGGCCCAGCGCACTGATGACAACATCGCGGTGGCGCTGAACAAGTACGACACCACCAACACCAAGGTGACGGATGATGAGCTGTACGCGCTGCCGTACGATAAGCAAGGCAGCGTGCTGAGCCAGCACCGCGACACGCTCACCGAGCAGATCATGGCGCACGCCCTGCACAGCCTGTGCGTGGCGGGCAACACCGCCAACACGCCGGTGCTGGAGACCACCGGCACGGACAACGGCAGCGGGCAGAAGCGCCTGCTGGCCCAGGACCTGATCAAACTGCAACTGAAGCTGGACCAACTGGGCGTGCCCGCAGCGGGCCGCCGCCTGGTGCTTAGTCCGCAGCACTGCGCCGACCTGCTGGCACAAGACCTGAGCTTCCAGCAGCAGTTCCACAACGCCAAGGACGGCCTGATCGCGCCGAACTACTACGGCTTTGAGACCTACAAGTACGCCCGCAACGTGACCTTCAGCGCCGCTGGCGCGAAGAACGCCTTCGGCGCAGCCGCCGTGGCGGGCGACCGTCCCGGCAGCGTGGTGTTCCTGCGCGACCGCAGCTTCACCGCCCAGGGCGACCTGAAGTTCTATTTCCGCGAGGCCGCGACCAATCCGGAATACCGCGAAAGCACCGCTGGCTTCCGGCTGTGGAGCGTGACGCTGCCCATCAAGACCGTTGGCTTTGGCGCCATGATCAGCGCCGCTGTCTAAGCCTGGACTTCACTTAAAAGTGAACTCGACCGCATGCGCGAACTGAAGTCATACAAGGAGGAGCTGGCCGCCGTGGCCATCATCAGCACGCTGCTGCTGGTGGTGCGCTGGGCCAGCGCCACCTGGTGGCCCACCACCGGGCAGTATGACCTCGCCGCCGAGACGGAGACCGTGGTGTGGACCGTGCTGCGCATGGTGATCTACACCTGCGCCGCCTGGCTTGGCCTGCGCGTGGTGCTGCCCAAGGGCTACCGCTGGCTGAAGAACCAGGTGTACGACAGCTTCGATGCCATGCCGGCCGAGGCCAAGACGAACCTGAGCCTGCGCACCTTCGCCATGCTGCTGCTGGCCCTGGTGCTGCTGGCCATGAGCGCCTGCAACACCGCCACTGCCGCCACGCTCAGCCCGCAACGGGCCTGCGTGGTGGAAAGCGCACTTGCTGACGTGGATGTACGCGAAGCCTCCGGCCACAACGATGGGCCGGAGGTGGAGCGCTATCTCGCCAGCGTTGGGCTGAAGCGCGGCGCATCCTGGTGCGCGGCATTCGTAAGCTACCATCTGTCGGGCTGTGGCGTGCGCAACCCGGAGACGGGTTGGTCCCCTGCGTTTTCCGGGGTTTCCGCAAGGGTCTGGTCGCCCCGTAAGGCGACACGCATGCCCATGCCCGGCGATGTTTTCACCATCTACTACAGCGCTTTGGGCCGCGTGGGGCACACCGGCTTCGTCACCGGCTTTGACGGCGTGTACATCACCACGGTGGAGGGTAACACCAGCGCGCCCGGCAGCCGGGAGGGTGATGGCGTATATGCCCGCCGTCGCCAATTGAGCAAGGTCTATGCGATCACGAATTATATCCAGGATCAGGCTGGCCTGGTGGATCAGCCTGGTGTGCTACGCATTGGCGCTGCTGGCGCTGTGCGCCGGCTGCCGCTCCAAGCGCAGCGTGACGAGCAACACCGTGTCGCACAGCGAGACAGTGACCACCAAAGTGCCACGCGATACGCTGCTGCCCGTGCCGCGCGAGGTGGTGCAACAGCTGTTGCCGCTGCCTGTTCCGGTACCGGACATGCCGCCGGTGACCGTGCGGAACGGCAGGGCCGTAAGCACTGTGAGCGTTCGGCAGAACGCCGTGCAGGCGGACTGCATCTGCGATACGGCGAGCATCGCAGCGCGGCTTTGGGACACCTGGACCAGGACCATGCAGGACACGACCACCACGCAGCGGGAGGTGGTGGTGAAGTATCGTACACCGCAGTGGGCCTGGTGGCTGCTGATAACCGCGATCATCTACATCAGCCTGCGCCTTTTGATCACCAACCTCAAACCCTTATAGCAGCATGAGCAAGATCACCGACGCGGCCAAGGCCGCATTTGAAGCGGACCCGACCCTCGGCGAGGTCTACGTCACCGAGGACGGAAATGCCTTCCGCGTGGAGGTGCAGAACCTCGCCATCGACCATGCGCGCCGCAGCGGGCTGCCCGCGCCGGTGCTGGTGCAGCGCGACAAAGGGGGCACGCCTGAAGAAAAGGCTGCGCCCGAAGAGGCTGTACCTGAAGAGGCTGTACCTGAAGAGGCTGCGCCTGAGGCAGCCAAGCCCAAGGGCAAGAAGAAAGGGAAGTGAAACGCCATTGAACCAGCAATTGAATGAGTTTCAAGGGACCATCCATCATTAAGATCAATGGCGGGCTTGGCCAGCAAGCGCCGAGCGACCGCAACGTGGCCGGACTGATCATTCAGAAAGGCTACGTGGTGGGCACCACCTTCCTGGCCGATACCGTGTACAAGCTGCAAGGCCTGGATGATGCCACGGCCTTGGGCCTGGGTGCCGCCAGCGATGCCAATGCCAGCACCACCAACGCCAGTGCGCTGTGGTACCACATCAGCGAGTTCTTCCGGCTGAACCCGGATGGCACCCTCTACGTGTGGAACGGCGGGACGGGCACCACGCCATTTGCCGCAGGAGCAGCGGCGGACCAGTTGATGGCGGCCAGCGCGAACAGCATCCGTTTCATGGGCCTGGTGTATGGCTTCGACCCCAGCGCCACGCCCACCGTTACCGGCGGCTTTGGCGGCACGGTAGCGGCTGACATCGCCCTGGCGCAGGCATGGGTGGAGGCCAAGGCCTCGGCCTTCGTTTACGTTGATTGCGTGGTGGTTGAGGGGTATGCGTCCAGCAGTACGCTGGTGGACCTGAAGGCGCTGGACGCGCCGCAGGTGCATGTGACGGTAGCCTGTGACCACGGCTACTTCAGCGCCTATCCGGCGGGCTTCAAGAAAAGCGCCGCCGTGGGCACCACCCTCGGTAGCATTGGCGTGCGCATGCTCAGCGAGAGCATCGGCAGCGTGAAGCTTGAGCGCTACCCGGCCAAGGCGCGCGGGCAGGCTAACTACAGCCTAACCGACACCCGACAGAACCGCTGGGTGAAATTCGGCACCAGCGCCGCCGTAAGTTTCGACAACCTCACCCAGGCTGAGCGCGATAACCTCACCGCGAATGCCTACGGCTACGTGGGGAAGTATGAAGGCTATGCCGGTGTGTACCACAACGCCGATGCCACTTGCACCCTGGTGACGAACGACTACAACACCATCCACATCAACCGCATCTGGAACGAGGCCGCGCGCATGGTGCGCCGCGCCCTTATCCCGAGCATGAACAGCCGAGTGAGGGTCGACCCTTCCAGTGGCAAGGTGGACCCCGCCACCATCGCCGATTGGGATGCGGCGGCCAAGCGCCAGCTGGACGGCCTGCTCGCCGAGGGCGAGATAGCAGACTTCGCTTTCCGCCTCGACCCCGACCAGGACGTGATCGCCACCGGCAAGGTGGTGACCAAGCTGAGTATAACGCCGCAAGGCATCGCCAAGGCCATTGAGGCCGAAATCGGATTCACCAACCCCGCACAAGCCTAAGCCATGCCCGCAAGCGTACCTACCACCATAATCAACAACTTCGGCACCGTGACCGGCTGGGCACAGATCAAGGCGGTGCTCTACGGCCGCACCCTGGTCGGCATAAGCAAGCTGAGCTATAAGGACAGCATTGAGCGCGAGGCCGTGATGGGCGGCGGCCAGTACCCCATCGGCACCGGCGATGGCAACTACAAGGCCGAGTGCAGCATGACGCTGCTGAAGGAAGAGGTGGACGGCATTATGTCCAGCTTGCCCGCCAACAGCCGTATCCATGACATTCCTCCCGCCGACGTGAGCGTGCTTACGACGCGCAACGGCAAGGTGGTGAAGGACGTGATCCGCAACTTCCAGTTCAGCGGCCAGGGCCGCGAGGTGAGCCAGGGTGACAAGGCCGTTTGGCTGGAGATGCCCTGCTATTGCACACACATCGACTACAACGTGCAGTAAGCACGGTAAAGCCCCAACATGAACAAGCAGCACATTGCCCTTCCGGAAGGCGTTACGGACGCCGACGTGGCCAACCTGAAGCGCACCCACGGCAGCGTACACCGCATCGCGGTGAAGGTGGACGGCAAGGAATACGTTGGCCTCTTCAAGAAGCCGGACCTCAACATCTTAAGCGCGGCCGCATCCTTGGCCGGCAGCGATCCCATCGCCAGCGCCGAGCTGGTGTACAACAGCTGCAAGTTGCGTGCGGACAAGGGCATGGACGAGGATGCCGAGGTGCATGTTGCCGCCATGGGGGCGGTGGGTAAGTTGTTCCGCCAGCTGGAGGCCGAGGTGGGGGAACTGTAAGCCGACGGCGCATCGACCCGGCACCGGAGGCGGACCAACTTCGAAAGGGTCGCGCGATGGTGCGCCATGTGTTCGGGCTGGACCCCGGCACGCTCACCGACGCTGAGTTCATTGATCGCTGGGTGGAGGCCGCGTGGCTCCTACACCATAGGAATGTGACGCTTGGCCGAACCCTCGGCCTGATCGAATAGAAGGTGGCAGAGACGATCAGCATAGACATCGGGATCCTTCAGGGGATCTTCGCGGACCTCACTAAACTGCAAACGCAGATCAGTGGGGTCGCTGGCGTCGCGGGCACCTTGGATGCCACCTTGGGCACCGCCACCAACGGCATGCGCGGCAGCCTTGGAGGCGTTGCCAGTGCGGTGAACAGCGTGGAGGCCGCCACAGACAGCGCCATGCGCGGCATGGTGGACGATATCATGGGGCCTATTGGCAAGAGCCGTGAGCTGGAGCAGAAGCTCCGGGATCTTGGTGGCAAAATGAGAACGAGCCGCAGCGTGTCGGAGATCAGCGCGCTGAAGAAGGAGATCGCGGCCACGCAACTGGAGCTTGACGCGGTGAACACCGGCGGCATGGAGAAGAGGGTGGGCGGCGCGGCTGGCAGGATGCGGAGTGCGTTCAGTTCATTGGTCGCGCCAATTGCTGGCGCATTTGCCGTTAGCGGTATCACGGCGTTCGTGGGAGGTGTGGCTAAGGCAGCAGGGGTGCAACAGCAGTTCGATGCTTCGTTGAAGAACATGCTTCAGAGCAAGGAGCGGGCTGACGCCCTATCCGCTCAGGTCAAGGGCTTTGCCGCCACCACTCCTTTCGAGCTGCCCGAAGTGCAGGACGCGACCAAAAAGATGCTGGCCTTCGGGTTCGGCGCGGAGGAGACGATCCCTACACTGCGCCGCTTGGGTGATGTGGCAGCTGGCCTCGGCCAGCCGGTGGGAGATCTTGCCTACCTGTACGGCACTACGCGGGTGCAGGGCCGGTTGTACACGAACGATCTGATGCAGTTCGCCAACCGGGGAATCCCGATCATAGAAGAACTGAGCAAGGTGCTTGGTGTGAGCCAGGCGGAAGTGCGCGGGCTGGTGGAGAAGGGGAAGGTGGGCTTTCCGCAGGTGGAGCAAGTGTTCAAGAACCTCACCAGCGCGGGCAGCAAGTTCGGCGGCCTCATGGCCGCGCAAAGCCAGACCATCACCGGGCAGATGAGCAATCTGAGCGATGCTTGGGGGCAGTTCAAGAGCGACCTGGGACAGAGCATGGCGCCGCTTATCACCAGCGTGATCGGCGGGTTGAGCGGCGGCATCGAATACCTGCGCGATGGGTTTGCCTGGGTGCAGCAGCACGGGCCGCTTGTGAAGGGTGTGCTCACCGGCATCGCGGTAGCGGTGGGCGTGTATACCGCCGCCATGTTGGTGAACAACGCGGCACTGATCGCGAATAACGCGCTGCAAGCCATCTCCGCCGTGCAGACCGGAGCGATAGCCTTTGCCTCCAATATCGCCACAGCGGCCACAACGCTCTGGTCCGGTGCGCAATGGCTGTTGAACGCCGCGCTCACCGCGAACCCCATAGGCGTAGTGATCATGGCCGTCGCGGCCTTGGTGGCAGGGGTGATCTATGCCTGGTATCACTTCGAGGGCTTCCGAGGTGGCGTGATGGGTGTGTGGGAAGTACTGAAGGCCACCTTCGCATGGGTGGCCAGCGCCGTGCAGCCGATCATCGACGGCTTGGTGCTTGGCTTCCAGATGTGGCGGGCATCCGTGCAAGCCACCTGGATCGCATTGGTCGGCATGTTCCAGGCAATCGGCGCATGGCTTGCCCATGTGTGGGAAGGTGTTCAGAGTTTCATCCTCAAGGTCTCAGACGCGTTCGCCCAGCTGGCCAACATTCTGATGGCCCCGTTCAGGAAAGTGTTTGAGTTGCTTTCTCATATTCCTGGCTTTGAAAAGCTGGTCGGATTTGCACGGGACATCGGCAATAAGGTCGGCTCTGCATTTAGTCGTGGCCAGGCCGAAGGCATTGCAGGCTTCAATGCCACATCGAAGGGCGCGGCGAAGGGTAGCTCCACGAACGCCCTTGCTGCTGCGCCGGGAGGCCACGTTGGCGCGGACAGCCTGCTTGGCGGCAAAGGCGCGACCGGTGCGGCCGATGCCGGTGGTAAGGGTAGCGCCGTAAGCGGCAGTGGCAGCGGCGACCGGAACATCGCGATGAACATCACGATGAACATGCAGTTCGGCATTGGTCGCGATGTGCAGGCCAGCGCCAAGGACACTGCCGAACAGGTTGTGGCCATGATCACAAACAAACTGCGCGACGCGCAATTCGCCCTGGGCTAATGGAGAATCCGCGCTTCGACCTCCCCGGCATGCTAAGCCTGTTCTACGGCATCGCCAACCCCGTGACTTTCCCCGGCGTGATGGAGCAGGCCCAACGTGAACAACCGGGAGTAAGCTTCGCAGGCATCACCGTGGTGGAGGACAACGAGGCGAGGCCCATGAGCCACCTTGGGCTGCCCATCCTTTACCCGGTGACCCTGCGAGGTGGAGCGTATCGCCGCTTCGCCCGCGATGGCCGCATTGAGCAAGTGACCCTCGGGGAGCTGCGCTTGCCGATAAGCACCGTGGTGGAGATGAGCCGTGGAAAGACCATCGCGCGCACCCCGGTGGTGGCCAGCGGCGCAAGCGTGAAAGAGGTGTATGCCCTGGAAGACTGGCAGATACGCCTGAGCGGCATACTGATGGATGAGCCGCAGCAGCCGCAGGGCTTGACCACGCTGGAGGCCATGCAGGAGAAACTGCTGGAGTTCGCCAGCTTGGCCGATAGCATCGCCTTGGGCGGTGATCACCCGGGCGGCGATCTGTTCCAGCAGCGTGCCATCGACCGGTTATCCATCCTCTCGCTGTCCTTCAATCAGATCCCCGGCAAGCCCCGCATGCACGGCTTTCAGATGACGTGTGAAAGCGACGACGCGCTTGAATTGATCCTACAGTGATGCACGCAGACCACAGTTCACCCCTTGGCATCATCCTGCTTAGCATGGCCAGTGGCCTGGCCACTTGGCTCTCCGATCCCAATGTGTGGCGGGCGGTGGCCGTGGCCGCGCTTTGCGGCTTCGTGGGCGGCGTGTTCAAGGCGGCGGGTCTGTGGTTCTGGCATCGCACTAAAAAAGGCAAGGAATGATGGTGCTGGCGATGTGCGCATACATCCTGTTCCCGGCGAACCCCACGCGTGGGCAGGTGGCCATCCGCAAGGTGAGCGCGGTGGATATTGAGACCTCCGTGCGCAACGTGTGCCAAAGCGCCACCATTACGCTGCCGCGCAACATCGGTGAGCTGCAACAGCAGGCGCTGAAGACACTGATAAAGCGCAACGACAAGGTGCAGGTGTACCTCGGCTACGACGGCAATTTGGATGTCCTGGAGTTCGAGGGGTACGTGGTTCGGACGGGAGCCGATACGCCGGTGAAGATAGAATTGAGGGATGGCCTTTGGCCCCTGCTTCAACAGTCATTCAACAAGGCTTACAAGGACACCCACGTGCCCGCATTGCTGAAGGACCTGGTGGGCGATACCTTCAAGGTGGACGCGCTGGACGCGACCATTGGCCCGTTGCGCTTTGAGAGCTGTACCAAGGCGGATGCCTTCAAGAAACTGGCCGACGACTTCGGCTTAGTAACCTACTTGAAGAACGGCACCGTGTACTGCGGCAAGCTGCTGGATGCCGATGCGCGCACCGCCAGCTACGACCAGGCGCGGAACGTGAAGAGCAGCGACCTGAAGTACCGCATTGCGGACGAGGTGAAGCTGAAGGTGACGGCGAAGAGCGTGAAGGCCAACGGTGACAAGCTGGAGGTGGAGGTGGGCGACCCGGACGGCGAGCAGCGCACGCTGACCTATTACGGAATCAGATCCGCGAAGGAGCTGAAGAAGCTGGCGATGGCAGACATGGAGAAGTATAAGTACGACGGCTATGAGGGCGGTTTTAAGGGCTTCGGCATCCCGGTGTGCCAGCACGGTGATCGCGTGCAGCTTGCGGATGCGCAGCACCCCGAGCGGGCAGGCAGCTACCTCGCGGAAAGTGTGGCCGTGAGCTTCGGTCCCGGCGGTTTTGAGCGTGACATCAAACTGG
>CALMYC010000052.1 GCA_937873385.1 uncultured Flavobacteriales bacterium | reverse complement strand
AAAGCCGAAGAACAGGCACAGGAGGACCCATGATCGCATCACCACCCGTGAAGCCTGCCCCTTGCCCCGGAACAGCCCCACCACCCCGATCACCGCTATCAGATTGAACAGTGAAGCGTTGTGGAAGAGGAACAATTCCCAATTGCGCAGGGAAAGGGGCGTATAGGTATAGGCCGTCGGAATGCGATTCACCTGGTCCAAACCATAGTGCCCGACCACATACCAGGTAAGCGGTAACGTGATGATGATGAACGCGGCAGCCGAAGCGAGCACGCATTTGATATGTGCACGGACCCCTGCACGATCCCCTGTGCGCCATGCCGTGACCATCGCGAAGATCAGGTGGAACGCCACCGTGCCCACCAAGATCATGGCAGGTGCGGCATGTGCGAGGAACAGGACACCCGCACCGGCGCCCATCCCCATCCATACCGGCCAGGCCGAGTAACGGAAGGAATGATGCAGCGCGATCACCAGAAGGTAGAACAAGCCCTGTGAGAACATCATCGGCAGGAGCCAGGGTGAGTAGGTGGCGATCGCCCAGCCCGGCTCCTGGCCAGGCAGCAGGAAGAGCAGCGCCCACAACGCCACGACGGCGACCAAGGGCTTGAACAACCGCCACACCATGAGAAAGAAGGCGATGGGGCCCAGCAGATTGAGGAAGGCCCCGGCCCGGGCCTGAAATACCTGAATGGAAACACCGGTGGCCTTCACCGCCAATGCCTCCATGGGGAATACGAGCGGAGTGAACCACATGACCTCATCGCGATACAAGGGATCCTCTCCGTAGTGTCCGTCCAGGATGCTCTGCGCGAACGAGGCGTCCCGGTCAAAGTCCACATAGGGAGGCCAGGTGAGGTCGCTGGTGGCCCGATAACCACTGGCGAAGGCCAAAACGATCAGGAATACCGCCAGTGCGATGCTGATCAAGGACTCCCGGTCCGATCGGAAGTTCCTCATAGTGGAGCGTTCAATGGCGGGGAACTTCATCGTTCATTGGATTCAAGGGGGAATTCCTCCGGATCGTGCATGTTGAGTTGCAGCCTCCAGAACAGCTTGGGGCCGGTCCATCCGCGGTCTCCCCGGATGCGACGGTCCAGTTCAGGCACATCGGAGCGGCCCCAGCCTTCCGTATCGTCCCACGACCAGGTACCCTCATGGATCGTTCCGCCCTGCGGACCACAGGTCCTGATCCGGCCATCCGATAGCAACTCCACCGTGGCCGGTGCATCGGCAACCTCATACAGGGAAGGCTGCACGATGCGATAGGTTCCCACTACCTGTTCCCTGTCCAACCCCACCGAGGATCGATGGACCAATAGCACCGCAAGCAGAACAAGGCATAGGATCCCGACCGGTCCTGCGGCCATGGCGATCGTTCGAGGGCGTTGTTTCATGGTCTTATGGGTCAAGGTCCATAGTTGGTCGGTGATCCGCACGGCAGTGGTCTGTTTCCAAAAACACCCGGGGCGTGCCAAGATGCTGGGCCGGTTTGGGGAGAACGGGTGTTGAGGGCGGGACCACGAGCGTGGGCGCTTGCGACAAGGGAGGTCGAGGCTTTGCTTGAACAGTTGCCATTCTTCGAAACGTGATCGTTCACATGGCCATCCCCGCCATCGGGTCCGCACCATGCTTGAAGATGTATTCGCTGTTGATGAGGTAGGCACCGGTGACGGCCACCACTTCCCCGGCTTTTAGTCCATGCGTAATGGCGACGCGCCCGCCCGCTTCGGCACCGATCGTCACCATGCGGTTCATGAAGGTTTCGGGACCGGTGAGCACCCAGACGGTCGCGCCTTTCGCGTCGCGGATCACTGCGCTGGAAGGAAGGGAGATGCCGGTTGTATGCGCTTGCAAAAGCGAGACGTTGGCGGGGAGACCGGGCATCAGATCGCCTTTGGGATTGGGCAGGCGCAGGCGGATCCGCGTGAGCCTGCTGCCCATGGCCACTTCCGGGCGCACCAGTTCGATCGGTCCCGTGTAGGAGAAGCCCGGCCGGTCCGGCAAGGTGACCTTCGCGGAAGGATGCCCTCCGCTCGCCGCTCCATCCCAGATCACGTCCGCTTCCACCCACAGGCTGCTGAGGTCCGCGAGTTCCACCACTGCACCGCCGTCCGGCACCTGCCCGCCCTCCAGCACGGGCAGCGCGGTGATGATGCCGCTGGCCGGGGAGAGGATGGTGGTGTTCACCGGTAGCGGTCCACCGGTGGCCAACTTCGCGATCTGCGCATCGGTCAGTCCCCAGAGCTTGAGGCGCTGTGCCGCCGCCTTCATCACCATGTTATGGGTGGCGCCGTTCGCCACGGATAGCGCCGCCGTGCGGTATTCCTGCTTGGTGAGGTTCATGGTCTCGCTGTAGATGTCGAACAGGGGTTCCCCTTGCCGCACGTGCTCGCCGAGGGTCTTGTGGTAGAGGCGTTCAATGCGCCCGCCCACCCATGCGCTCACCATCGTGACCTGGTCCTGATCGAGGGCCAAGGCGCCGCTGAACACCGCGTGCGCCGCAACACCGCCCTCCCGCACGGTATCGGTGCTGATGTTGCCCAACTTGATCTGTTCCATGCTCAATCGCACCTGCCCTTCCTTGTCCGCTTGGCTTCTCTTCATCGGCGTCAGTTCCATGTGGCAGATGGGGCATTTGCCGGGGTGGTGTTCGATCACCTGCGGGTCCATGGAGCAGGTGTAGTAGATGTCCGGATCTGCGGCATGCTCATCGGAGGACGAGCTGCAAGCGGTAAACAACAGACCGGCGAACAGGAGGATGTAGGAGAGGTATCGCATCACGGTGCTGTCTTGATGAAGCTTTCACTGTCCATGAGGAATTGGCCGTTGGCGGCCACGCGCTCGCCCGGGGCAAGGCCGCTGATCACCTGCACGAGGCTGTCGGTGCGGGTCCCCGTGTGTATCATGCGGGAGGTGAAGCCCGCGCCGTCGGCAACGAAGACCACGTCGTTTTTTCCGGTGGAGACCACCGCTGCTTGCGGCAACCAATCCGCATCCTTCACCTCGTGCACGGCAGTGGCCTGCACGGGCATGCCCACGGGAAGCCTCAACGTGCTGTTGTCAAAAGGCACGCGTGCCGTCAGGTTCCATTCGCCCTCGCGGAAGAAGGGTTCGATGCTTCCGATGCGCCCATGCACCGTGCTTCCAGCGCCCATCGGCGAAAGGATGGTTATGCTGTCTCCGGGCGAAAGGGCATCGCTCTCCGAGGGCGGCACTTTGATCAATGCCCACACCTTGCGGTCATCGACGATGCTCATCAGCGTGGCGCCCTTGGCCACGTAGTCGCCTTCCTTCAACGACAACGCTGCCGTGGGTTGAAGGCCGGTCGCGGAGGCCGAGGAAGTGGAGCCGCCCATGCCGGGGTCCATCGCCCGCCCCGCATACGGGCTGGTGATGGTGACCGTGGGGGCGATCACGCCTTTCTGAATGATCCGCTCCAACTGCGCATTCGACATGCCGAGCAGCAACAGCTTTTGCCGCGCTGCCGCGATCAGCGACGCATTGCCGGGATCCTGCTTCAGGATGAAGAGCAGGTTCTCTTGCGCCGTGGCGAGTTCGGGGCTGTAGATCTCGGCCACGGCCTGGCCCTTGGCCACCTCGTTGAACAGGGAGCGGACATAAAGCTTCTCGATCCGGCCGCTCACCCGAGCGGTGATCGAACCCACCTCGCGCGTGTCCCAAGCGATGAGGCCTTCAAAGTCCAACTTGATGTGTTCGCTTCCGTGCCGCAGTTCCACCGTAGGCAGTTGGCCCACCGCATACGCGTTCGTGGGGCGAAGCAATGGGTAAAGAACGGAGGCGGAGATCCCGGGCGCAGGGGGTTTCCCGCCGCTGTCGCGGTCTTGACAGGAAGCCAGCAAGGCTGCGGCCAGCAAGGGGATGAAGAAGTTCCGCGTGTTCATGGCCGTGTTGGATCAAGTTGAAGCACGCGTTCCAATCGCGTCTGTCCGTTCAGCACTTCCAGCAATCGGTCCAGCCGGGCCAGCTCCGCGGAGTACACGGTTTCCCATGCATCGTAGTAGGTGAACAGGTCCGCCGTCTGCTGCGTGTAGGCCAAGCGGACCG
>CALMYC010000051.1 GCA_937873385.1 uncultured Flavobacteriales bacterium | reverse complement strand
GAACGCGCGGTAGGCTGCGATGCTTGAAGAGAAGAAGCGGTGTTGGCGTTTGAACTGGGTGGGGGATTGTTTTTTTGTTTTTTTGTTGTTGTTTTTTTTTTTTTTTTTTTTTTTTTTTTGCGAGAACGGTACCAAGCTCCTCGTACCGCCGCAGCCCCTCGCTCACGCTCATCCCTGCTTGGAGTTGGACTTGCTGCCAGCCCAGCTCCACCCCACCACTTCCCGCAAGCCAGGTGGCCATCAGTGCAAGCACGGGCTGCAAATAGATAAAGGTGCCGGCCACACTGGGCTGCACCACGCGCAGCGCCCAGGTGTTGAGCAAATAGGCAATGAACGTGACCATGACCACCACGAAGAGCAAGCCGCTGACCTGCACCCCCGTAAGCCCATGCCAATCCACCAACGTGAAATCGTGCCATCCGAAGGGAATGACGAGGAGGCTGCCCACCAGAAAACACCAGGCCATCACGGTTACTGCGGAATACTTCGACATCAAGGGCTTTACCATGACCAGGAAAATGGCATAGGAGCTTGCGTTGATGAGGATGAAGAAATCGCCAAGCACGGAAGAACCGGAGCTGCGTCCTCCACCGAGGAAAATGAGCATCAGCGCACCGATGGCGCCCAACGCCACGCCCAGCGCCTTGTTGCGGGTGATGCGCTCCCCGAGGAGCATGCCGCTGAGCACGAGCACCAGGATCGGCGTGGCCACCATGATGATGCTGGCATGGACCGCGGACGTGCGCATCAGGCCGTGGAAGAACATGAGCTGGTTGATCGCCACCCCCGAAACGCCACAGAGCAGCAAGCGTTTCGCATCCGACCAGGCAACACGCTCCCGCCGGACAAGCCACACCGGCCAAAAGAGCAGGTTCGCCCCGGCCACCCGCAGCAGAATGAACCCGGAAGGGCCGATCACTTGGGGCATAAGACCCTTGGCCACCACATAGTTGACCCCGTACAGCAGGTTCACGAAGAAGAGGGCCGCAAACGCAAGCTGGCGTTGTTGGGGGTGCGGCATGCGGTGATGAACAGCGTGAACCGGGCAAAGGTGGTACTTCTGCCGGTTCCTGCCAGTCCATGCCAGCTGGTTCTCGTTGCGGATCAACTGAAAACGCCACCTTTGCGGCACCATCCAACGTCCCGGCACATGAAAGACCCAGCAGCTTCGGTGCAGCCCCTTTTAAAGGACGTGCCATCGCCCGAATTGGGGACAGGGCGTTTTGGCCAAGTGGAGGTCGTGGACATTCAACGGCGATCGCGCAGGCAGCCGGACATCTTGCTTTTCAAAGGAACGCCGGGCTCAAAGCACAGCACTGCCAAGCGCGTGTTGGTCACCGTAGGCGATGCGGCAAATGCGCCGCAAATGGACCGTGGGCATGGCCAGATCCATCTGCACTACGCCTCAAAGGACGATCCGGAACTCAAAGCCTTGCTGGCCGATCCCGGTGCATTTGTGTGCTACTTCTGGGAAAGTGCGGACGGCCGCATGAGCCACGCGTGGCTGCTGTGCACCCGCTGACAGGCCCTTCAAGCGGCGGCTTGATCCAATTGCTTCTCCAATGCCACAGCACGCGGGAACATGATGTTGTTCTCCAGATGGATGTGCAGGTGCAGGTCCTCCTCGAACTCTTTCAGCATCGCGAATGCCGCGGCATAGGTGCTGCAACCATCCGCCGGCACGGTGAAATCACCACTTACGGCATGCATGCGGGCAAAGCGCTCGCCCTCGTCATTGTGGTCCTCCATCATGGCCTTCACCGGGTTTTCCACCGTTCCGAAGCGCGGCGTCTTGAACGGCACGCCGCTGCGTTCGCTTCTGGCCAGGTTGCGCACAAAAGGGAAGAGGATCAACTCCTCCTTCTTCATGTGCATGGCCATGGCGCCGGTACAGGTGTTGAACTCCTCGTTGATGGTGAAGAGCTCCGGGTGGCGCTCACCATGCACCTTGCACAGCTTGTCCAGGTATTGCCGGATGATCGGGCCGCGTTCCTCCACATAGCGGTGGTGCACGGTTTCCACATGGTCCGCCAATTTGTCCAGCGGCCACATGCGCACATCCTCAGCGCTCCTGGCATCGCGGGCCAGGAGCGTGGTGATGTCCTCCGCCAGCTTGGCTTGGTCGATCTTCATTTTATCGCAAACCTCCTGCACGGAGCGGCCTCCCTTGCAACAGAAATCAATGCCGTACTTGGTGAGCACGGCGGCCGCGCGGTAGTCCTCGGCGACAATGGACCCCACGGTCCGATCGGGTGTGATCTTCATGATGAAATTGGTTGGGTGTCAGGCGCTGGAGTCCCTGCACGGCGAAAGGTGCAAAGGCAGCTGCCGTTGAAATTTCGGAACAGGGAACGGATGGCCGGACGGTACTTCACCGCACGCGACCCGGACCAGGTGGACAGCACGTCCAAAGCGACCGGGTGCCATGCGGATACCATCAGCGGATCGGGGTGGTGCCCATGCGGGCGTGCTCGGCCATTTTGTACTGGAACATCTGCGCCATGAGCACGGAGCGCTGCTTGGCCTCTTCGGCCTTGGGACCCGAGAAAAGGTCGTCCAGGGTTTTGTGGAAGAGCTGCAGCCAGCGCTCAAAATGGGCTTTTTCCAAGGGCAGTACCGAGTGCGGCGGGAAAGGCGCCCCATAGGAGGTGTGTTCCCCCAGTAACACGGGCTGCCAAAAATTGTACAGCTTGTTCAGGTGCTCCGGCCAGCGGTCCTGGATGGTGTTGTTGAAGATGGGGCCGATCAGATCGTCCAGGCGGGCGCGGCCATAGAAGGTATCCACCAGCAGGCGGATGTCCTCAATGGTGATGATCTCCTTCTGTTGAACGGTGGCACCTTCACCGCCTGTAGCTTCATTCATGTTCCATGGTTTGGCGGCGTTATCATGCCGTCTTCGGTTTTGCACCCGCAAGGTACACGGCTCCAAACACCACCCGACTGACAACCTTCACGTTTGGCGTGGGGCTACCCCGGGAACACTGGCCGGGCGGAATGCCAATGACCATGTTTCCTTGCACGGCCCCTGGTATACGGAGATTCCACAACCCAAGCCCTGGCGGGCAACGAAGATCGGGTTTGCCTTGTCTTTGGTTTATACGCCTATTCGTTTTACTATTACAGTGCAGCATTTCCACACGGCACCATAAGCTGAACACCAAGCAATAATGAACCGCATGCGCCTGCACATTTCGATGGGCCTATGGGCCAGCTTGTGCATGAGCGTGGTGCAAGCACAGCAGTGGTGCCCGCCAGGGGCGGAGTTGCGCTACCCCTATGTCATGGCCATGGACCCGCTCTATCAGCCTTACGGTGGTGTGCAACAATTCCGCTACGTTGGGGACACCCTTTTCCAAGGTGAACCCTGCCAGCACATTCAGTCTGACCTCTACCTGCGCGACACCACCGGCACACTGGTCCATTACGGCCCAGGCAGTGCATTTACCTCGGTTACCCCTGGCGGTGCGGTACGCTTGTACAACACCGACGTTCCCGGATCTGACACCCTCGCCTGGTTTGGTGCCCAGCCCGGCGCAAGCTGGACCTTGCACTATCCCAACAACCAGAACAAATTGATTACCGTGATTAACACGGGTGCCCGCGTGGTAAACGGCCTGCTGCTCCGCTATCTGGTCATCGGCAGCCAACCTCCGGCCTATTCGTTTGTGACCGATACCATCTTCGAACGGATAGGGGCACGTGCGTTGCACAATTTGTCACCCTTCCTTGGCAGCTATTTCATGGAATCCTCCACGCCGGCCGGGCTGGGTTGCTACCATGACAACGAATTCAATTTTTCGCCATTCGGGATGCTTTGCGACAGCCCGGTGCCCGTTGCGGAGAGCCAAGCACAAACCAAGGCATTCACGGTCTGGCCCAATCCGGGGAATGACCGGATACGGTTGGCCTCCACGCTCGATCAACCTCCATTGCAAGCCATGATCTTCAACATGCAGGGAATCCTGGTATTGGCCGGGCAAATGGACCCAGCCTCCGGGATGGATGTGAACAAGCTTGCACCGGGAACCTATGTCATCCTGCTAAGGGACCGAAAGGGCAAAACCTGCCACGTGAAATGGGTCAAAGGCGAGCACCGTTAAGTAAAGCAATGAACAGCTTCCGAACTCCCATCTCCATATTGTTACTTGGCATGCTCATCGGCACGGCACAAGCACAAAGCTGGTGCCCTTCCGAAGCAGAATGGACCCAATCGTATTACACCGTGGACTGGAGCAACGGTTATACCACGGAAGGCTACATCGTCAGCCGGTACGTTGGTGACACCTTGATAGATGGCTTCGTGGCGCAACACATTCAACGCGACCTGTACTGGCGCGAGGCGGGCGCCAGCGAGTACGAACTGGGTTCGTATACCCCGAAGTATATGCGCTACGAAGACGGTGTTGTGTTCCATTGGAACGGGCAGAACATGCTTGATACACTGCTTTGGTTCAGCGCGGTACCGGGCGACCACTGGTTCCTGCCGGGTGGTGGCAATGCATATCAGTTCGTGGTATCCGACACGGCCATGGTTTCGGTAGAAGGAATACCCCTGCGCCGTTTGGCGGTTTCCATCGTACAGATCGCAGATCAGTATGTATTGGCCACGGATACCTTGTACGAGCGCATTGGACTGGTGCAAGGTGATACCTTCGATCCGCTGATGGTTGCCGTGGACGGGGTAAGCACGGGCTTCCTCTGCTACCGCGACGCGTTGATTTCTTTTACAAAACCCGGAGTGGCGGAGTGCGGGTTCACCGCGGGTATAAAGGAACCCGCCTTGCCGGAAGTCATACGGCTTTGGCCCAACCCGGGCAAGAATATACTCCATGTCGAGACCGAAATGAACGGGCGGATCGATGTGCGCATTATGGACGGCATAGGTCACGTTGCTTGGGCAGGATCAGGCAACAGCGGCACCTTGGCGCTCTCCAGTGGAGACTTGGCCCCTGGAGTCTATTGCGTGGAAGTACATTCCGCCGCAGGCAGGCGGACATTGAAATGGATTAAGCAATGAGCTGCATCATACTTCCGAACCGGCATAGGCATTGAACCGTTCGCCGCGCAGGAAACCGATCAAGGTGAGTCCACCTTCCTTCGCCAATTCCACCGCCAAGGAACTGGGCGCCCCCACCGCGGCCATCAACGGGATACCGGCCACCACGCATTTCTGGACGAGCTCGAAACCGGCGCGGCCGCTCACGAGGAGTTGACAGTTGTTGGTCAGTGATTCGCGATTGGTGATTGGTGATTGGCGACTGGCGACTGGCGATCGGTTGTTGAGGAGTGCTCCGATCACTTTGTCCACGGCGTTGTGGCGGCCTACGTCCTCGCGGAGAATGAGGAGCTTGCCTTCCCGATCGAAGAGCGCTGCGGCGTGGATCCCGCCGGTGTGCTTGAACAGCGTTTGTGCTTCGCGCATGCGTTCCGGCAGGGCGGTGATCACCTTCGGGTCGATTGGGCCGAACGGGGTGATCTTCGTTGTACATTGCATGCGCACCGCGTCAATGCTGGTCTTTCCGCAGACCCCGCAACTGCTGCTGGTGTAGAAGTTGCGCTGCCACTTCGCGGGATCGAGCTCCACGGAAGGATGCAATTCAGCACGGATCACATTGCCGCGCTCTTCCTCTTTCACGTTCCCGCAGTGTTCAGCACGCAGCACTTGTTCCGGCCCGGTGATGATGCCCTCGGTGAAGAGGAAGCCGAGGGTGAGCTCCTCATCGTGCCCCGGTGTGCGCATGGTGACGCTGAGGCGCACTTCCGTCCGATCATCAAGCGGACCATGGCCGAGGCGGATCTCCAAGGGTTCTTCGGTGACGAGAATGTCCTCTGCCTCGGCGGCCACTCCTTGGTCGACGCGTACAATATGGATCGGGGTGACCGGTGTGCCCATGCGATCACATTCCTTTCCGCCGCCAGCAGGTAGGCGCGTGGTCGTCAACCATGCCGCACGCTTGCATAAAGGCATAAACAATGGTGGTGCCGGTGAACTTGAAGCCGTGCTGCTTCAGGTCCTTGCTCATCGCATCACTTTCCGGGGAAGAGACCGGTGTGGGCCCGCCGCTTTTCCATGGATTCACCAAGGTCTTGTGGCCGACGTGCTTCCAGAGGAACTTGTCGAAGGAGCCGGGGCCGCCTTCCATGATCTTCAGGTAGGCCTTCGCGTTGCCGATGGATGCGGTGATCTTGGCCCGGTTGCGGATGATGCCCGCGTCGTTCATCAAGCGCTCCTCATCCTTTTCGCCATAGCGCGCGATCTTCTTCACGTCCCAATTGTCGTAAGCCTTGCGGTAGCCTTCACTGCGGATCAGGATGGTGTACCAGCTCAGTCCTGCCTGCGCGCCATCGAGGATCAGCTTCGCGAAAAGCTTGCGGTCGTCGTGCTCGGGCACGCCCCACACCTCGTCGTGGTAGCGCATGTAGATGTCGTCCTTCAGGCACCAGGGGCAGCGTTCCAATTCCTTCTTCATAGGTGCAGTTGCATGAACACCAGTTGGCCTTGCAGTTCCTCGCGGACCGGCTGATAGGCCGATGTGTACGTGAATCCCAGCTTGCGATAGAGCGCCTGCGACTCCGTCATGAAGAAGCCCGTGTCAAGGCGCATCACCATGTAACCCTTGTCCCGCGCGGTATCCAGGAGCGTGGTACACAGCGCCTGCGCGATGCCCTTGCGCCGATGCGCGGCCGGCACGAAGAGCCGCTTCATCTCACAGGCCTCGGCATCCAACGGGCGCAGGCAGACCACGCCCGCCGGTTGTCCTTCATCGTCAGCGAGCAACACACAGCCACGCGGCGGACCGTAATGCGCTTGCAGACCGGAGATCTCCTTCTCGTAGGCCACCGGGTCGAAGTAGCGCAGCACGGTGTCGAGGTTCGCGGTGTATTGCTCGCGCTGGTCTGCGGAAGGGCGCGCAATAGCAACGCTGCTTGATACAGTTCCACCTCATTGACAGCTTCCACGACATGCATCTCTGGGCGAAAGTTAGCCGTGCGACAATGAACGCCTGGGTCAAAATCACCCGAATAGCGCAACTACGGCCCCTCCGCTCAGGCCATCCCGATACTTCAATGCGGCACTATGGGGGAACAGTGCCCCTAGCCGTGCATGACAGGTTAATTCTTGGATCCTCGTTTTCTTGTTTTTTTCATATTCACGTTCTTCCTTTATCATCGGCTTTCGTTCTTCCAATGGATGGCCACAAATGGCAGCCATGAATTACGTACAACTGAACTGTTTCTTGGGCCTCCTTGCCGGCATGTGGCTGAGCACAGGGCCTGCACAGGCCCAACAGTGGTGTCCGCCGGGGGCGGAGTGGCACTACACGGCCGCCTTTTGCACGGGAGGTTGCAATGGATATGTGCGCATGGCGAGTGCCGGAGACACCATAGTCCAAAACCAACCGTGTACCCGGATCCAACGGACAAGAACGTATACCGCCTATCTTGATCCTACCATCCTAACCGATACGCTCAGCGACCTGTACACGTATTCCGCATCAGGCATCGTATGGATGTTCGACCCGCAGTTGAATGCTTTCGACACGCTTTATGATTTCAACGCACTCCCCGGAGATTCGTGGCAATTGATCCATTTGCCGGAATACTCGGCCGGTTCTGATTTTCTGACCGTACTGGACACGGGCCACACCAGCATCGATGGCCAGGCGCTTCGCTGGTTATCCGTTGAATATCACTTTCAGGGCGCAACGGGAAATAATCCTCCTTATCTCGATACGTTGATGGAGCGGGTCGGGTCCACCACGTTCTACATGCTCCCCTATGATTTCCCCAATGGATTTGTGGATGGGAATGAGGGCGGCTTTTTCCGCTGCTACAGCGACAATGAGATCAGCTATCAAAGCCCCACCGTCCAGACCTGCGACCTTCCTCTTGAAGTCACGGCGCATGCCGCACGACCAAAGATCCTTATGTACCCAAATCCCGGCACGGATCGCTTGATCATTAGGATATCGGTTGGCGAAAAACTGCAAGGCGTGCTGGTCCGTGATGCATTGGGCCGGATAATATGCCTACATGAGGCAACCCCTTTGGAGAATGAGGTCGTGTTGGACACGGAACGCTTTCCCTCCGGATGCTATTCCATTGAGATCCGCTCAACACATGGCCAATTCGTCCGGCAATGGATCAAAGAGTGAACACGAGATTGATGGCCCATGCCGCGCCCTTCCTGCCCGTCCCAACCGTTCAACAGCCAAACCCTAGCAAGATGAAGCCTAGCAGTATTATCCTTCGCCCGATTCTTCCCGCCCTGTTGGCACTCTCAGCGACTCTGTTCGGAACCATCGCCATCGCGCAAACTTGGGGATGCTTCACGCCGCCGCCGTCGGCCTGTTCAGTGCGAGATCCTGATGGGACCTTTGTACGTCAGGTCCCCCTTCGGGAGACCACTGATGGAGCAAATCCCCTGTCCGGCTTCGGTAGCTTTGCACCGTGGAACTCACCGACCTGCATCAGCGCACCCACCGTAGCCTGCGGATCAGCATCGTGGACAAGTGCGACCTGCGCTGCACTTACTGCATGCCGGAGGACCAGCGCTTCCTGCCGCGCGAGGAGCTGATGACGCGCCAGGAGATCAACGCGCTGGCCAAGCTCTTCGTGGAGCAGTACGGCATCACGAAGATCCGCCTGACGGGAGGCGAACCGCTGATGCGTCCGGACGTGATCGACATCGTGCGTGACATGGCCGCGCTGCCGGTGAAGTTCGGATTGACGACCAATGCGATGCGCTTGCACCTCTTTTTGGACGACCTGATCGCCGCCAGTTTGAAGAACATCAACATCAGCCTGGACACCTTCGATGCCGAACGCTTCCGCATACTTTCACGAAGGGAGGGGCATGAACGTGTGCTGACGAACATCGAACAAGCAATCGACAAGGGCCTCCACGTTAAGCTGAACATGGTGGTGATGCGCGGCGTGAACGACGACGAATTGCTGCGCTTCCTGGAATTGACACGCGACCGCAACGTGCATGTGCGCTTCATCGAGTTCATGCCCTTCGCGGGGAACAAGTGGGGTCGCGAGCGGGTGTACACCTATGCCGAAATGCTCGGCCACATCGGTAGCGTGCATGCCATTGAAAAGCTGGACGACGATCCGCACAGCACGGCGAAAGCCTATCGTGTAAAAGGATACAAAGGCACCTTCGCCGTGATCAGCACCGTGACGGAGCCTTTCTGCGGAAGCTGCGACCGCTTGCGCCTAACGGCCGAAGGGAAGATGCGCAACTGCCTCTTCGCCCGCGAGGAAACGGACCTGCTCACCGCACTTCGGAGAGGCGAGGATGTCTCCACCTTGATCGAGGCGAACGTGCTGGCGAAGCACAGGATGCTCGGCGGATTGCCGCCCTTCAAGCCGGATAAGCAGGAGGAGGTGCTGCATGGGTTGAGCGAGCGGCCGATGGTGGCGATCGGAGGGTGAACTGGCTGGTGATTGGTGATTGGTGGCTGGTGATTGGTGGCTGGTGATTGGTGATTGGTGATTGGTGATTGGTGATTGGTGATTGGTGATTGGTGATTGGTGATTGGTCCGCTCGACGAACCTCCGGTGGTTTTCCAGTCACCGATCACTAACCACTGTTCTCCTTAGCGAGCCTGCCTACCTTGATCATCAACGTGCCATGGACAAGTGCATCCGGTTCGAGACCAAGGAAGAGAGCAATGCGCGCCGCGAACGGGAGTTTCTGGCGCTTACGCCGCATGAGCGCTTTATGTGGTTCCTGCGGAGCTTTGATGAGCGGCGATCGGACCCGGATGCACCCGAACGGCCTACCAAGAATTTCGTGATTCGAAAGAAGCATCCAAGTGCATCAAGGTCCGCTGCGCGAGACCTTGATGGAACAACCGCTGCGCGAGACCTTGATGGAACAACCGCTGCGCGAGACCTTGATGGAGCAAATTTCACGCCTCCTGCTCGTAGAAGATCTTGTAGAACTTCCTGCCCTTCTCGTCCACGCCCTGCTCGATCTTGTTGCGGTCGCCGTGGATGTAGATGTGGAAGTTCTTGTCCAGCTTGAGCACGCTTTTGAAGACGCGCGCCTGGCGCTTCACGGCGGGGGCTGAGATCTCGAAGTTGTCCTGCAGTTGCACGTCCTTCTCCTCCTGAAATTTGTCGCTGTACTTGTTGAAGGAGCGGATGGTGCTTTCCTGCTGGAACACTTCATTGGCGAACTCCTCCTTGTCGAAGGCCTCGTGGCTCTTGAAGTACTGCACGGAGCGGTTCAGCAGGTCGATCTGGTCCGCTTTCTCCACCACAAAGTCCTGCGGCAGTTGTTCGGTGATGAAGGTCTTGGTGAGCTGCATCACGTCGCTGGTGCTGTTCACGTGGTCCTTCTTGTGGCGTGCGCGGATGAAGTCCTGCTGCCAATAATCGGTGCTGGACTGGTCATCAATGACGAAGAGCGTGTGGCCCTTGGCGGTGAACAGCACCAAGCAGGCTTTCCTTGGCTTATTGTTCCCCAGGCCACGCTTCAAGCGCAGCAGCACGTTCTGCTTCTCCACGCGGCTTTCGAGGAACACCTCCTTGTCGTCAAACTTAAAGACACCCACGGCATCGTGCGCGGCGCCACCCATTTCCACATCGCTGAAGCGCGCCACCACCAGTTCGCCCGGCGGCATCTCGTGGCCTTCGGCAACCACGAGCAAGTGCTTGGCAATGGCCTCGGAATGCTCCACCACGGCATCGCCCTTGTGGATCTTCGCGCAGAACTCCTGCAGGATGTTCGGTGCCTTCTTTCCGTCCGAGGCAAATTCCGAGGTGAAGGCCATGTTGGCGAAGGGCCGCAGGAAGAGCTTGCGCAGGAACTGCTGCTCCTCCTCGCCCTTGATCACCGCGCTGAAATCACTGAAGACGCTGGTCTCCTCGTCTGTGCCGATGCGATGGAGTACGAACTCCTCCACCAGTCCTTCCTTCGCGTTCACCATGAGCCAACGAAACAATTGTGGTTGCAAAGAACGGCAAGGTCGGGCATCATTTGCTGCGACATGACCGGTCCACGGTCCATTACATCCCGTGCCGGTACGCGTGCTCCTGCACCTTCACCACATGCAGCACGAACGGGAAAAGCGCATCCATAGTCTCCTGCGCGCCGCGCGTGGAGCCGGGCAGGGTGATCACCAGCGTGCGGCCGATCATGCCGGCGATGCCGCGGCTCATCATCGCCAAGGGCACGCGCTGCTGCCCGTAGCTGCGGGCGGCTTCCATGATGCCTGGCACCTCGCGGTCGAGGAGGGGCGCGATGGCTTCGGGCGTGCGGTCGCGCGGGGAGAGGCCCGTGCCACCGGTGGTGAGGATAAGGTCGAAACCTTGCGCGGCCCATGCCTTCACCTGCGCCGCGATCTGTTCCGGTTCATCCGGCACCAACGCTTGCGCGGCGATCTCCACGCCGATCTGCTTCAACCGTTCCGCGATCGCCAAACCGGCCTTGTCCTCCTTCTTCCCTGCTGAAACGCTGTCGCTGATCACCAGCACGGCGGCGCGTGGTGCTTTCTCGAACGCGTCCTTCCAATCGCTCTTGCCGCCCTTCTTTTCCACTAAGCGGATGCGGTCGATGGTGATGCCCTTGTCGATCGGCTTGAGCATGTCGTAGATGGTGAGCGCGGCAATGCTGGCGCCGTGCATGGCCTCCACCTCCACGCCGGTGCGGTAGATGGTGCGCACTTTGACCTTCACCAAGATCGCCATCTCCTGCACTTCGCTGCTCACCTCGGCGTGTTCCACCGGCAATGGATGGCAGTCCGGGATCATGTCGGCGGTGCGCTTGATGCCGAAGAGGCCCGCGATGCGCGCGGCCTCCAGCACGTCGCCCTTGGGCACACGGCGTTCCTTCACCGCAGCGATGGTCTCGGCTTTGCTCACGGACACGGTGGCTTCAGCGATGGCTTCGCGGAGGGTGGTGGGCTTGTGGGTGATGTCGATCATGGGATCATGGCGCGGTCGGAAGATCTTCCGCCCTTACTGATTGCTCTTCCAAACGTGAGTGCTATCCTCCCGGATCTCCTTGCCGAAGATGGGCAGGCGCTTCTTCACTTCATCGGTGACGTAGGCCACAGCTTCACGGGCGGCTTGGCGGTGCGGCGCCGAAGCGAAGACGAAGAAACAGAGCTCGCCGGCCTGTATGGTGCCCAGACTGTGATGCACGTGCAGGCAGGTAATGGGCCAGCGTGCGAAAGCTTCCTCGCGGATAGGCAGCATCTGCTCGTTGGCCATGTCGCGGTAGGCGGTGTATTCGATGGCTGTCGTCGTCGGAGCGGGAAATTTCCCGCCCGTACCAGCAGCCCTGTCCGCGCGTACCTGGCCCAGGAAGATCTCGTGGGCGCCGATGTCGGTGCGGGTGGCGTGCTTGGCGATGCTTTCCGCGATGAACGCCGTATCAATCGGGCCTTCCAGGAAGATGTCCCTTTTCTTATGTGCTTTTGTTTCGCTCATCCTCCTGCAAAGGGCGGCAGCAGCGCCACCTCTTCATTTCCGTTCAAGGGGGCATCGTCGTTCATGATCCGCCGGTCCACGGCGATAGCGTAGCTCATGGCAGCGAGGCCTTCAATGCGCTCTTCGGCCTTGCGCTTCAGTTCCATTACGGACGCGGCTTCGAGCGCAATGCTTTCCGCTTCCGCCTTCTCGGCGATCATGCCGAAGAGCTTCATTTCCATGCCTCAAAGGTCGGCAGGACTGTTGAGGTTGCGAAAGAGGTCCTCGGGCCAGCCGTCCTCGCCGGTGTTGATATCGAGATAAGCCGTGCGCACACTGGCCAATGCGCCGTGCATGGAAAGTTGGCTGCGCGTGATGTGGTCCATGAAGGCGGATGTACAGCGCCGGTGGTAGGCGGCCACCAGCGGCTCCAATTGATCCGCATGGCGCGGCACGAGCGCATCGGCATCATCAGGCAGTTCGCGGCTCAGGCGTTCCAGCAGCTGCGCATTCACGCCGGGCACGTCCACGGCCAGCACCAGCAGGCGGTCGTGCCGGGCGGCGTTCAGTGCGGTAACAATGCCGCCCAGCGGTCCCAGCCCGGGTATTTCGTCCGGCAATATGGCAGGCCAGATGTTGCCGTACTTGCGCGGCTCGCCGATCACCAGCAGTTCGCGCACGTGCGGCTTCAGCTTCTCAATTGCGTGCAGCAGCAGGGGCTGGCCGTCCACTTCCAGCAGGGCCTTGTCCTGGCCCATGCGCGTGCTCTTTCCGCCGGCGAGCACTACTCCGGTCCATGCGTATTTGCTTCCCATCTCGGGCGTTCAGGAATTGGTTGAGTTGATCATGGCACAGAGTCGCCCTTCGACGGGCTCAGGGCAGCGCAGTGAATATGTTGGCCGGGCATCAAGAATGAATGAAATGAACTTCCATTGGATCCCCCATTTTCAATTCGCGTACTTCGGCAGGGATGAACGCAATGGCATTGGCTTCCGTGAGCGATCGCAACATGTGCGACCCTTCATCCGCCAGCAGCCTCACCTTTCCGCCTTCCACATGCGCTGCGCGGAACTCCGCGCGGTCGCCATTCATCCGCAGGGCTTTATGGATCGGCAACGCTTCGCTGCGCATCCATGGCGCGGGGCATCCTTGCATACTGCGCAGGAACGGCAGCACATACTCAAGCACCAGCACCATCACCGCGCGGGGATTGCCGGGCAGCCCAAAGACCGCCGTTCCGCCCAAGAAGCCGAACAGCATCGGCTTGCCTGGTTTTTGCCTTACGCCATGGAAGATGATCTCCGCCTGCAACGCGTTCAGCGTGGGCGGTACCAGGTCGTGGTCGCCTACGGAAACACCACCGGTGGAGAGGATGAGGTCGTTCGCGGGTGACAGTTCCTTCCATGCCCGGACCAACGCCTCGCGATCATCACCGGCATGCACCACCGTTGCTTCAATCCCCTCCTTGCGCAATGCGGCTTGAAGCATTGCACCATTGCTGCCGAAGATCTTTCCGGGCTTCGGCATTGCGTCTTCCGCGAATTCATTCCCGGTGATCAACAGCGCCACGCGCGGCCTTGCGGCAACGTGCAGCTTCCGCACGCCCACGGAGGCCAACAGGCCGATCGCACCGGCATCCAGCAACACGCCGCGGTGCACCACCACTTCGCCAGCGCGCAGTTGTTCGCCCTTGTAGCGCACATTGCCGCCCTCCTTCAGCTTCACGTCGGAATGGGTGATCAGGTCGCCGTTCCGTTGCACGCGCTCCTGCATCACCACGGTGTCGGCTCCCTCGGGGATCATCGCCCCCGTGAAGATGCGCACGCATTCCCCCGGCACCAACGCACGCGGGAACGCATCGCCGGCGGCCACTTCGCCAACCAACTTCCATTGCGAAGCTCCGAAGGCGAACGCATAGCCGTCCATCGCGCTGCAATCGAACAGCGGATGATCGAACGGCGCGATCACGTCCTGCGCAAGGAATCGGCCTGCCGCTTCACCCAGCGCAACCTGTTCCGCCGCCAACGGATGCACAGCCGCCAACACACGCTGCTTCGCTTCCCCCACGCTGATCATGGCATCATCAGTTTCAGGCTGGCCATCAGCAGCACAATGCCCAACGCCTGCTTCACACGCAGGTTGTTCATTTTGGTGGCGCCGATCCATCCACCGAGCATGCCGCCGCACACGGCCGCCACGATCCACGGGACCATGTGCGGGCTGAGCGTTTCACCGTTGCCCATCACGCCGATCAGCCCTGCCGCGCTGTTGACGAAGATGAACAGTGCGGAAGTGGCCGCGGTGGTCTTCATGTCGGCCCAGTTGCACAGCAGCAACACAGGGCTCAGCAGCACGCCGCCGCCAATGCCGATCATGCCGGAGACGAAGCCGAGCACCGCTCCGATCACGGCGGCCAGCACCAACGGCACAGGCCGGATGGCATCGCTGCCCTTGCCGAACAGCCCGAACATGCGCGCCACGGCGAAGAGCAGGCACACCCCGAGGATGCGTTTGTAGATCAACGGGTCGAGCACCACATGCGCTCCCAGCCAGGCCGCAGGAACGGAGAGCACGGCGAAGGGCAGGAACACGCGCCACTTGAAATGCCCGGCCCGAGCATACTGGGTGAAGGAGATGGCGCTGACGAACAGGTTCAGCACGAGCGCGGTGGGGCGCATCACGGCCACGCTCATGCCGGCAAGCGCCATCAGCGCGAGGTAGCCGCTGGCGCCGCCGTGGCCCACCATGGCATAGGCGAAGGCAACGCATGCGATGAGGAGGATCAGCAGCAAGGGGTCCATGGTTCAAGGCATTGGTGGGTCAATGGCGGTCCACTGCTTGCCATCGAAGAGGTCGATGCGGCCATTGCGCACCGGCTCGCCTTGCACCAATGCGCGCAGCAGTTGGGCCATGCGCCGGGCGGTTTCCTCAATGGTCACCAACGGCACGCCCCGCATGTCGCAGCCGTCCTGTTCACTGCCCAGCTTGCCTTGGAAAAGGTCGGCGCGCGTGGTGGCTTCGCCTTCACCTTCCACGTGCAGCGCAATGACCTGCGCCTGTTTTCCGTGCACCGATCCGCTCACCAACGCCACACCGTAGTCCTTGCAGGTCCGATCGATCAGGCCCTTAACATGGGCATCGTCCGTGCAGTCCGCCACCACGTCGTGCATGGCGATGATGCGTTCGGCATTGCCGGCATCGATGAATGCATCCGTTGCGGTGATTCGCAAATTGATGGGCGCGTTGCGCAACCAGGCCGCCACCACTTCCACCTTCGGTTTTCCAATGTCCACGGGCGCAAAGAGTTCCTGGCGCTCCAGGTTCTTGTCCTCCACGCGGTCGCCGTCCATGAGCGTGATGCGTTCCCAGTTCCAGCGCACAATGCGCGGCAGCAAGGCATTGCCGATGGCACCGGTGCCGACCACCAATAACCGCAGCGGCACAACTGCTTCACCATCCGCACGCATCATGCCCCAAAGGAACTACACTGCTGCCATAGTAGTGAAGTAAAAAAGCCCCGGGAAAACCGGGGCTTCTACACTAGTTGAAGCGGATCACTGCTTGACGAACGATGCCATACTGACGGCGTGATCGCCTTGCACTTTGACCGTGTATGCACCTGCGGCCAGCGCGGCAATGTTGACCGCACTGCCTTTAGCACGCAAGTCCGCCTTCAGGCAGACACGCCCGGCCACATCGAGGAACTCGGCCACCGAGGCCCCGGCAGGCAGTGCACCTGCCAGCGTTACGCGATCGGCGGCGGGGTTCGGGAACAAGCTGATCCCCGTGCCGGCTTCGCCGGATGCAATGCCCGCCGGGCCAACAAGCACTTGCACCGCCGTCCGGGGTCCTTCGCACCACCTGGTCGGCGATGCCACCTCCCAATCATAGAAATAATAGTAGTAGGCAGCGGAACCGGCATTGCTGCCCGTGATGGCCCCCATGCCCCCGAGGTCGTAGGGAAACACCGGATTGCTGCCAACGGCATCACGCCACAACTGGGGATTTCCCGACAGGATGCGCAGCCCATAGTCGCCGCCGCCGGGAGCCAGCATATTCAATTGAACACGGCTTTCACCGTCGGGAATGTTGAATACGCCCGAGGAGATAACCGACGAGCCGTTCTGGTCCACCAGGGCAATGGTGCGGTATCCGTCCCCATTGGCATACACTTTCACGCTCTTGATCAGCATGTCCTCCGTGGTGCTGAAATAGAGGTAGTAGGTGGAATTGCTCTGATAGCCGCCGGCCGTGGAATTGTCCGTTTTGCCGCCGTACTCGCTCACACCGCCGTTCTGGGCCAGGTCCGCACACCAGAACGTGGTGTTGCCGTTCACCACTGGCGTGGTCCACGGGCTTCCATTTCCCACCGGCACACCGCCCGTGGCCACATCGTACCAGGCAATGCTATCGCCAGTTGCTGTGAGCACAGCGTTACCCGGGAGGGGAATGGCGACATCGGCGCTGACCGGTGCATCAGGGGCCTGCAACACGTCCACGGTGATGGGCGCGGAGGTGAAATTGGCGCAGGCGCCTTGCACGGTCACGGTGTAGTCGCCGGCCGTGTTCACAGTGATGCTTTGGGCAGTGCTGCCGTTGCTCCACTGGTAGCCGGCCGCCGGGCTTGAGGTCAGCACCACGTGGTCCAACGGGCAAATGGTGGTAGGCCCTTCCGCGGCCACCGAGGGTGTTTCATCCGGGCTGAGCAGGATGTTGGCATTGGCCTGTGTGGTGCAGGTGCCAGTGCCCGTAACGGTCCAGTAGGCACCGGGATCGGTGATGCTGATGGAAGGGCCCGTGATACCCGTGTTCCAGGTAAAGTCCGTGCCGGACGATGCGGTAAGGGTGATGGGGCCGCTGCCGGGGCACAGCACGGATGTGGGTGAAGCCGTGATGGCCACGTTCGGGGAGATGCACGTGTTTTCCACCACGGTGATCGTCTGGTCGGCGTGCAGGTCATGGAAGGTTTGCACCGTGCCACTGGGCCACCGCACGGTCATAGTGGGCACCATGGTTTCAGCGCCGAGGCCGAATGGCAGGATGAACGAATTGACCAGGCCGTAGCTCTCGCCGGAACGCACCTCACGGACCTGCGTGCCCCACGGGCCGGTGATGGTGACCCGCGCACCGATTGCATCGCGGTTGCTGACGGTGCCCTGCAACCGCACGCGGAAGAAGTGGTTGCCGTTGGGCGTGTTCAACCACAACCGGTCCGGGTTGCCGCTACTGCCGTCCACGTAGCCGCTGCCGTAGTTGGCGTACACATCCTCAAACCCATCCCGGTTCAGGTCGCCGAAGGCAAAGCTGTGCATGGCCTTGGTGCTGGGGAACAGCCCTTGCACCCGGGTGAAGGTGCCGTTTCCATTGCCCTTATAATAGAACTCACTGCCTCCGGCGATCATCACGTCCAGGAAGCCGTCATTGTCCAGGTCGCGGAACATGCCCTGCAAGGGAAAATCGGCCACGCCCAGGCCGCTGCCGGCGGTAACGTTGGTGTAGTGCCCCGTGCCGTCGTTCTCAAAGAGCTGGGTGCCGGTGCTGTGCTCGTTGCTCACCATGTCCAGGTCGCCGTCGTTGTCATAATCACCGAAGTCCGTGGTCCAGGTCTGTTCGTGGTCCTGCACGCCGTATTCCACCGCCTGGTCCGTGTAATGGTTGGTGCCGTCATTGACAAACAGGCGGTTCCAGCGGCGCGGGTCGCCTGCGTTGTTCACGCCCTGGCGGCAGTGGGATATGTACAGGTCGAGGTCGCCATCGTTGTCGAAATCGATGAACGAGCTGCCGTAGTTGCCGCTCATGTCGCTGGCCGGGGTGGTGCTCCAGTCGATGTACGTTCCGTTGTACGCGGGCAGGCCGCTGGCCGGGGTGAACCAGAGGTTGGGCGCTCCATTGTCGTGGCAGGAAAAGATGTCCACCCGGCCGTCGTTGTCAATGTCGGCCATGCTCATGTTCTGGGTGAAGATCGATGGGCCGTCCAAGGTGGACAAGGTGTACACGCCCCTGCCCGAGATGCTGAGGAAGTTCTGCTGGCCCGTGGCACCACTGCAGATGTCCTTGAAGCCGTCGTTGTAAAGGTCTGCGATGGCCCAGCCCCATTGCGAGCTGTTGTCCACGGCACCGTAGTCGTACATGGTGAAGGTGCCGTCCGTCTCCTGGTAGAGCACATAGACGTGCTCCCCGAAATCAAGCTGGACCACATCGTCCAGGCCGTCGCCGTCCATGTCGGTGATGGCCATGCAACCGCCGCTGTTCGCCGGGTGCGCCAGGAGCGCGGTGCCGTCGGTGAAGGCGGGTTGCGCGGAAACCAGCGCCGCCCATAGCAGGGCTGAAGCGCCAAGCAGGTAGTGTTTGATCATGTTCCGGGGTGGTTGGGGGCTTTCCAACGACGCAAGGTAATGGGCTTTCCCAAGGGATCCAACAGGCCCCTAATCCAATTCACCGGACCCTTGGATGTCCGCGGCCGTCCGCTCGCGCTCCCAAACCTCGTTCTGCTTGCGGATGCTTTCGTCATGTACCGCGTCCATCAACGCCTGGACGAACTTCGGGGACAAGTTCAGCTCCCTCCCGAAGGCTTGCATGGCCTGCATGATGCGCTGCCAGCGTTCCGGTTGCAGAATGGCGATGTTGTGGGCTTGTTTGAAGATGCCGATGCGCTCGGCGATCTCCATGCGGGAAGCCAGCTTTTGCAGGATCTCCTCATCCAGGCGGTCGATCAGGTCGCGGTGCTCCTTCAGTTCATCACGCAATGCAGCTCCTGCCGTGGCCGTGCGGAACGCCAATTGGGCGAGCAGCGACCCCAGTCCCTCCGGGGTCACTTGTTGCGCGGCATCGCTCTTGGCTTGGGCCGGATCGATGTGCGCTTCCACCATCAGCCCGCTGAAGTTGAGGTCCAGCGCCTGCTGCGCCACGCCGGGAAGCAGCGCACGGTTGCCTGCGATATGGCTGGGGTCGCACAGCAGTTCCAGCGCGGGGAAGGCGGCCTTCAGGCGCACGGGCAATTCCCACATGGGATGGTTGCGGTAAGGCGAGCGGCCGAACCAGTGGAAGCCCCGGTGGATGGCGCCTATGCGCGTAAGCCCGGCTTCAAACAACCGCTCCAAGGCACCGATCCACAAGGGCAGGTCAGGGTTCACGGGGTTCTTCACGAACACGGGCATGTCCACCCCGGCGAGCGCATCGGCGATGGCCTGCACGCTGAACGGGTTGGGCGTGGTCCGGGCACCGATCCACAGCATGTCAATACCGGCCTTGAGGGCGGCTTCCACGTGCTGCGGCGTGGCCACCTCGACCATGCTAAGCAGGCCTGTGCGCGCCTTCGCCTCCGCAAGCCACGGCAAGGCCTTTTCCCCCACGCCCTCAAAGCCGCCGGGGCGGGTGCGTGGTTTCCACACGCCCGCGCGCAGTACCCTTACCAGGGGTGCATGTTCCTTGATCCCCTCCGCCGTGGCCAGCACTTGCTCGCGGCTTTCGGCGCTGCACGGCCCTGCGATCAGCATGGGCCGGTGAAGACCAAGGCCCCATTGGGCGAAGGGAAGGGGTTTGAAAGTGGGCTCGGGCATGGCGTGCAAAGTTACCGGGCCTTTCAATGAACGGTCGGCACGCTCTTCGTGCGTACCTTGTACGAACCAATCCCCACGTTCCATGGACCACAAGAACAAGCCGGTACCCGACCCCGAACCCAGGCCGTTGGGCAATGAAAGCACGGATCCCTTCTCCCCCACCCTGCCTCCGGGTTCGCTGCACGAAAGGCTATACACGGAGCAGGATGAGGGAAGCAATGAGGATGATGAAGGCGACAAGAAGAAGGAGCAACGGCAATAACTCGGTGCTATCGCTTCCTGACATTGTATGGAAAGGCGAAGCCCATGCCATGCCTGCCGTGGTCGATTGCCACGCAGAATGGGGTTTCCTCGTGGTGTGTCCCACTTCGGGGCACCATTTGCACCGCCTCAATGGACCCCTGGGGGGCCACAACGCGTAGCATTGACCCATGGAATGGAGTTCGACCTGGAAGGGTGTCGCACCAAGTCCCACGTCTGACCGGTGGTTAAGGTGCGATAGTCCTGGACAGTGACCAGGCAGCCGAAAATCATTCATCACCTTTGCATGCAGGGAAACAATTGCACCATGGAGTTGCCTTGGATGTCGGCTGAGGAGGCCGTGCGGACGGTCAAAAGCGGCGACCGCGTGTTCTTGCAAGGCAGTGCGGCCACCCCGGTACGCTTGGTGCGGGCCCTGCTGGAGCGCCACCGCGAATTGCGCGATGTGGAGCTCACCGCCATCAGCACTTTCGGTGACCTGGGCTTCGACCGGCCCGAGGTCCAGGATTCCTTCTTCCTCAACGCGCTCTTTGTATCTGCCAACATGCGCAGCACGGTGGCCGGACCCCACGGCGATTACGTGCCCGTGTTCCTGAGCGAGATCCCACGCCTGTTCGACCAAGGCATCCTTCCCTTGGACGTGGCCCTGGTGCATGTCTCCCCGCCGGACAAGCACGGCTTCTGCTCGCTGGGCTTAAGCGTGGACGTGGCGCGCAGTGCGGTGCGCAATGCCCGCACCGTGATCGCCCAAGTGAACCCGAACATGCCGCGCACCCTTGGCGACGGCCAGGTGCATGCCAGCCGGTTCACGGCGCTGGTACAGGTGGATGATGCACTTCCTGAGGTGGACTACGCGGCCGCCATCGGCCCCAAGGAGCGCCAAGTGGCCAATCATGTCAGCGGCCTGATCGACGACGGGGCCACGCTGCAAATGGGCATTGGCGCCATTCCGGACGCCATCCTCGGCGCCCTTGGCGGCCACCAGGACCTGGGCATCCACACGGAGATGTGCAGCAACGGCATCATCCAGCTGGTGGAGCGGGGAGTGGTCACCAACGCACGCAAGAAAAAGCACCGGGGCCGCGTGGTCACCTCATTCGCCTTCGGAACGCGCCGCCTGTATGAGCTCGTGGACGATAATCCGGCCTTTGCCTTTCTCGACGTGGCGTACGTGAACGATACCAAGGTGATCCGCGAAAACCCGAAGGTGGTGGCCGTGAACAGCGCCATTGAGATCGACCTTACCGGGCAGGTGTGCGCGGACAGCATCGGCTCCTACCAGTACAGCGGCGTGGGCGGTCAGATGGATTTTATGCGCGGCGCCGCCCTGAGTGAAGGCGGCAAGCCCATCATCGCCCTGTGCAGCACCACGGGCAAGGGCGGGAGCAAGATCGTTCCCTTTCTGAAGCAGGGCGCCGGAGTGGTGACCACGCGCGCCCACGTGCACTATGTGGTCACCGAGCACGGCATTGCCTACCTGTACGGTCGTAACCTGATGCAGCGCGCCAAGGCGCTGATCGCCATTGCCGCACCGGAGCACCGCGAGGAGCTGGAAAGTGCATGCCGCGAGCGGTTCGGCCGCCTCTAGCCGATCAGCCCCAGCACACGGCCACTTTGCCAATGCTCTTCCCCGAGCCCAGCAGCTCCATGGCCTGCGGCAGTTGATCCTGGTTGAACAGCGGATGGACCTTGGGTTTTAGCCAGACTTCCCCCCATGCGCCCAATGCGCCTTGCATGCACGCGCCCACCAGCAAGGGGCGAGAAGCCGCCCC
>CALMYC010000050.1 GCA_937873385.1 uncultured Flavobacteriales bacterium | reverse complement strand
ATGCGGTAAGAGGAGCGCTCGTTGGGCCCGGGGGCGCGGACGGTGCTTCCTTTGACCAGTGCACCCCCTTTTGACATGCCAATTCACTTCATTCAACCGCCGTAGCTCCAGCCCTGGATGCCGATGCGTGCACCATCCACGTACGGTTGGTGTGCCAACCAGCGGGCTGCGCCGATCTGGTCCTCCGTCTCGTACTTGCCCAACTGCCCATAGGTGATGTGCCTGAACTTGCGTCCCCGGTGGCCCGTTCCCCGGCCATCCACGCATACCACGATATAGCCCCGCTGTGCCAGCAGCTGGTGCCACAGAAAGTCACGCCCGCCCCAGCTGTCCAGTACACTGTTGCTGTTCGGCCCGCTGTATTGGGTCATGAACACGGGATATGTGCGGTTCGGGTCGAATCCGGGAGGCTTGATCATCCAGCCGTTGAGCCCCTCCCAGTCGTTCGTGGCAACTGTGATGAATTCCTTGGGCTGCAGTCCGTAATCCTTCAGCACAGTCCTCAGTTTGGTGTTGTCCTTGAGGACCTTCAGCATTTTCCCGCTGCCGTCGTGCAAGGTGATGGCACCCGGGTCGTTTGCGGTGCTGCGTGTATTGATGAAGTACTTGAACCCCGTGCTGAAGTCGGCGTCATTCACTCCACCCGCCGGGCTCAACTGTTTGAGGCCCTTGCCGTTCAAGCCCGAGGACCAGATTTCCTGCTGCGTGGGGTCCAGTTTGCTGGCACTGAAGAACACCCGCTTGGCCTGTGCATCCACGCCGATCACGTTGAGCACATCGTAATTCCCGGGGGTGAGCACCTTTTGCACCTTCCCGTCCGCACTGTTCCAGACGATGTGGTTCCAACCATCTTGTTCATTGGTGAGGATGAAGCTGCCATCCTGCAGGAAGTGCAGGTCATCGGTGACTTCGATGTAGGTGGGGCTGGTTTCCTTGTAGATGAGCTTCAGGGTCGTTGTTGCCGGGGCCGATGCGTCACAGGTGTAGATCAGTTTTTCGTTCTGCAGGCGGTTCATCCGCATGAACCAAACGGTGCTGTTGCCGGTGAAGCCGAAGCGAGGCAGGTAGATGTCGGTTTCCGCAGTGCCCAATGGAACGGCGCTGGTGCTGGCCGATGCCAGGTCGTACACGTGCAGGCTCACCGTGCTGTTCGCTTCGCCGGCCTTGGGGTATTTGAACTGGTACTGCCCGGGGTACAGTTGGTCGTGGTACACGGTGAAGTCGAATTCCTTCACGGCGCTCTCATCACTGCGCAGGTAGAGGAGCTTCTTTCCGTCCGGGCTCCACGCATAGGCTTGGGTGAACTCGAATTCCTCCTCATACACCCAATCCGGCGCTCCGTTGATCACCTTGTTCCACTCGCCGTCCTTGGTGACGGCGGTTTCCTGCATGGTGGCCAGGTCCACCGTGTAGAGGTTATTGTCCCGCATGAAGGCCGCATGGGTCCCGTCCGGACTGAACGTGGCCACGCGCTGCTTGCTCTTTGCCGTGTCGGCCAAGGGCTTCAGCCATTTCCCTGCCCGGTCATACACATAGTTGTACGCGAAGTAGCTGTGCCGGTACAGGGGTTCCATGTCCGTGCGCACCATCAGTTTGCGCTCATCCCCGCTGAATTCATAATCCTCCATTTCCAGCGGGGTGCCTCCTCCTGCGGGCACCAGGTCGCTGCCTTGGAGCACCGTGCCGGTCCGTTTGCCTGTCTTGTATTCGTACATGTTCACCGCGATCCCGTCGCCGTCCGCATCCAGCATGGTGTAGTGCTGGCCGTCCCGCATGCTCATCAATCCTTGCAAACGATCGCTGCTGAACGTGTTGCTATACCAGATGGCCTCGTTGGTAAGTGTTTTTTGGGCGTGTAGGCAGGGTGCGGCCACGGCCCAGGCCATTGCGAAATACATCAGTCTTCTCATCGGTGCCAAAGTACAAGGATGCAGATGAAACAGGCTGCCCTGTCCGGCCGGGGCTCCAGTGGGATACCCTGTTGGACAGGCCGCTATTTCAAAGAGGACTTTGCCCTCAAGGGCATTGCGCGGTTGTCGACAACCTGCCGGATCTCTTGTCTGACCTTGGCCACGGGGCCCGGGGCAGGGGGGAATCGCTCCGCTGAATATCGGGAAACGGATCCGTCCGGATGCACCTCGTCCGCGCGGTTGGCAATGATGGAGTACATGAACGGCGTGTTGGATGTGCCGCCGGAGAGTTCCACCACGTCAAAGCCGTTCCCGGTTTTGTTGGTGACATACACGCCCTTGCAGTCACCTTCGGGTTGAATGAAAACACGCAATGGATGGCTGGCGTCCACGAGGATGTTCTTTGCGAGAATGGGGTCGATCTCCACATGTGAGCGGCCGTTATGCAGACGTCCTGCGCCATAGTCCTGGAACAGGTTTTCCGGTGTTTCCGGGCAGGAGAGGGCCACCCGGTTTCCCTGCAAGTCCGTGACAATGGTGTTCACCGTGCCAGGGC
>CALMYC010000049.1 GCA_937873385.1 uncultured Flavobacteriales bacterium | reverse complement strand
TTGCTGGTTCCCCTCTGTTTCAGTTATAGCAAACGGGAGCGCGTGGAGGCCATGCTGCTGTTGCGCAACCGTGCGGTCCATGGCATGCTGATCGAGGATACCGTGGAAAAGGACCCGCCCATGATGCCGCTGTTCTACCTGGGCCAATGGCGGGTCACCCAGCAGTTCCTCACCGACCCCGGCACTGATATACGCGCGATGGTGGACATGCCGCCCCCGGACCAGCGTGCAAATGTGGCCTTGTTCATCGGCAAAGACAGTTTGGGGGTCCGCGTGCACCGCATGGAAGCCGCCATTGGGCCCATGCAATTGATCGGCACTGCGGAGCCGGGCCTGCTGGACCGGGTGATGCACTGGCTGAACCCCGTGAACAGGAATGTGGCCATTACGGCCTATGCCATCGGCGGGCACGATCGGAATGATGGAGCAGGACAACAAAAAGGCAGCCGGTAAATTCGGCGCCGAATCGCCTTCATGATACCCTTGGAGCAACTTGATTTTTCCGTCTTCCTCACCACCCATGGTTGGGTGCAATTGCTCACGCTCACCGCGCTGGAGATCGTGCTGGGCATCGACAACATTGTCATGATCAGCATTCTGAGCGGCGAGCTGCCCCCTGCCAAGCAGCCTCGCGCCCGCCGTTTGGGCTTGGCTTTCGCACTGATCACAAGGATCCTCCTGCTGCTGACGCTGAGCTGGATCATGCACATGGTGCATCCCCTGTTCCATATTGGGTCCCTGGCGATCACCGGTAAGGACCTGGTGTTGATCTCCGGGGGCCTGTTCCTGATCTGGAAGGCATCCGTGGAGATTTGGCACAAGGTGGAGCTTGTCGAGGAAAAAGAGGGGCATGCAAGGAAGAGCTCCTCGGTCGCCTCCGTGGTGATCCAGATCGTGCTCCTGGACATCGTGTTCTCCTTGGATTCCGTGATCACCGCGGTGGGCATGAGCAACGAGCTGCTCATCATGGTGCTGGCCGTTGTTATCGCCGTAATCATCATGCTGGTGGCCGCTGAATTCATCAGCGATTTCGTGAACACCCACGCCACGGTGAAGGTGTTGGCCTTGGTCTTTCTGGCCATGGTGGGCGTCGTGCTCCTGCTGGACGGCTTCGGCCTCCACATCGACAAAAACTACCTCTACGCGGCCATGGGCTTCTGCGTGCTGGTGGAGATGCTGAACTTGCGCATGCGCAACAATGCGAAGCGGTTGGGCAAGAAGGAGGACTGACCCCTCACGGCAAGGCGTCCGTGATCACCGTGGTAGGCAAGTTGCCCGTGGTGGGAAGGATCAGGTCCCTGTCATTGCCGGCCCCGGTGTACTTCACCAGTCCATCCATGTTCAGGTCTTCATTGGCATAGCCGGCGTAAACCGCCGTTTGGACAATACCGCCTACCCGCACCAGTACGGGGTCCCGGTCATTGGCCACGCCGGTATAGTTCACCGCGCCATTGAAGTTCGCGTCGCCCGGCCACAGGCAGCGGGTGGTTCCCACCAGTTCCGTGGATGCGTTCCCCCCGGCCAATGCCACACTGCCATTGGTGAAGTCCTTGAGCGTTGCCGTCGCCATGAGCGGTATTGCGCCGGCGGACATGATGCCCAGGTGGTTCCGGTGGCGTACCGCGATGTAATAATTGTCCGCTGGCATGCCTTCGAATTCCACCGGACTGATCCCGTCAACGTCCACAATGGTGCCATTGCGGCGCAGCAGTGCGGAACGGGTGGCCAGCACTTGTGCCGGATTGTTCTTGTTCCTCAGTTCCACCACCACCCAATCCACCACACGTTGCGGGCCCGGCACGGCCATTACGGCAGGGACGGTGCTCTCACCGCCCCCGCTTCCATGGTGCATGTATCCTAGCGCGGTGTAGGGCTCCATCAGGGGTAAAAGGCCATTGTCGTTCAACCCGGAGGCCATCAAGCCCGTGGCCTGTACAAATGGCCCGCCCAACATGACCTTGAGACGGGCTGACACGGCAGGCAGCACGCTGTTCGGATCATATCCGTCCAATGCAGTAGTGGTGTTCGCCGGGTCCAGCCAATCACGTAACCTGGAGGCGGGGCCTGTGCCGCCGTCCCAATTCTCGCTGAACTTGGAAGCAAAGCTCGGCAAAGTGGTAGCCGTGGCACAGGTTTGTTCCCCACCAATGAAGTGGCCCACCAATCGTTTGTTCTGGTCAAAGAACGGGGCTCCGCTCGCACCGGCCTCCAGAATTCCGCTGAACCAGTAATTCTGCCAGCAAGGGATCTGCTCCACATCCACGGTGGTGGACGTGGCGGGCGTGTTGAAGAAGGATATCTTTTTCACATCGGCCTGGGGATTGAGGATGCCGGCGCCACTTTGGGGTGGAACGCCACTGTGGTCCCACCCGGCGTAGTACGCACCGAATGAGGGCGGTGGTGGTTGGTTGATCTCCATGAGGCAAAAATCACCGTGGTAAAGCACAGCGCGCCTCACACAGCCCAGCAGGGTTTGGGCGGTTTGACCGGTATCGCCGATGCAGGTCGGGCTTTGGTAGTTGAAATAAAAGATCCACTGGCTTTCAGTGGGCTGCCAGCAATGGTTGGCAATGAGCACGTAAGGCGTGCCGTTCTGCAGCGTATTGTTCAGCAAGGTGCCGTTGCATCCACGCCCGTCCGGCATCATGAACCAAAGGGTGGCGTGGTTCTGGTCCTGCCAATCGGCAGCGATGGGGCAGACCGCGTTGTTGTGGCAAGGGGCGTTTTGGTAGCCGGGGTTGAGGTCACGCTGGGCATCCCCGCCGTACAGGGTCCGCCACGCATGGGTTATGGAGGCCACTTGCAGCACTCCGGCCGTGGCCCCTGGCGGCTCCTGGTACTCGATGGTCACGGCATCACCGGGCAGGAAAGCCGTGGCGAAGCGGCCATCAGGCTGCTCATTGGCCTGGGTGAACCCGCCCAGGAAGGTGGTGCGCACTTCATCATAAACAAACACACTTCCGCCCGGTGGAAGTTGGAACGCATTGAACTGCACGGCCAGCATCAATGCACCCGGGCTTCGCAATGTAAAGCGGCACACCCTTCCCCCGCCATGCCGGTTCTTCCATTGGCCTTGGGCAAGCAGGTCCACGCTTGCGGTGCGTTGAACCCCGAACCGCACCCCTCCCGGTGCTCCTGCTGTATCCGCTGCAGTCTCCGCCCCGCCGCGGTCCACCGGGCCAAGGTCAAGAAAGGGCAACGGGGCCGTGCTTCGAGGGCTGCTTCCCCAATCCACCGGAACACCGCCATGAGGCAGTTGTGCGCAAACGGTCAACGAGGCTAACACCAGCGAAAAGGCAGCCAAGGTTCTCATGGTGCAGGAAAGATAACACCGTGAGTTCCGGATCCTGCTCACCGGCCAATGATCAAAAAAGTCGTGCGCCGGTTTTCCGCACGGCCCGTTTCCGTGTCGTTGGGTGCAATGGGTACGGTGGAACCGTACCCTTTTGCCGTGAGGCGTGATGGCTTGATGCCATGGCCCGACAGGTAGTCCATCACGGTGATGGCCCTGTTCCGGCTCAGGGCCAGGTTGTCCTCCAGCCCGCCAATATTGTCTGTGTGGCCTTGCACCTCAATGCGCACCGAGGGGTTTTCCTCGAGGAATTCGATCAATTCATCCAGGATATACTTGCTGGCCCCCGTGACCTCCGCGCTATTGGTGGCGTACTTGATGTCGTTCACACGATAGCTCCTGCCCACTTCAATCTTCTCCAGTTTCATGTCCACGTCCGCCACTCCGCCCCGTGCGGTGTCCTCCAAACTGAATGAGCGGCTGTCGAACACATGGTCCGGTTGTTTCACGGTGACGATGACATCCGAACCGGCCTTCAGCCGCACCACCGCCGCGTAGTGTCCGTCTGCCGGGTCCACCTTGAGCACTTCCGTTTTGCGCGTGTCCATGTACGTGATCGAGACGGTTGCATCCTTGACGGCCTTGCCGGTTTCATCCGTCACGTCACCCTTCATGATCAAGATGTTTTGTGGGCGGGCATCCTTCGGCAAGGGGATCCCATAGATGTCCAATCCGCCAACACCGTGGAACCGGTTGCTGGCGAAGTAGGCGGTATGCCCGTCCGCACTCACGATCAGGCCATGTTCATCCTGCGGTGTATTGATGGGGTTGCCTAGGTTTTTTGGTTGCGACCAAGACCCGTCATCATTTCGGCGGCTGTAGAAAATGTCATAGCCTCCGATACCGCGGTGCCCGCGTTTGAGGTCTTCCTTCCCTGCTTCGTCCCGCGGTGGCCGGCCTGCGAAATACAACGTTTGGCTGTCACTGTGCATGAACGGTGCTTTTTCGTCTCCCGCGGTGTTCACGGGTGCGGGGAGCGGCTCCGCAAGGCTCCATTGGCCCTTGTCGTCCCGATTGCTGGTGTAAATGTCGGTACCCTTGCTGCCGGGCCGCACCGTGGCGAAGTAGAGGGTGCGCCCGTCCGAGCTGAGCGATGGCTGGCTTTCCCATCCGTCCGCCGTGTTGATGTTCGGCCCCAGGTTGGTGAGCGGGCTCCATTCAAAGGTTTGCTTCCCCGTTCCCATGTCCATGTGGGTTTCATAGTGGGTGCGGAAGATGTCGCAGTTCTTGTACTCTTGGGACACCGGGGTGCACACGGTGACGAAGAGCTCCTTGTTGTTGAGGCTCACCGTTACACCGCCGTAGCTGGCCCCGTTGTTGAAGGGGGCAGGCAGCGGTTCACCTTTTCCAAAATCAGCGTTCACGCTGGCACGCCTCGCCTCGGTGAGTTCCTCCACATCCCGTGGAAAACGGTCGCCCTTGGCCATGTGCTTGCTCATGCGCGTGAAGAACAAGAGCTCATTGTCCGGTGAAAACATGGGCAAGTATTCATCCGCCGGTGTATTGACACCGGCCAGCGGCACCGGTTCCAACGGCTTGTTGTCCTTGAAGAAATCCGCGTAGAAGGCCAGCTCGGGCAGGATCTTTTCCACCTCTTCTCTTTCCTGTTCGTTCCGTGCGCCCAATTTGTCGGGGTCTCCTGCGGGGAAGTCCTGGAACTTGCGGAACGCGGCTGCCGCATCCGCATGCCGCTGCTGGGCGTAGTATATGTTGCCCAGGTAGAAATAGACCTCACTGTGGTACCCGGGGCAGCGTTTCTCAAGGTCTTCCAGATAGCCCTGTGCCGTGGAAAAACCACCCGCCCCGGCCTTGGCGCGCTTGTACGCACTTTCCCCGGTGCGGAACAAACATTCCGTGCAATCCGGATTTTCGTCCAGCAGGGCCTTCAACTTTTGGTGGCTTTCCGTGGCATTGCGCGTTCCTTCCGCATCAGCCAGGGCCTTCAGGACCTTTTTATCCGTGGGCCTACCGCAAGGACCGGGCCCATCGTCTTGGGCCGATGCGGTGGACATGATGGCCACAATGGTGATCAGCCCTGCAATAGCCCGCCTCCCCGCATTTCTTTTCACCGGCACTTCCATTCACTTTCCATTCGTCCTTGTATGCACTTGGTGCCTTGTTCACTTCACGATGGTATTGGTGCTTTCGGCTTTGTGCACCAACGCATCTCCCTGCTCCCGTGCGGTGCTGACCATGGCATCGGCCCGTTTGTCCGCCTCGGCGATGAACTTGGCCTCCTGTTCATCCGCCTTTCCCTTGGCTTTGTCCGCGGCCACCTTCGCCGCTGCCTTGGCAATCGGGTTGTTGGCCTGGCTCACCAGGTCATCCGCGGCTTTATATGCCTGGGCCTTTGCATTGGCCCCTTCGCTGCGGGCCTTTGCCTTGATGTCATCGGCCTGTTTGGTCGCCTCGGCCACCAATCTATCCGCTTCGGCACGTGCCTTGGCGATGGCATCGGCCTTCACCTTGTCGATCTGTTCGTTGAGCTGTTGCTTCACTTCCTCCTTGACGGTTTCCTTCAGGTTGCTGCCTCCACCCGCAAACACCGGCTTCACCACAGGCTTGTCCACCTTACCGGTGATCTTGGCCGTGAGGTCGAGCTCGGCGGGAAGCTTGGCATCCGTGCTCAGCGAACGGTTGATCTGGCCCATCAGGCCGCTCACCAACTGGCCCGCCTCGGCGCCGAACATGTCCGTGGGCACCTTGGCTTTCATCGTATAGTCGATGGCCTGGTCCTCGAATGCCGTGCTTCCACTGACATTGGCCTTCAGGCGATCGATCTTCACATCAAACGGCTTGGTGATCATCTTGCCGTCCTGGATGTCGTAACTGAAGTTGGCGTCCTGGATGTCCACCTGTGCCAGTTGGGGCATCTTCAATACATTGCTCATCTCCACCAGCGGCTTGAAATCCTTGATGGAAAGGTTCTTTGTTTGCAAGGTGCCATGGCCCGCCAATGAATTCATGATGGGTGCCATGGCCTGGTCCAGTACGCCTGCAAGGGTGAGCTTGGTGGTCAATCTTCCCACGCAGCTTTTCGCAATGGGGGCCATTTTGCCCACCATGTCCATCTTGGCCACCAATTGGGCAATGTCAACATTGCCAACATTGAGGTCCATGTCAAAAACCGGCTTTCCGGGGTCCTTGCTGCTGTACGAACCGTCCATGCCGATGCGCCCGTCAAACATGTTGAATCCCATTCCCCGCAGGTCCACCTGGCGGTCATGAACGCGCAGGCTGCCCTTGGCGTCGGATAGCCTCATATCGTCGTATAAAACTTCCTTGGCGGCGGCGGACATGGTGAAGTCCACATTCTTCGGCACTTCAAACACGGACATGGCGGTGCTGTCCGCCTTGGGGCCGTTGGTCCCGGGCGCTGCCGCGGGTGGTGGGCCCATGAGCTCGTTGATGTCGAACATGTTGCTGGACACATTGAAGTTACCGGCCAGGGTGCTGTCCTTCAACCACCATTGCAAGTAATTGTCCAACCGGCCGTTGGCCTTGATGTCACTTCGCCCCACATTTCCGGTGAAATCCGCAAGAGCGAGAAAACGCGGGCTGAAATCAAAGATCAGGTTGTTGATGGACACGGCATAGGGCAACGAATCGCTCTTGTAGTTCATGCCTTTCAGGATGAGTTGGCCTTGTGCCTTGAACTTCTCGTAGCGTTCAGCTTCCACGTCGCTCATGCGCCCGGCCATTTGCACGTCCGCCTTCACCATGCCGCTCAGTTCATTGCCTTTGGGTAGGGGCCCGACTTTCTTCACGCTGGCCAGGTCCAGGTCCGCCTTTACGGCAGCATCCACGTTAGGGTCACTGATGGGCGTTTCCAAATGCATGCGGGCTTCCACCGGGTTGCCCGCCATGTTCATGGCGAAGCGCTTCAGGTCCACCACCATTCCGTCAAGGTTCTTGCCTTGTGGGCTGTTGATGTTGCAATCCACGAAAATGCCGTCCACGCTGGCAGGCAGGCTGGGGTATTTGAACCTGCCGTTGTCCACATTGATCACAACACCGAACGCGGGCATGGTGGCTTCGTTGTACGTGCCCTTCACATAACCGTTGAAGGCGGCCTTGCCGGTCATGTCCACACCTTCGAGGTTGCTCGCAAAGTCCGCGGGCACCAAGGAGAGCAGCGCACCGATGTCATTCTTTCTCATGTTCCATTGCAGGTCCATGTCGATGTTGTCCGCAGGCATGGCCAACCACCCGTTCAGGCCGAGTTCCAGGCGGTTCACCCGGATATCGTTCTCCTTGAAGGTGAACTTCATGTGCGGGAGGTCCATGTCGATGTCCGCAAGGGCCTCGGCCTTCACGTTGCGCAGGTACTTGACCCCGTCGTAGACGATGGTGAGGCTGTCCGCCGAGGTCTTGGTGCGCAGAGTGAAAAGGTCCTGCGTGAAATCTCCGCTTCCCGTGTGCTCCACGCCGCTGAGGTCCATGAGCATGGGCAGGCTTTCATCGTCATAGATGATGTGGCCTTTGGAGATGCTGTAATTTTTCAGGGCGACATTGAACTTCGTGGTGGCTGTGTCCGCCGGTAGCCCGGCCTTGGTGCTGTCGCTTTGGGCAATGTCCCAGTTTGCGCGGCCATCCTTGAGCACTTTCACGTGGATCACGGGGCGCTCAAGTGCCACACGCTTTACTTGGATGCGGTCACTGAACAGGCTCATGAGACCGAGCGTGATGCGCACGTCCCCGATGTCCGCCAGGCAGATGCCCTCGAAAGGGGCCTTGTTGCACACCCGCACATGCTTCACTTCCACGCTTGCGTTCGGGAAGCTGCGCAGGATGCCGATATCCCAATCGCCCCACTCCACTGTTGCATTCACGCTGGCATTCACCTGATCCTTGACGGCAGCCTCAATTTTGTCCTTGTACAGGACGGGAACCACCACGGCGGCCACAATGAGCAGGGCGATCAATATTGCGAAGGTGAGCAGAATGCGCTTGGTCCACTTGGCCATGATGATTTGAGTTCGTTCCAAAGGTTATCCGGTACAGGGCTCGGCTGCCGTTCGGGCAAGAATGGTGCCCGGCTAACGCAGGTTCGCAAAGATCATGCGCTGCAGGGCATTTCCGCCCGGCCTGCCCGGTTTTTCACACACAATGGCCTGTGGTGCCGGGCATCCCGGTCCCCGTGGGCCTGGAATACGTGGAACGGCGGCCGGCTCTGATCACTTCTCGGTGTTCACAGACCAGATCTGTTCGCTGATGCTTTGGCCGTTCTTGAAGTAGAACGTGCCCCACTTGGCGATCACCTTGCTGTATTCGTCGGCCTTGTTGCCCTGCACCACCACGCGGCGGATGATCACCTTATTGCCCTCGGTGTAGCTTTCCTCCGTGACGCCCTGGGGGTATTGGGATGCCAACTTGTTCCTGTTGTAATCCGAGAATGAACGCGGCTGGTTGGGCGAAATGTTGTCTATTCGGGCCTGCTCGCCCGCCACGCGGTTGCCAGCGCCGGCCCTGAATTGTTGTTCTCGCGCCTCCAACAGCGCTTTTTGGCGATCCACCCCATCCCGCTCCCGCTCAGCGAGTGCATTGCCGCGCTTCGCCAATGCATCCATGGCTTCGGCATTCTGCCGGGCACGCGAAACACCCGCATCAGAGCGCTCCTTACCGCCTTGAGCGTAGCCGTCAGTTCTGTTCTCCCGCTCCTGCTGCGCTTCATTGGCGGCCTTCACCTTCGCTGCATGGGCATCCCGCCGGGCTTCCTGGTCCTGCTGGATGCGGGCTTGGGTGGCTTCGGTGGCGGCCATGGCTTTCCCGCTTTCCAGCACGCCGTTCTCCATGAGTTCCTGCTTTCGCCTGGCCAAGGATTCCCGTAAGGCTTCGAGTTCTTCAGCGTTCCGCTTGCGCCAGTCCTCACTTCCCTGGAACAAGCTTTCGGAGCCTTGCGTGTAGTCCTTGTTCTGCCGAGCGGCACCGGCATGGCGCTCCCCGGCCTTGAGAGCGTCCTCTTGTTTCTGTTGCTCCACCGAGGCCATCAGGCGCTTGATGCGTTCGTATTTCTCGGCCTCTTCGCGCTCCCTTGCCTCCCGCATGAACACCTCGGCCTCCTGTTCCTTGCGGTTGTCCGCCGTGTTGGAGTCCGGAGGAGGGGGTGCCGCTTCAGCAACCTGCTGATTGCGGGCATCCGCTGCCTTCGCCAGCCGGTCTGCCTCTGCCAGCAACTTGTCGATCTGGTCGATCTTCACTTGTGGATAGCTTTCCTTGGGCTTTATGTCCGCTGCCTGGGCGTATAGCCCTCGTGCGGCCTGGTAGTCCTTTCCTGCCATGGCTTGGTCCGCCTGCAGGATGGTTTGGGCGTACTGGGCATCCAGTGCCTTCATGCGGTCCCGCTCCTGCATGGCGCCATTCAATGCCGCTTGCGCCGAATCCGCTGCGGCCTGCTCGCGCTTTCGGCGCTCCTCATCGGCCAAGCGCTGCCTTTCCGCCTCATCAGCAGCGGCCTTCGCCGCCGCCGACTGGTCCGCAATGGCTTTCTCGATCGCCTTCAGCCGGTCCTTCGGGTATTTCTCATCCTGCTTCACAGCCAGCGCCTCTGTGTATCCTTCCCTTGCAGCCTCGTAGCTTTGGTTGTTGTATGCTTGATCGGCCTTGGCGATGGCCGCGTTGTAACGGGATTCGATGTCTGCCGCCGCCGCTTTGTCCGCCGCCTCCTTTGCAGCCCTCGCGCTATCGGCTGCGGCTTGATCGGCCAGCAATGCATTGATCTCCGCCAAGCGGTCCGTGGGGTGCTTCTCCCCGGGCTTCACTTCCAGTGCGGAAGTATAGCCCTTTGCCGCAGCCGCGTAGCCCTTTTCCTTGAAATCCTTGTCCGCCTGTGCCACCAGGGCATTGAATTGTTTGTCCTTGTCCTGTTGTTCACGGGCCAACCGTTCCTTCTCAGCTTGTTCCTTGGCCTTGGCATCCAGCAAGGCGTTGATGGCTGCGATCCGGTCCTTGGGGTATTGTTCATCCGGTTTAAGCGCGGATGCATCCTTGTAATCGTTCAGCGCATCACTGTTCCTTTTCGCGTCATAGTTCTTGTCCGCACTGGCGATCAACGCGCCGTACTTGGCATCCAGCTCCGCCTGCTTTTTCGCCTCGTCCGCCTTCCGTGCCAGCTCCGCGACCTTGGCATCGATCTCCACGATCCGCTCCTTGGGGTGGGCTTCGCCCGGCTTTACGGTCAGCGCTTCCTGGAACTTGGCTTTTGCCTCCGGATATTTTGCCTTGGTCAAGAGGTCCTCCGCCTCAGCCACGATGCCTTGGTATTTAGCGTCCAGGGCCGCGGCTTTCTTGTCTGCTTCAGCCTTGGCGGCCAATTCAGCCAACTTCTTTTCAATCGCCGCAAGCTGGTCCGTGGGATATTTCTCCTTCGGCTTCAAGCCCAACGCTTCGTTGTACTTGGTCTTGGCCGTTTCAAAGGTGCCTGATTTGAAGGCATCGTCGCCGGCCGTGATCGCTGCCTGGTACTTCGCCTCCAGTTCAGCGGCCTTTTTGTCCGCATCCGCCTTTGCTGCAAGCTCCGCCAATTTCTTGTCGATGGCGGCCAGTTGGTCCGTGGGGTATTTCTCCTTGGGTTTAATGCCCAAGGCCTCCGTGTACTTGCCTCTTGCATCTTCGTACTTGGCGGCCTTGAAGGCATCATCACCCGCCTTGATCGCCGCATTGTAACTGGCTTCCAGCTCGGCTGCTTTCTTGTCCGCCTCAGCTTTCTTGGCCAGTTCATCCAGTTTGGCGGCAATGGCGGCGAGCTGCTCAGGTGGATACTTTTCCGCTGGTTTCAACCCGGCCGCTTCGGTGAACTTGGCCTTGGCCTCTTCATACTTCGCGGCCTTGAAAGCCCCGTCACCGGCGGCCACGGCAGCGTTGTACTTGTCATTCAGTTCCTTGGTCTTCTTGTCCGCCTCCGCTTTTTTGGCCAGGTCGGCCAGGAAGGCGTCGCATTCCTTGATCTTCTGCCTGGGGTAGGTCTCCTGGTCCTTGATGGCCGCAGCTTCCGTGTACTTGGCCTTGGCTTCGTCATAGCTCTTCTTGCCAAAAAGCCCGTCCGCCGTTTTGATCAGGTCCGCATATTGTTTCTCTTTGGCCTCGGCGGCGTTCTGTTCATTTACCCGCATCTGGGCATCGCTCAGCTTGGCCTTGGCAATGGGGTCGGCGGGCTTCAGCCCCAACGCATCCGTGAAGCTCTGCACGGCCTTTTTGTAGTCTTTGGCTCCCATGGCCGTGGTGCCCTGGTCCATCAGTTTATTGAATGCCTCGTCGGCATTGGCTTCGCGCTTTTTCTTTTCGTCGTATTCCTTCTGCAGTCGGTCCAGTTCGGCCCGCATTTGCTCGGTGTATTGCAGGTCCCACGCCAGCATTTGCGTGCCGGGGTCGTACTTGGACTTGCCGATCGGTTGCTGCAAAATGGTGTAGTCGATGCCCGGGATGTCCGTGAACAGGGTCATTTCAACGTTCATCGCCAACCCCCCCACGCGCTGCTCCTCCGGGATACTGCGGGTGTTGATGGTGACGTTCTTGCCCACCATGCCGGGTTTTTCGAACAATAGCTTGTATTCGTAGCCATAATCCAGGTTATACTCATACTTGCCGTTGGCACTTGTGACCACGGAGGCGAACTTGGTGCCATCCTTGAATACCGTGACCGTTACGCCGTCCAACTTCTTGGCGGTGGTATAGTCCTTCACCGTGCCGTACACGTAAACATTGTCCATCTGGGCTTGCGCGGCGGTGCCGGACAGCATCAGGAGGAACAGGGCGATCAAATGCCGGAACAAGGGGTACGGACGGGGCACGGCGATGCAGGTCTTGCTTGCGGGGTCCATCGGACGAAGCCGCAATTTAGGACATCTTTGGCGGGCGGCAATTTTCAGGAACGCACAATTCAGCATGCTCAGCATTTGGGAACGCACCGCTTTCGGTGGCAAATATGGGTTGGCGGTGGTTGGGGCAGGCATCACGGGCCTGTTCACGGCACTGCATTACAAACGCAGCCATCCTAGGGCCCGTGTACTGGTGCTTGAGCGCGGCCCCCATCCCTCCGGGGCCAGTGTAAAAAATGCCGGTTTCGCCTGCTTTGGAAGCCCCAGCGAGCTGTTGCGGGACATGGACGAGATCGGGGAGCAGGCCGCGCTGCATCGTATGGATGAACGGTGGCGCGGGCTTCAGGAACTTCGCCGAACATTGGGCGATGGCGAGATCGGCTTTGAGCCGGTGGGCGGCTATGAGGTGTTCCATGGTGATGATGCCCTGTACACACGGGTGGCCGACGGGTTCGACAGGCTGAACGCCGCGCTGCGCAGCGCCTTCGCGTTGGCCCCCAGGTCGGCCGCGAGCCCGAGGAGGACCTGGTCGACGAGGAACCGGTCGGCGTGGTCGGAGATCGGGTAGCCGGCGGCGTAGGACTCCAGCCAGTCCGCCGCGTAGGCGTA
>CALMYC010000048.1 GCA_937873385.1 uncultured Flavobacteriales bacterium | reverse complement strand
CACTTCGGGTGTGGGGGTGCGGGTGACGTTCAACCGGGCTTCCCAGGGGTAGACGCGCTGCGGCTGCCCCAGGAAGTAGGCTTCGATCACCCGGCGGGCGATCGGCGCGCCCACTTCCGAGCCCGCGCCAGCGAATTCGGCGATCACCGCCACAGCGATATCCGGCTTGTCTTCACGCCCGGCGTTGGTGTAGGCGGCAAACCAGGCATGCGGCGGGTTGCCCGTGCCGGTCTGGGCGGTGCCGGTCTTGCCGTAGACCGGGATGGCCAGCCCGGAGAAGGCCCGTACGGCGGTACCCCGGCTGTTGACCACCACCTGGCGCAGGGTGTCCTGGATGAGGGTCAGCGTATCCACGGAGACGGGCAGTTTATTGCGTACCTCCGGCTTGAACTGGTACACCGGGTTGCCGTCCGGGTCCACGATCTTCTCCACCACCTGCGGCCGGTACAGCGTGCCGCCGTTGCCCACCGCGGCGATCATATCCGCCACCTGCAGCGGTGTGACCAGCATCTGCCCCTGTCCGATGGCCATTTGCACCGCCACCTCATCCGATTCGGGGTCGGGCATGTTGCCATCCGATTCGGCCACCTGGTCGATGCCGGTCGGCACGCCCAACCCGAAGGCGCGCGCCATCTTGGTCAGTTCGGCGGCCTTGCTGTTCTGCGAGAGCACCAGGCCGATGTGGTAGAACCACGGGTTGCAGGAGCGCATCAGACCCTGTGGCAGGTTCAAGATGCCGCTGGGCGGCAATTTCTATCAAAAGTCCAATCGTACAGTGTGTAGCCCGGCAGGTCGGTGAAGGTGTACTGGCAGTCGTACTGATCCTCGGGTTTGAACAGCCCGGTCTCCAGCGCGGTTGCCATGGTGACGATCTTAAAGACAGAACCCAGCGGGTAGCCTCCGCCTTGCGCCGCGCGGTTGAGCAGCGGCTGGCGGTTGTTGCTGAGCACGTCGCCCAATGCACTGAAGTTGCGTTCAATCCTGCCGGAAACGGTGGAGCGGACGGCGTTGGTGCGCAAAAAGCGTGAGGTGGCATTGAGCAACACCGAACGCTCGATCGGGCCGTTCACCACGTGCGTCACGGTGACCGGGGTGCGGCCTGCACCTAGTTCAGCCGCGGGTTGATCGTTGCCCGGTCCGCATGCGTGGAGCATCACCGCCAGTAAAGCGGAGGTGGGGAAGCGATGCACGTGGATCATTGCAGGTGGATGAGGGCGTTGATGATGCGGGAACGCTCCGCCTCTGCCTGGATCAGGTCGGCGGTGGTGCGGGCGTGGTTCTCCAGCACCAGGAAGAGGTCCGTGAGCCGTACCAGTCCATGCTCCAGTTCAACGCGGTACAGGTCGATGAGCTTTACCTCATCCGCATACTGGCGCTGTGTTCCGGCCAGGAGTGAATCGGCATTCCCCAGGGCCTGCTCGAGTTGTTCATGGCGCAAACGGACCTGCACGGCATAGAAGTCCTGTTGGGCACGGCGGCCCTTTTCAAACAGTGCGATCTTCCCATGTTGGGTACGGCGCCGGTTGCCATCATAGATCGGCACGCTCAGATTGAGGCCGGCGCTGGCCCCGAAATGGTCTGTGGCCCCACTGATGGCAACGGCATTGAGCCCGGCATCGCCCACCGCGCTGAGCCGTGCGCGATAGTTCAAGTCCACTTGGCGGTCGGCGATGGCGTTGGCTATGCTGTCCATGGTGAATTGGCGGAGCCTGGGCGAGGTGGAAGGGTCAAAGCCCACAGGGGCGGCCAGACCCAGGGGGGCGAGGGTGACCAAGGACGTATCCACAATGCCACACAGCGCATTCAGGGACAGGAGGTCATTGCGCAACAGGGCCTTTGCCTTGCGCACTGCGATCCGCTGTGCCTGGGCGTTCACCCGCAGGTTCACCACATCCACCTGCTGGTAGATGCCTTGCCCGGCCAACCGGGTAAGCACACGATCCTCGGCTTCCAGCAGGACGCTTCGCTGGGCCGCTTCAGCCAACGCACGCTGATCGGAAAATGTATTGATATACAGGTCCGTGACCTGCTGGCGCAACTCCATCAAGCTTCCTTCGGTACCGTTCAGCACGGTACTGCCCAGCACTGCGATGGAATCCAGGCTTGCCTGCTTGCGCCCAGCCGTAAAGATGGGAATGGAGGCGCCCAGCACGGCAGCGTACAAACCGCCATTGGTGATGGCGGGATCATAGCCCCAATGTGCACCGTACGGCGCATAGAGGAATTGCCCATTGGCGCCCACTTGCGGCCCGTGCGCAGCCCGGACTTCCTCACTGTCCAAGGTCAATGCCGCCAGTTGAAAGGACCGGTTCCCAAGGAGAGGGTTGTTGACCTGGGCGGTACGCAGGAAATCGTCCAAGCTCCTGGTTTGGGCATTGAGCCGTACCCCGGCAAAAACCGGCAGCAAGGCCAGCAGAAGGGACATGCCCCCCCAGCATACACCCGACCCGGAATGCCGTGCGGCTTCCGTGGCGGAGGGGATGGCATTGCAGGGCATGGCGCTCATTCCAACCGGAAGCTCCAACTAGTCACCCTCTTCATCGTTGTCGTGCTCTTCCATGTTTTCCTTCAGCACGGTTCCGTCCAGCTTGAAAACAACCTCCATGGATTTCCCTCCCTTTTCCAGGTCCGCCTCGTAACAGGTGCCCTGGGGGTTCTCAACATGCGAAAGGGCCTTCACCTCATAGCCTGCGTACTGGTTGGCCAAGGTGTTGCGCACCGCTTCGGGAAGGGTGGCGGCCTTGATGTCCTTTTCGGTCTCCAACCAATTGCCGGCAGTGCCATAAGTGGCGCTCATGGCTTGGGAACCTTGCTTGAAGTTCACTTCAAATTCCGTTTTCGTTTCCATTTCCCATCGAGCATGTTCGGCGTTGGGAAACTGTTTCATGAAAGCCGCCCTTGCTGGTTGGGGCACATCGGCTTCGCTTACTTTTTGGCCGCAGGCAGCTGCGTTCAGGGCTACAAGGGATAGGACGATCAAGGGCGTTCTCATGGCTTGGGTGTGTTGGTTCAGTGCAAATGGACTGCTTGATCCTGGCGAGATCCTGAAGTCTTCCATGCAGGTCATCCGCGGCCGAAGGAAAGCACATGCTGCCCATCCCGTATGACATAAGTTGCCTTGTATCCGTTGTGTTCCGCTATCTCCTGTACCATGCTAAGGCCCAGCCCTGCGGAGGGGCCTGATGGGTCACCCTTGGCGAACCGTTGGAAAAGGCCGGAGGGGTCCACCCCGGATATGGGGCCCGTATTGCGCACGGTGACCGCATCGCGGGTAGTGGTGATGTGCACTGACCCGCCGTGCATGTTGTGCTGCACAGCGTTGCGCAGCAGGTTGGAAACCAGCACTTGAGCCTGAAGGGGTGAAAGCTTGACCAGGCAATTTTCCGTCCAGTTGGTCTTTACGGAGAGGTGAAGGATCGCGATCGGGTCCTTGAGCAATTCAAGCTCCTCATGGAAAAGTTTCGGCCAGTCCACCACTTCAGGGGGATGCAGTTCGCCAACCTTGGCCAGGCGCAGCATGTCCTTGATCGTCCGTACCATCCGGTCGGCAGCAACAAACATGCCTTGGATCAGCCCGGCCTCCCGTTCAGCCATGTTTGGTGATTGGATCAATTGATCGAGCTTGCCCTGCAAGATGGCGAGCGGGGTGCGGAGTTCGTGCGCGGCCTGTTCGGTGAAATGCTTCTGCGCGGTATAGTCCCGTCGCATGTTGTCCATCATGCCGCCAAGGGCCCGGGCCATACCGGCAAATTCATCCACGTTCGAGGCGGCCAACGCAGGGGCGGGGCCGTCGGGGCGGAATTGCTCCATGGCCTGCAGGTTGGCATGGAACGGCCGCCACAAGCGTCCGGACAACCACCGGTACAGCATCAGTGTGCACAGCGAGAACAAGATCAATACGGCGGCAATGCTGAGGGCGATGCTGGCCACGAGTTCGTCGGTTTCCAACTGCGAACGTCCGATCGTGATGGTCGCGGCGCTGCCGTCCGCCAGGGTGGCGGGAAATCGGCCGATGCGCCAGGGGATGTCCTCCGCCTCCAACGCATCGTAGACAACCGTGTCCGCGAACTGCACGGCCACCAGTGGGCCTGGAGCCACCCGCACCCGCACGCCAGGCGCCGGGAATGCGACGACCGCGCCGCCGTGGCTCAGCTGTTCCTGAAGCAGTTTCGCGTGGTCATCCAGTTGTTCGTCCACTTCCCGGTTCACCGAATGCCGCACGATGCCATAGCCGATGGCCGTGCCGAGCACCACCAAGGGCAGGGCGAACAAGGATTGGTAAAGCGCCGTGCGTTGCAGGAGCCTCATGCGCGGTCACTAATGCGGTATCCAATGCCGTAAATGGTCTGGATCAGCTCGGCAGCACCCCGGGACGCCAATTTTTTGCGCAGGTTTTTGATGTGTGCATAAAGGAAATCGTCCCGGTCCATGCGCTCCGCGAGGTCGCCCCATACGTGCTCCAGTATTGCGCTGCGCGAAAGCACCCGTTCCTTGTTCACCACCAGGAACAGCAGAAGCTCAAACTCCGTGGCGGTGATGTCCAACAGCTTGCCGTCCACTTCCACCCGTTTGTCCTCCGGGATCACCTTGAGGTTGCCGATGGTGATCGCCATCTGGCCACCAGCTTGTTTCCTGCGTACCAATGCACGCAGCCGGGCCACAAGTTCGGGCAAGTGGAAGGGTTTGGGCAGGTAATCGTCCGCCCCGAGGTCCAATCCGAGCACCTTGTCATCCACGGAATCCTTCGCGGAGATGATGATGATGCCGCATGCAATGTTCGCCTTGCGCACGGCGCGTACAATGTCCAGTCCGTTCCCCTTCGGCAGGGTGATGTCCACCAGCATGGCATCATAGGCGTGCAGATGGGCACGTTCCAAAGCGGAGGGAAAGTCGTTGGCTGATTCCACCAAGTGGCCTTCCTCCTGCAAATAGCCCCGGATGGCACGTCTCAGCTCCGGTTCATCCTCAATGACCAACACCTTCATGGGTGCAAGCTATGGCGGAGATCTTGTGGAGAAACTGAAGAACCACTCCATGCCGCCCGCGTTGGGACGGGACCTTGATGCCCTGGGCGGCATCCTGCAGCCCCCACAAGCGCACACATCCGCATGGGCCACTTGTTCCGCGCCAAGCAACCGGGACCTGCATTGACCGGGGAAAGTTGCTCCCCACGGTTCCGCAGGGCGCGTAGTGGACCTCGTGTTGATCGGATCGCGGAGCTTGCTCTTTTGCAAGATCACCGTCTCCGGGCCCCTTCGGTCCGATGTCTTCCATGAGCCATCAAATGGATGCATCCAAGCCTTCAATCAACTGCGGGGTCTCGAAGCGAAGGCCCTGCTGGAGAAAGAAATTGGTCAATCGCGGGCAATTGCCTGCCGGAAATGGATCAGTTCGCCAAGTGGAGCGTGGAAGGCTGACCGCAGCCGATCGCACACCCTACTCATGCACCATCTCCACCTTCGTTCCCGCTTTCGGCTTCTTGTACTTCACGAAGAACACCAGGGGCAGGCAGGCCAACGTGAGCACGCCCACCAACAGGAAAACGTCGTTGTAGGAGATCAGGCTGTACTGCTTCCACACGGTGAGGTCCAATAGGCGGTAGGCCATGGCCTGCGCTTGGTCCATGGAATAACCATCGCCCATGAAATTGCCGGTCATGCCGGCGAGGCGGTCCTGCGTGGCGGGGTCGTAGATGTTCACGTGGGCCAGCAGGGCGTTGTTGTGAACGGCGTTGCGGTCGGTGAGGAAGATGTTGAGCCCGGCGATGCCGGCGGCGCCGCCGATCTGGCGGATCATGTTGGTAATGCCTGCGGACTGCCCGATGTCCGCACCCTTCATGCCTTGCAGGCAGATGGTGAGGATGGGGCCCATCATCATGCCCATGCCCACGCCACGCAGGATGAACGGCCAAAAAAAGCTGCCCTCGCTGCTGCCGGGCGAGCTGCGGCCCATGATGTAGGCGAAGGTGAACACGATAACGATGCCCGTGCCCATGATCAGCCGCGGGTCCACGCCCTTGGTGAGCCAGCGGCCCACCAGCCCCATGGAGATGCCGGTGGCGATGGCGCCGGGGATCATGAACATGCCGGTCATCAGCGGCGTCCAGCCCAGGCCGATCTGCACGAAGAGCGGGAAGACGAACACTGTGCCCATGAGCACCAGGCCCAGCACGGCGTTCAGCACGGCACCGATGGGCATGTTGCCTTCCATCACCAACTTCACGTTCACCGCCGGGTGCGCGGTATTCCATTCCCACCACACGAACAGGATGAGGCCCAGCGCGGAAATAATGCTCAGCGTGGTGATCAGCGGGCTGTTGAACCAGTCATCCTTCGCGCCTTCTTCCAGCACATACTGCAACGTGCTTACGCCGATCACCAGGAACGCGATGCCCCAATAGTCGATCTTCTTCGGTTTTACCGCACCTGGCCGGTCATGCACGTAGTTCCACGAAAGGAAGCCGGCCAGCATGCCCACGGGAATGTTGACCAGGAAGATCCAATGCCAACTGAAACTTTCCGTGAGCCATCCGCCAAGGGTGGGGCCGAGCGTGGGGCCGATCATCACGCCCATGCCGAAGATGGCGTTGGCCATGCTGATCTTTTCCGGTGGATAGGCGCCCACGATGATGGTCTGTGCGGACGTCAGCAGCCCGCCGCCCCCGAGCCCTTGAATGAAGCGCCAGACAATGATCTCGTTCAGCGTGTGCGACATGCCGCAGAACGCCGAGGCCACGGTGAAGATGATGATGCTTGCCGTGAAGTAGTTGCGCCGGCCGAAGAGGTCGCTGAACATGCCGGCCAACGGGATCATGATCACGTTGCTCACCGCGTATGCAGTGACCACCCATGCGATCTCCACGGTGGTGGCGCCGATGCTGCCCGCTATTTCCCGCAGCGAAACGTTGACGATGCTGATGTCAATGAGCTGCAGCATGGCCGCGATGATGGCGGCCGTAACCACCATGGTGCGCGCCATGCCCGGCGGGTACTCCGCCACGCGCTCCTCAGTGTGTGCCTGCGCCATGCCTTACCCTTTTGTGTTCACGTCAACCACTACGCTAAGGCCGGGTGCGAGAAGGGCGCTGGTGTCCTTGGCGGGATCCAGTTCAATGCGCACGCTGAGGCGCTGTGTGACTTTCACGAAATTGCCGGTGGCATTGTCCGGAGGAAGCAGCGAGAACCGCGCACCGGTGGCTCCGCCCAAAGAGGCCACGTGGCCGGTGAGCTTGAGGTCCGGATAGGCATCCACTTCCACTTTCACCGGCTGGCCGGGGCGGAGGTTCGTGAGTTGCGTTTCCTTGAAGTTGGCGGTGATCCAAATGTCGTGCAGGTCGACGGCGGCACAGACTGGCGCGCCCACGGAGAGGTACTGCCCCGGCTCCACCGATTTCTTGCTGATGATGGCATCAAAGGGCGCGGTGATCACCGTGTAGCCGAGCTTGATCCGGGCGAGCTTCACTTCGGCTTCGCGCTGGGCCACCAGGGCTTCGGCCAAGGCGATCTGGGCTTCCTGGGCCTTGGCGTGCGAGCGTGATCCGCTGGCTTGGGCTTGGGCGGCATCGGTCTGTTTGCGGGCCATTTCCAGCTGGGCCTTGGCCACGTCCACTTCGGCCTTCAGGGCATCCACCTGCTGCGGCGTGGCGGCATTGTCCTTGGCCATGGCATTCACGCGGGCCATGTCTTGTTGGGCTTTCCAGAGGCGCGTTTCGGCGGAAGTGACCGTCTCCTTGGAGGCGAGGCTGCTGAGGGCGCTGGCCTGCGCGTTCTGGTCGGCCATGTTCAGCCCGGCCTTGGCGGCGGCGAGCGTGGCCTGGGCGTTGGCCAGTCCCGCCTCGGCCTGGGCCACCATCGCGGCGTAGTCGTTGCTGCGGATGATGGCCAAGGTGTCGCCCTTCTTCACTTGTTGGTTGTCTTGGAAGAGCACGGCATCCACGTATCCGCTCACGCTGGCGCGAACAGGGGTGATGTTGCCGTCGATCTGTGCATTGTCGGTCTTCTCATGCCCGATGCCGAGAATGATGAAGATGGCCGCGACGATCACCGCCGCTGCGCCCAGCCCGATCAGCAGCTTTTTCCGCTTTGGGTTGGCCTTCTTCTCTTTTTTTGCTTCCTGTGTTGCCATAGTGTTCTTCCGCTGTGCGGATCAGTTGCCTTGTGTGAGTTGGTGGTCGATGCGGGCCATCACGGCCTGGATGCGGTGCAGCTCCAAATTCAGTTTGGCCTGGTCCTGCGCGTTCTGGTAGGTCACGTAGTCCTGCGCGGTGATCACGCCGTTCTCCAGTTGGCTCGCGGCGGACTTGCGCACGAAGGTTTTGCTCTCCACGATGGCTGAATCCAGTTCGGCGAGCCGGTCCAGCTTCGTGATCTCCTTCTCCTCCTTGTCCAGGTCCGCGGCTTGTTGCATCTCGAAGAGCCGCTTGCGGTCGTCGATCAGTTTTTGCTGGATCTCATTCTCCTTGAGCTGCCTGCCTTGCGTGTAGTAGCCGGCAATGTTCCAGTTTAGCCCTACGCCCACAATGCCGTAGGGCCGGAAGTCGTTGTTGAGAAAGTTGAAGCCGGGCCTGCCGTAGTAGCCGTTGCCGAAGGCGGCGAGGTGGGGGAGGTTGGCCTTTTTCACCAGTTTGGCCTGCAGGTCGCTGCCGGCCTTTTGCAGTTGGAAGGCGCGCAGCTCGGGGCGTGTGCCCATGCCCATTGGCGCCGGGGTCTGCGGAAGTGCGAAGGTCATGGTGGTGTCCAACGAAAGGCCCGCCCACGTGGAGAGTGCGCCCACGGTCTGCGCGATCGCGGTTTGCGTGGTGACGATCTGCTGTTGCGTGGCCAATGCCTCGGCCTTCAGCACTTCCTCATTGCTGCGTAGCGAGACGCCATTGCGCACGGCGGAGGAAACCTGATCGAGCCGCGCCTGGATGTCGCCGGCACGCGAATGCAGGATCTTCAAATTGGCCTGTTGCAGCAGCAGGTTGGCATAGAGCTGATCGATGCGTTGGGTAAGGTTCAGCAGGTCCACATCACTCTGTGCGGCCTGCGCTTGTGCCTGGGTGAGGGTCAAGTCGTGCCGGGCCTTGGTGGCGCCGAATTCATAGAGGGTCTGTTGCACTTCAAGCCCGGCATGGTACTGGTCCGGCGAAATGGTGATGGCCGGGAAGCCCAACGCGCTCAGGTCGAACTCGGTGACCTCGCTCTGGTAGGTTCCTTGGGCCACGGCCTTCACCTGGGGCAACCAGGCATTGTTCACGTTTTTGGCACGCAGACCGCCCGCATCCAATTGGAGCTGTTTGTCCATCGTGGCAGGCGCGTGGGCAAGCGCGGCTAGGCGCACTTGCTCCAAGGTGATGGTGCTTTGTGCCGAGAGCGCATGGGCTGCCAGCAGAAGCAGGAGGGTGGATGGCAAGCGGTTCATTTTTTCATGGAGCGGATGATGATCTCCGCGGCTTGGTCAACATAGGTGGTCATGTATGCCTCATATTCCGCAGGCTTCAGGCGGAGTGCACCGATCATCATGCCTTTGTTCATGTACGGGTAGGCGCACAGCGCGTGCATGGCCAGGGCGAACACTTTCGGATCGGTGTCGCGCACCAGTCCGTCCTTGCGCAGGCGTTCGTAATACACCACAAAGGCGTTGGGCTTCTTTCGTTTCAAGGTCCAGTAGTCCTCCATCTTGGCGGGATCCCTGGCAAACTCCTGCACGATCATCAGCATGGGTGTTTCGCGGAACACCTCCATCCAGTCCAGCATGAATTTGCGGACCTTGGGCTGCCAGTTGTCGCCATCGTCCTGCCAGGTGCTGAACAGGGGGATGACGCGCTTGATGTACGCATCAAAAATGCGCTCGAAGAGCTTCTCCTTGCTGCGGAAGTAGTAGTGCAGGGAGGCCTTGCTGATGCCGGCCTCGTCGGCAATGTGCTGCATGCGTGCCCCAGCGTAGCCATCCCGCTCGAACACCTTGCGGGCGGCTTCCAGGATGCGCAGTTCAGGTTCGGTCAATTCCTCCATTTGGGGGCGCAAAGGTAATTGGTTTGACTAATTGGTCAAACGCATTGGTCAAATTTATTTTCCAGCCCGGTTCATGGGGGGCCGAAGCCCAATGGACGGCAACCAACACCCATCTGTCGACGTAGGCAAGGATGATCGGTACCTGCCGTTAGTTTCGCGACCCTCCAATGCTTGCCTTCCTCCTCTTTCTCGCGGTGATGTCAAGCCCGCCCATCGTTGCGGAAGCACCTGCCGGGGCCCCGATCGCGCTATCGGCACCACCTGCGGATGCAACATCCTCAGCGGACCTGCTCTTTGCGGAATGTGGCCTGGAAGGTGTCATGGGGCTGGATGCATTCCGTGCGGCCATGCAAAGCAGGTCGGCCCACCACGCGGGCTGCCACGTACTGGCCGTGGCCGATATGACCCGGCCTTCCACGGAGAAGCGCCTCTTCATCATCGACCTTGGTTCGCGCAAGTTGTTGTTGCGCACCTGGGTGGCCCACGGGAGGAATTCCGGTGATCTCCTTTGCACTGCGGTCAGCAACACGAGCGGGTCCTTGCAGACCAGTAAAGGGCTCTACCAGGTGGGACGCAAGATCCTCAGTCCCAAACATGGCGATGCATTGCTGCTTCAAGGGCTTGATGACGGGGTGAATTCCGCCGCGGAAAGCCGCGAGATCATTATGCACGCCGCCGACTACGTGGGGGCCGATTTCATTGCCAAGCACGGCCGCCTGGGCCGCAGCTTCGGGTGCCCGGCCGTGGCGCCGGAGGTGATGCCCAAGCTGATCGACCTGCTGCAAGGGCAGCTGCTCTACGTGTTCGCGAAGTAGGTGGTGGGTTGCCCCGTTGCTTGCGACCTTTGCCTCCATTTGATCCCGTTCCATGAGGTCTTCAATTTCGGCTTGTTGGTTGATCACGGCTTTGTTCGCAGCATCCTGCGGCAACAAGGAGAAACCGGTCCGTACTGTGGCACAGGAAGCCGAGCGGATCAATGCGGTGTTTGAAACGCCCAAGCCGTACACGGTGCTCAAGCTGGATTCGATGGACCTGGCCCGGTTCCTGGCAGGCCATCCACAATTCCAGGCGGATTCAACCGCCATGCTGGATTTTTATCTGTCCCGGAATTATCAATATGCCTGGTTTTCCGGAGACACCCTGGCTCCCACGGCCGAAGCCATGCTCAGCCTACTGGATCCTTCGGACACCAACGCCACACGGCCGGATGCCTGGAGGGTCCTGGTGGACCAGGCCAAAGCGGATCCAACGCTGGGGGACAGCACGCGGTTGGCTGTGGAGCTGGGCCTTACGGGGCAGTTCTTCCTGATGGCGGCCAAGGAATACGGTGGCCATGTACAGGGTGACCTGCGCGAGCTGGGCTGGTACATCCCCCGGATGAAGAAAAATTATACCATGCTGCTGGATTCCTTGGTGGCCGGTCGCACGGACCTCACCTCCATCGAGCCCGTGCATCCCCAGTACCGCCTGCTCAAAGCATGGCTGCAGCGCTATTACCATGCCGAAGCCCAAAGCCCATGGTCTGCCATCGGACCGATCCCGGCCAAGTTGGCCATGGGTGATTCACTGGATGAATTGCGCATTGTGCGACACCGCCTTTACCTGCTTGGCGACCTGACCGATGATGTACCGGACAGCCACATGGACAGTGCGCTGTACAAGGCATTGGTGAATTTCCAGGAGCGCCATGGGCTGAAGCCCGCGGGATTCCCGGATCCACCGACAATGGCGGCACTGAACGTGCCCATTGCCCAACGGATCCGTACCATCCTGCTGAACATGGAGCGCCTGCGCTGGGTGAACCCGGATCCGCCCAAGAACTACCTGATGGTGAACATCCCGGAATTCCGCCTGCATGTGTACGAGGATGGCCATGAGGCATGGAGCATGAAAGTCGTGACGGGCGCTGTGGCCACACGTACCGTGATCTTCAGTGGCGAATTGTCAAACATTGTGTTCGCGCCATACTGGAACGTTCCGAAAAGCATCCTGCGCAATGAGATCATCCCGGCCATGCGCCGCAACACCAATTACCTGGCGCGCCAGCAAATGGAGGTGGTGCGCGCAGGGCAAGTGGTACCGCCGGGCAGCATTGACTGGGCAACCACGACCGGTGCCGGGTATTCAGTCCGTCAACGGCCAGGAAGCCACAATTCACTGGGGCTGGTCAAATTCCTCTTCCCGAACTCGTACGACATCTATCTCCATGACACACCGTCCAAAGGCCGTTTCCTTCCGGAACAGCGTGCCTTCAGCCATGGCTGCATCCGCCTGGCGGAACCCAAGCGGCTGGCTGAGTACCTCTTGCGCAATGACAGTGCATGGACACCCGCGAACATCGGCAAGGCCATGCATGCGGACAAGGAACAATTTGTAAAGGTGCGGCCGCCGGTACCGGTGGTGATCGGCTACTTCACAGCTTGGGAAGACCGGCTTGGAAGGTTGAATTTCCGTGATGATGTGTACGGCCATGATGCCCGCCTGGCCACGGACCTGTTTGCCCCGGAAACGATGGATGCCGTGCAGGCGGAACCGGCTCCTGCCAACGTCGCAAACACCTTGTGAACGCCAGGGACCGGTGTGCGGCCGCTTTTGGCGGATCGCCATCCCCAGCCACAGGTGTGCCTACACTTGCACCATGGATCCGCGCCTGCAAGCCTTTGAACGCCTTCTGAACATCATGGATGACCTGCGGGCCAAATGCCCTTGGGACCGCAAGCAGACGCTGGAAACCCTGCGCCCGCTGGAGCACTGGAAGGACCGCAAGCTGGTGCGGGTCGAC
>CALMYC010000047.1 GCA_937873385.1 uncultured Flavobacteriales bacterium | reverse complement strand
AACGGCAATTGCCCTGACAGCCGGTGGTTGGTAGGCATTGGTACACAGGTGCCCAGCTACAAGTTGGTGGTTAAGCACTCCTACGCGGACATGGCTGTGCCCGGAGGTGTATATGTGGAACTTAAAGGTTCCACGACAGGGTGGCAGCACGGGGTTTTCAGTACAGTTATACCTCAATCCGGCGGCAGCTTGGAGTTCGTGGATGGTGTCCGTGGCGAGGTACACGACGTGGACGGCAGCGGATATGGGTTGTTTGGCAGGGCCTTTGCAGCTCCATTGGACGGCACAGCCAGCCTGCTTCATGGAACAAGCGGCCAAGCCTATGGCCCTATGAACGGTGTGCTCAGCACGTCATGCGGAGCATACGGGGAAACAATCAGCCAAACCGGTGGTTCCATCACAGATGCGTATGGGGTATACGGTAAATCGTCCGGCGGCGGCACGATCACGAATAGCTATGGTGTGTACGGCTGGGGGCAGGATGGCAGCACGAATTACGGCGTGTATGGCAAGGCCTCCAACGGTACCACCAACTGGGCGGGCTATTTTGCAGGCAATGTGAATGCCACAGGTACGGGGTATTATGTGAACGGGATTTTCGTTGCTAGCGACACACAGTTCAAGACCAATGTTCAGCCTTTGGATGATCCCATGTCGGTCATCATGCAGTTGCAGCCTCACCAGTACGACTACTTGGTTGATGCATACCCGCAGATGAATTTTCCTACAGGACAGCAGGTTGGATTAGTGGCGCAGGAAGTGGCGACCGTGGTTCCAGCTTTGGTGCAGGATACCAGGGTTGAAGCAACTACGAACAGCGCCGGCGTGGAGGTGACCCCTGTGGTTGAATACAAGGCGGTGAATTATGCGGGCTTCGTACCTTACCTCATCGGTGCAATTCAGCAGCAACAACAACAGATTGCCACCATGCAGCAACAACTTGACCAATGCTGCGCCTCCAACCCCGGCATGGTGCCTGTCGGTGACGGCATGAAAAGCGCAATCGCCGTGGAAAATGTACAGGAGCAACGCTTGGTGATCCAGCCCAATCCCTTCACGGACCATACCACGCTTAACTACTTTGTACCACAAGCGGGCAAGGTGAGCCTTTCCATAAGCACCAGCGACGGCAAGCCCATGGGCGCGTAGCGCGAGGAGCAGGCGGAAGCTGGTGCATACACCTATGAATGGAACACCGCCAAGCTGGCATCAGGCACCTACTTCTGCACGTACCTGCTGGATGGGGCCGTGGTGGTGAAGCGGGCGGTGAAAGTGGCGCAGTGATCCGTTCGAGCGGAAGAAATAAGGCCGATCAATTGGGTCGGCCTTTGCGTTGCAGCCTACTTCACCAACCCTTCGGCCATGGCCAGGCGCACCAAGCCCGCCACGTTGTGCACGCCCAACTTTTTCATCAAGTTGCTGCGGTGGGTGTCCACGGTGCGGGCCGAAATGAAGAGGCGCTCACCGATCTCCTTGTTGGACAAGCCCTCGGCGAGGGCGCCCAGTATTTCGCGCTCACGGGTGGTGAGTTCCCTCAGCCGCCCGTCCCCAACGGATTTTTCCATCCGTTGCCGCAACAGGCCTTCGGTGATGGCCGTGGAGAAATGGCGGTTTCCGTCCTTCACGGCCTGCACGGCGCGCAGCAGTTCATCGCGGCCGCAGGTTTTCAGCAGGTAGCCGTCCGCACCGCGGTCCATCAGGTCGCGCACCACGGCGGGTTCATCGTGCATGGTGAGGATGACCACCTTCACGCGGGGACGGGTCTCCTTGAGGCGGCGCAAGACCTCCGTCCCTCCCATCACAGGCATGTCCAGGTCCAGCAGGACCAGGTCCACGGGTATGTGTTCCAACAGAAAGAACAGGTCCCTTCCGCTGTCCGCCGTGCCTACGCACTCCACGCCGGGTGTGCCGGCCAGCAGTAATTGCAACCCTTGGGTGATGATGCGGTGGTCATCGCACAGCGCGACCCTGACGAGATCTTCGGACAGCATGGCGTGTGTGGCATCGGGCCCGCAAGATGGTGAAATGCGCGCACACTCCGTTCACCGCACGGGAACGCGCAAGGTGGCCAGCACGCCATGCCGGTCGCCATTGCCCATGTGGAAGGTGGCGCGGAGGGCATGGGCGCGTTCGCGGATGTTGCGCAGGCCGATGCCGTCGCCGGCTTCCGTCCCGCCCATGCCTTTGCCGTCATCCTCGTAGATCATCACCAGGTGCCCCTTGTTCACCAGCAATTGCAGGCTGATGTGCTGTGCGTTGGCGTGCTTCATGGTGTTCTGCACCAGCTCCTGTGCAATGCGGTACACGCCGGTCTCCACGTCCTTCGGCAACCGCGCACCCAGGCCGGCCCGGTCAAACTCATGCGCGATGCCCGTGGGGCCCAGCGAGCGCTCGAGCATATCGGCGATGGCGGGTTCCAGGCCCAGCTCGCCCAGCGCCTTCGGCATCATGGCGTGCGCGATGTGGCGCACCTCCTTCCCCGCGTCATCCGCCAGGGCCAAGGCCGCGGTAACGGCCGCTGGGCTCACGGGCTTGCCGTTGCCGCTGGCAGCGGCGATGTCCTCCAGCCTGAAGCACAGTCCGGTGAGCTGCTGGCCCACGCCGTCATGCAGTTCCCCGGCGATGCGCTTGCGTTCGGCCTCGGTGGCGGCCAATACGCCGCGCAAGCCCGCCTCGCGTTCACGGATGATCAGCGCATCCTGCCGGGCGCGCGCCCTTCGGCGCTGCACCTGGAGCAGGAGCAATGCGGTGACCACCACCAACGCCGTGCCCCCCATGGCGGTGAAGAGCCACAACCTGCGTTGTTCACTTCGCCGCTCCAGTTCCGCGATCTCCGCCCGCTGCGCTTGGATCTGCCGTTCCTTCTTTTCGGTCTTGAACTTCGTTTCCGCCTGTGCCAGCCGGGTGTTCAGGTCTTCGTTGAAGATGGAATCCTTCAAGGCGGCATAGTGCTGCTGGTACCGGAACGTGCTGTCGCCATGGTTCAGTTTGGCATGGAGGCGTGCGAGGTCCAGGTACGCCTGCAGCTGCTCGCTGCGCGCCCCGGTTTCCCGGCCCAATGCCAAAGCCTGCAGCAAGGTGGTCCGGGCCTCGCTGTAACGTCCTTGGCGGAGCAGCGTGCCGCCCAGGCCGATCATGGAGGAGGCGATGGCCTTGCGCTGCCCGGCTTCCCTGCGGATGGCCAAGGCCTCGCCATAAAGTTCAGCCGCCGCGGCCAGGTTGCCCTGGGCCATGTTGATGCCCGCCAGATTGTTCAATTGCACGGCGAGCTCCGGCATCAGTTGGTGTGCCCGGAAATAGGCAATGGCGGCGTTCAGGTGGGCCGTGGCGGAAGCGGTGTCCCCCAGTTGCAGCTCCACGTTGGCCATGTTGCCACGGGATTGGGCAAGCCCGGCGCCATCACCGGTGCGCTCGCGGATTGCGGCGGCCTCTTGGTGCGTGGCCAGTGCCTCGGGCAGGCGGTGCAAATTGAATTGCAGGATGCCGATGTTGTTGAGGATGGTGGCCTCGTGCGCGGGCGGCCCGGTGCGCTCGTAGATCCGCAGCGCCTTGAGGTCCTCGTCCAGTGCTTCCTCCAGCATGAGGCGCGATTGGAAGATGATGCCGCGTTTGTTGTGGACGGCGGCCATGCCCGCGGAATCCTTCAGTAGCGTGCGCAAGGCGAGGGAACGCAGCAACAGGCTGTCCGCCGTTTCATAGTCACTCTTGTCGATGTGGATGATGGCGAGGTCATTGCACGCTTGGGCTTCTCCCTTTTTGAAGTGCAGCTTGCAGGCGAGCTGCAGGGCGGCGTTTCCGAATTGCATGGCCGAATCGGCATCCACGCGGCGGTATGCGTAGCAGAGGTCGGACAGCTTGAGCACTTTGGCGGTGTCCGCAGGCAAGGCCAGCACAGCGGCGGCGCCGGGGCCTTGCGCCTGCGCAGTGGTTGCGGCCGCCATCAGCAGGAGCAGGACCGGCAGGTGCCGTGGAAGAAGTGCACACAGGACAGGGCCACGGGTTGGCGGCATGCGGCGGAGCATGCAGCGAATGTAGCCCGGTGCCGGGAATGCCAAGGCCCGGTGCAATGGGGCGCCGAAGCCTTGAACCGGTTATAGCGGGATGTTGCCGTGCTTTTTGCGGGGCAGGCGCTTGGCCTTGTTGCGCAGCATGCGCAAGGACTCGATCACTTTGCGCCGGGTATCGGAAGGTTGGATCACCTCGTCGATGTACCCGCGCGCAGCGGCTTCGTAGGGATTGGCGAAGCGCTCCTTGTACTCATTCTCCTTGGCGGCCAGCATGGCCGCCGGGTCCGGTGCGTGCTTGATCTCGTTGCGGAAGATGATCTCCGCGGCGCCCTTGGCGCCCATCACGGCGATCTCCGCGGCGGGCCAGGCAAAGTTCATGTCGCAGCCGATGTGCTTGCTGTTCATCACGTCGTAGGCGCCGCCATAGGCCTTGCGCGTGATCACGGTGATGCGGGGCACCGTGGCCTCACTGAAGGCGTAGAGCAATTTGGCGCCGTGGTCGATGATGCCGCGCCATTCCTGATCGGTGCCGGGCAGGAAGCCGGGCACGTCCACGAACACCAGCAACGGGATGTTGAAGGCATCGCAGAAGCGCACGAACCGCGCGGCCTTGATGGAGGCGTCGATGTCCAGTACACCGGCCAGCACCGTGGGCTGGTTGGCCACGCACCCCACCACCTCGCCGGCCACGCGGGCAAAGCCGATCACCATGTTGCGTGCATATTCCGCATGCACTTCCATGCTGCTGCCCGGGTCGATCACCGCGTTCATCACCTGCCGGATGTCGTAGGGCTGGTTGGGGTTCTCTGGCAGGATGGAATCCAGTTCGGGGCGGCGCTCATCCGCAGGTTCATAAGGCTTGGCCGGCGCCCGTTCCTCGCAGTTGGCGGGCAGGAAGCCCATCAGGTTGCGCAGCTGTTCGATCGCGTCCAGCTCGTGCGGAGCCGTGAAGTGGGCCACCCCGCTTTTGGAGGCGTGGGTCATTGCCCCGCCCAGTTCCTCGGAGGTCACGTTCTCGTGGGTCACCGTTTTCACCACATTGGGCCCGGTGACGAACATGTAGCTCGTGTTTTCCACCATCAGCACGAAATCCGTCAGGGCCGGGCTGTACACTGCTCCCCCCGCACAGGGGCCCATGATGGCGCTGATCTGGGGCACCACGCCGCTGGCCATCACATTGCGGTGGAAGATGTCCGCATAGCCGCCCAGGGACACCACGCCTTCCTGGATGCGCGCCCCGCCACTGTCATTGAGGCCGATCACGGGTGCACCATTCTCCATGGCCAGGTCCATGATGCGGCAGATCTTGCCGGCGTGGGCTTCCGCCAATGAGCCGCCCAGCACGGTGAAATCCTGCGAGAAGACGTAAACGGTGCGGCCATGGATGGTGCCGTGGCCGGTAACCACGCCGTCGCCAAGGAACACTTGTTTGTCCAGCCCGAAATGGGTGCTGCGGTGCGTGACCAACTGGCCGAGTTCCTGGAACGAACCTTCGTCCAGCAGCAGGTCCACGCGTTCGCGTGCGGTGAGCTTGCCCTTGCCGTGCTGGGATGCGATGCGTTCTTCCCCGCCCCCCGACCGGGCTTTCAATTCCTTTTCCGCGAGCAGCTTGAATTTGGATTGCATGTCCATACCCCTGAGGCCCTTGTTGGTGCCGGGCCCGGCCAAATGTAGAGGCACCGCACCCATTCATCATGCACTGCGGTGCAAGGCCATGGGCACGCGTGTTGGCAGCGACTACTTTCGTGCCGCATGACCTGGCGCTTCGCGGACCTTCCCATCCGGACCAAATTCCTCATTACGCTGGGAATTCCGGTTCTGGGCCTGGTGCTACTGATCGGCAAGCAGGTGGATTCCAGCCTGAAGCGCAGCGATGTGCTGGGCTATGTGACCAAGCAGGCGCGCAACATCCGCGTGATCGGGGATGTGATGGACGGCCTTCAGAATGAAAGCGCGGTCAGCGTGGCTACCTTGGAGGGCATCCTTCCGAACGGGAATTTCCTGGACCTGGCACGGGTCCAAACCGATGCCTACATCACGCGGCTGAAGGACCCCAACTTGAGCATCGACCCGTTGCTGCGCCCTGCGGAAGTGGTGCAGCCCTTGGTGAACTACCGCAGGCGCGTGGACGGCAGGAACATTTCCGCCGCGGATGCGGAGGCCGTTTACCGTTCCATGGACAGTGAGCTCCTGCGCAACTTGAACGAAGTGTCCAAACAGGCCATGGACCCGGAGACGAACAACAAGCTCTTCGCCCACCAAAGCCTGCTCAATGCAAAGTCGGTCCTGAGCGATATCCGGAGCCGGGTCCTTCGTGCATTGGCCAAAGGCGGCTTCAGCAGTGCGGAGATCGGGGAACTCAATGAGCGCATTGCCCTCTACGACACCAACATGCTGCTCTTTGAGCGGGATGCAACACCCGATGTACTGGGGATATTCCACAGCACGTTCAAGGGGCCCGATGTGAGCCTGGTGCGCTCCATCATCGGCACCATCCATGAAAAACGGACCATGACGGGCTTGGGCATGCAAGCTTCCGAATGGTGGGAGATCAGTGGGAGGACCCTGCAACGCATGCGCCAAGTGGAGGACAGCTCCATCAATTCGATCATTGCGGCGAGCGAGGGCATTTCATCCGCTGCGCAACGGCGTCTGTTCACGGTGCTGATCGCGTTGATGGGCGTGGTGGGCGCAGTGGGCATCATGGCCATTGTGATCATGCGCGGCCTGCGGAACACCATCTCAGAGGTTACCGAAGCGGCATCCGCACTGGCCCAAGGCGACGTGCGCGAGGGCATCCCGGTGACTTCCAAGGACGAAGTGGGCCACATGGCCGGGTCCTTCAACCTCATGATCGAGGCGATCCGTTCGCTCTCGGCAAGCGCGGACGCCATTGGAAAGGGCAATTACAACACCCCTGTGATCGTGCGCGGGGAACAGGACGTGCTCGGGCATTCCCTTACCCGGATGCGCGACAACCTGAAGGCCGCAAAGGACCGGGACGTGCAGAACAACATGGCCCTGCGCAGGGAGAAGGAAAAGCTTGAGCAGGCCAATGCCAGGATCGAGACGCTCATCAAGGAGATCCACCACCGCGTGAAGAACAACCTGCAGGTGGTGGCCAGCATGTTGCGCCTGCAATCCGGTCACATCGGGGATGAGCACCTGCGCCAAATCTTTGCACAAAGCCAAAGCCGGGTGGCCTCCATGGCGCTCATCCATGAGAAACTGTACAAGGGAAGCGACTTGGCCCAAGTGGACCTTTCACAGTACATCAAAGACCTCTTTGCCGAGCTGGTGCAATTGAACAAGGTGCGGGAAAACATCCGCTACCGCACCGCGATCGACCCTGACCTGGTGCTGGACCTGGATACGATGGTGCCGCTCGGGCTCATCCTCAACGAACTCATCACCAATTCGTTCAAGCACGCGTTCGGAAACGGGCAGGAGGGCTTCATCAACTTGCGCATCCATCGCGCCGAGGGGCAACGCTTCGACCTGTATTACGCGGACAACGGCAAGGGCATTGCACCTGAAATTGCCGGATCGGACACGGGTACCTTGGGCCGCAGCCTCATTGACAGCCTGGTGGAGCAGCTCAATGGTTTCATCACCCTGGAAAGCGATGGGTCCGGCACGCGTTACCACATCCGGTTCCGGGCGAATTGAGCGTACCCACTGAATTGAACCGCCCGGGGAACGAACACGGGCGGTCCCCCGTCATGTCCGCTGTTGAAACCTCCAGGTGCACCCCTGACCTGGTGATGCAGTGCAAACCGCGTCGAAACCGATCAGGTTGCACCGCCTTTCGATGTTCCGAATGCCCGCGTGTGTCACAGTCGTTGCAGGGTCGAACCCACGGCCATTGTCGGCAATAAGGATCCCGGGAGGGGCCATCTTCAATGTGATGGTGACGGCATCAGCCGTGCTGTGCTTGATCACGTTCGTGAGCACCTCCTGGCATACGCGGAACAGGATGATGCTGACATCCCCGGGCAGCTGAAGCGGAACTTCATCAGGCACCACCATCACGCCGAGTTTCCCCGTACGGCTCAACCGGTCCGCAAGCCGCAGCAAGGCTTCCTGTAGCGTGTTGGCCTTCCACATGTCCATGTTCAGGGTGTGGCCCAGGCTGCGCACCTCGTTGATGCATTCGGCCAGCGCTTCGCGGGCGGGATCGAGCCGGGGGTCCTGCGTGTGGACATCGCCTCCCCAGTTCAGCCCGATATGGATCACCATGAGCAACTGCGATACGTTGTCGTGCAGTTCATTGCCCACTTCATGCAGGGTCTGTTGGACGGCTTCCCGCTCGGCCGCCATCTTCTCATGCGCATGCTCCAGCCGCACCTCGGCAATTTCGGCCCGGTGCCGTTGGCGGCGGCTGGTGTTCACCACCATCAGCAGGCCCACAAGGATGATGAGCCCCAGCACGAAGGCCGTGCCCACCACCACCACGAAGATGAAGCTTTGGTCATCCGTGCCGTGGCGGGTGCATGCCCCAGGACTGGATCACGCACGCGATGGTGACAAGCGCATAACGTACGATGCACAACACCGGCATGACCATGAACAGCTTCTCCGCCACTGCGGCATTCTGCTGGAACAGGAACCGGATCATGCCGATGTACGGAACCATGCCTCCAAAATACAACAGCAGCCCCATGAAGAGCCAGAACTCCGGTGTTCTCATAAGCGGCGTATCACTTCTGCGGGCCAAGCTCCACAGCGCGGCGAGGAGTACAATGGTCATGAGCGTGGAGATCACCAACACGCCCTCCACCAGCACAAAGGCCATCGGGTCCTGGAGATTGCCGTCCACCAGCATGGCCAGGCATCCAACCACGGCGGCCACACCCAAGCCCCGGCCCCATCGGGGCCGGAAACGACGGATGAGCCACAACAGCAACAGAAATTCAAGGGGCGCAGCGCAATTGTAAACAATGCTGTTTGCCCGGAAATGGTACATGCCGATCAGGGCGGTCACCTCCGTGGCAATGCCCACGGAGATCGACGCCAGCAGCGGATTGCGAAGGGGCCATGCGGATGCAGGCACCCGCCAACAGGCGGGCCATGCGGCCACCATGACCACAAGCATGATGTAACTGAACGACATGTCCGACCTTATGTCATGAACGGGTCCCCAACACTATTCCGGGTAATGCGGCCCGAACATGGTGCCCATGGCCATCCCTTGGTTATGAAGCCCTCCATTTGTCATGGTTTGCAGTTTGGTGGGCACATGGTTCCCATGTCCATGGCGTGCTCCTTGTAGGGATATGGGTTCTTCGATGGCCTGTTGCTCAATAGGTCCGTCTTATTTCCCTGGCCTACGTGCAGGGCCAAAAGGTGCCTGTATTCGGGGGTTTCCTTGATCGCTGGCAGATCCGCATATTCAAGGTATTCACTGATGCAGCTTACAACCAACATGGTACTGTCCCCTGGTGGATTTTGTTTTACAAGTTCATTTATCTTCTTCTGATATTCAAACCAAGTCGAAAAGGGATCTTCCAATGAATCCTTGGGGTCATTGAGCTTCAAGCTTGTGTACGTTCCATTTCCTAGTCTGTCGATCCGAACATTGTCCTTGTACGCTTGCTCGTAGTGGTCAGCATGTAGTTCCCGTACAAGCCTGCCGCTGGCATAAGAGTATGGATTCGCTTTGGACAGTTGATATTCACCTCCACCTGTTGTTTGGTACACGAACCGGATGATGGGGTGAAATGCCGTTCCATCCACTCCATAATTGAAATAGATCCCTGCTGCTTTTCCGGTAGGAACTGCTGCATCCCCTGTCTTCACAATGCTGTCCCATGGAATGCGCAAAACCGTGTTGGTAAGCGGCTTTAGGCCATGGTCCTCAATTTGAAAGTGGTTCTTGAACAATTCCCGGGTGGAATCCAATTGGGTGCGATTGAAGTTCCCTTGCCGGTGCGTACTTGAAATGGACATGTCGTATTCAACTATCTTATCCACAGGCCAAGTACCAGGGACTTCGGTTGTATCAACAACCGCAACGGGGGTGTCCGTGCCGGATCCCCGGCCTCCGGCACAGGCGGTGAACAATCCGGCGCACGCAACCGGTAGGAGGAACAAGTGCGCGTTCTGATGGAGCGGTGATGGGTGGTTCATTGGTTTTTTAGTTTGGACGGTGTGTTGCGGAACGAGTCATCTGGCCCGGTGAAGGTCGGGCAGCTCCAACCGTTTTCGCCATACCCATTTCCGGGTATTTTCGGGATCATTCTGCATGCGTGTGAAGGAGATGAAGCGAGGAAAAGAGGAGGGGTGGGTCAACGCCTCGTCCCTGGCGTGAGCAACTTCCCTTCTTGCAGCAGCACATAAGGGCACGATCCAATCCTACTTTCGCAGCTCAATCCTTCGGAACATGCTACGTCATTTCCCACTTGCCTTTGTTGTATGGATGGCAGGCTTTGGCAGTTTTGCACATGGCCAAACTTGCACCTCCACGGTGGAGACCGTTGCGCGGCAGGTGGGTGAATCGGTGGTCTTCTGCGGAACGCCTTCCGAGATCCATGCAACAAGCCGAACCGATGGGCCCATCAAAGTGAATTTCGGCGGCACCTGGCCTGATCAAGCGTTTTCCGTGGTCATCTTCTCCGATGTGGCCGGCACGGATGCGCAGGGGCTGGAACAGCGCCTTGCCGGTAAAACGGTGCAGGTGAAGGGGACCGTGAAGGACTACAAGGGCAAGCCGGAGATCGTCCTGAAGCGCATGGACGATATGCAAGTGCAGAACTGATCACCCTTCCGCCAGCGCCGCTTCCACCTCCTCGCTCAGTTCCATGTTGTGGTACACGGCGTTCACGTCGTCGTCCTCATCCAGCAGGTCGATGAGCTTCATCACGTTGCGTGCCGTGGACAGGTCGGCTGGGATGGTGCTCAGTGGGAAGCGCTTCAGTTCAGCGCTCTTCACCTCCAGGCCGAGTTCATCCAACTTGTGCTGGATGTTGCCGAACTCGGTGAATGGGGCCAGGATGATGAACCCTTCCTCATCGTGGACAAGGTCATCGGCACCTCCGTCGATGAGGGCCATTTCAAACTCGTCCGGGTCCATGCCCTTCAATGCTTTTTCCTCCACCACGAACTCGGCCTTCCGCTCGAACACGTGCGCCAGGGAGCCTGAGTTGCCCAGGCTGCCGTCGCATTTGTTGAAGAAGCTGCGGATGTTCGCCACCGTGCGCGTGGGGTTGTTGGTGGCGGTGTCCACAAAGATGGCCACGCCACCGGGCGCATAGCCCTCGTAGGTCATCTCGGTGTAGTTGTCCTCGGTGCCGCCGGCCGCCTTCTTGATGGCGCGGTCGATGTTGTCCTTGGGCATGTTCATGCCCTTGGCGTTCTGGATGGCCACCTTCAGGCGGTGGTTGGCATCCGGGTTGGGCCCCCCGGCCTTCACGGCCATGGAGATCTCCTTGCCGATCCGGGTGAAGAGCTTGCTGAGCTTGGCGTTGCGGGCGAAGATCTTGTGCTTGCGTTTTTCAAAAATGCGGCCCATGGGGAATGCGGTCTCTGTATCAACGCGGCGCTTGGTTGCGCGGCGGGCCGCGAAAATACAAAGGGCCGCCGCAAGCGCGACCACGGCAAGTCGGAAGTTCATGGTTTATCCGCAGGGGTATCCGCCAACCGCAACGTGATCTGCGGTCTTGACTGTTTCCTCTTATCCCCAATCTGGTCTACAGGACGCTCAGTCACAAGGTCCGCCCCCTGCGGCGGATCAGCCTGTAGGGCGTGATCGAGAGAAGTGCCGTGCGAATGGCCCCCGTCGAGCTGAATTCCCTGGGACCTTACGAGAGCCGCCTGCGGATGCAGACGATCGTGCGGCTGCGCTGGTTCGGTGTGCTTGGTCAGCTTACCACCGTCGCGACCGTGTACTGGGGGCTCGGCTACGACCTTCCGCTGGTGTGGTGTCTGTTGCTGATTGCGCTGTCCGCGTGGGTCAACGTCGGGCTCGGCGTGTTCTTTCCGGCGCGCCATCGCCTCAGCCCGCTCTTTGCGACAGCGGTCCTCGCCTACGACATTCTCGGCCTCGCCGCATTGCTCTTTCTGACCGGAGGCCTCGAGAACCCGTTCGCGCTGCTGCTGATTGCGCCCGTTACGGTCTCGGCGGCGACGCTGCCAGTTCGCAATACGATTCTGCTCGGCGTTCTGGCGATCGCGTCGGCAACGCTTCTGGTCGGTGTCCATCTGCCGCTGCCGTGGAACGGCGACGAGCCGCTGGTGCTGCCGCCGACCTACATGCTCGGCGTCTGGTTCTCGATCATCATGGCGCTGGTGGTGACGAGCCTTTACGCCTTTCAGGTCACCGAGGAAGCCCGCAAGCTTTCCGACGCGCTCGCCGCCACCGAGCTTGTCCTCACTCGCGAACAGCATCTCACCCAGATCGACGGCCTCGCCGCAGCCGCAGCCCACGAACTCGGCACGCCGCTCTCGACCATCTTTCTGATCGCCAACGAGTTGCAGAACGCCGCCAAGGACCGGGCGCCGGACGATCCGCTGATCGCCGATGTCGCGACCATTCGCGAGCAGGCCAAGCGCTGCCGCGACATC
>CALMYC010000046.1 GCA_937873385.1 uncultured Flavobacteriales bacterium | reverse complement strand
GAAGTCATCGATGTAGTAGGTAGTGCTGGTGCTGGCGGGGACGCAATAGCCGGGGTAGAAATTCTCCGGTCCTGCCCAGGTGCTGGTATCACCCACGCCGCAGATGGCGCGCACATGCAGGCCGTAGTGGGTGTCCGCCATAAGGCCGGAGACTGCATCGGTGGTATCGCCAGCCACCGTACTGCCGCTGGCCACCACCACATCCGCGTCATTGCGCACTTGCCATTGGTAGCCGCCAGATGGGTTGCTCAAGCTCGGGGACCACGAAAGATCTGCACCGCTTGAAGTCAGGTTGGAAACCATCAAACTACCAGGCAGCATGCAGGTTGGTGTCTGCATCACAAAGAAGTCATCCACGAAAAGGTCGTTGTAGAAATAGTCCGAGGAAGTCCCGGCCGGATCGCGAACCCCCACGATCCTGAATTGTGTTGTGGACGGGATACCGCCGGGCACAATGCCAGCAAGCCTTACCCAATCCGGGGAATTCCCTGAATAGGTGATCATGTTCACCCAAGCCGTACCGTTCCACACGTCCATGGTAATGGAGTGGTGGATGCTGTTGGTGGTGTTGTTGGAGAGGAACCAGAAGCCGACCGATGCCGACGTCAGCGAGGACAGGTCGAACATGGGCGTGATGAGCTGATTGGGCAGCACGTCGCTCGATGCATCGATCCAGGCCAAGGCCCCGGTTCCGCTGGTGTGGTCCATCACCGGGCTGGGGTAGTTGCCGGTCAATGGCGTTGTTAATACAAAGCGCCATTGCTCCCCACCGCTGGCCAACGGATTGGACCAGCAGATAGGAGGCGTATTAACTGGGGATGCCGTATTGAAGGGCTGGTTGTACGGGAAGCTTGCAATGACTGCACAGAGCGTGGTGAAGTTCACCGGTCCGGCCCATGCACTGTATATCCCGCCGCAATCGGTGCGTACGTACAGGCTATACTGGGTGGCGGCTGCCAAGCCGGTGGCATTGCCCGTTGTACCTGCGGTGCTGCCGCTGGCAACAAGACCTGTGGCACCGCTGCCGCCGGCACCGCTGGTCCGCACTTCCCACTGGTAGCCGTTGGCCGGGGGGGGCGTGTTGGCGGTCCAGGAAAAGGCTGCGGTGTTTTGGGTTATCGTGCCCATGGCGAGGCCGGCCGGGGTTGAGCAGCCTTCAATGCGGAAGTTGTCAAAGCCGTAATCCCAATCGCCACTGACCCAAGTTGCACTAATGCGCACTTGCACATACTGGCCCATGTAGGCGTCCATCGGGTAGGTCTTCTTGCGCCATCCGGCCACGGAATCGTTGGTCACCGTCTCCAAGTTGGTGAAGGTGGCCCCGAAATCCGTGGATACCGCCACTACGAAGTTGCCCGAGACGGCTGCCGGCGGATTATATGGGGAGCTATAGTTGGAAGCCTTGTAATCAAAGGACAATGTGAGGCCAGCTATGATGGGCCCTGCATTGATGCTCCTGAACGTGCCGGTGGTTGCAGATGCGTACAGGTTCCTGTAAATGTTATTGCCCGGATTGCCCGTCACGCCGCGCGTAGAACCAATGGCCCACCCCGCAGTGTTCCAGCCGGTGGGGGTGGTGGTGGTGGCAAAGGGTTCATTCCATGGCACAGGGGTGGTAGCCGGCGTGGTAAAGGCCAATGGCCCGGTCCATGCACTGGTGTCCCCCACTGCAGCGGAACACGTGCTGCGCACATAGATGTTGTAGGCCGTGTTGCTGGCCAAGCCGGTCGCGGTGGCATTGGTGATGCCGGCCGCCGTTGAGCCCGAAGCGGCGGCACTGCCGGGGTTGCCGGGCAGGCCTGTGGTGCGCACCTCCCACTTGTAGCCGTTGGCCGGGTTGCTGAAACTGGCCGTCCAGGAGAAGGCCGCGCTGCCTGGCAAGATGGTGCCAATGGTGAGTGCAGTGGGCTGGATGCACGCCGGGGAAAGTGCCACTGCAATGTCATCCAAGTAGAGCGTACCCTGACTGGCGGCGGCATAGCAACGGAAACCGATGAAGTAGTCTCCGCTGGCGGCCGGGGTAAAGTCCACAAAGACGCTCTGGGCCGTGGTGGTCATGATGGATGCATGGTTGGCCAGCGCATTCACCATGGCGGTCGCGATTGCCGAGGTTCCGTACGCAACGGACATCTTTTGCGTACTGGTAGCCACGCTGCCCTTGTATTTGTAGGTCAGGCGGTAGTTGGTGCCGGCGGTAAGGGTAACTGCCTGGGTGTACAGCCAGGAATCGGAAGCGGAAGTGCTGCTTGCACATTGCGCGCTTCTGATCAACATCCCGGTCGGGGCGGCCACGGTGGTCCAATCGCTTCCGGAAATTGTCTGCCGACTGATGCAGGCCGGCAACGCGGGCGGTGTGGGGCCATCAAAATTCTGCGTATAGGGCACCGGTGCAGCGGAGCAGAGCGTGGTAAACGCCACTGGGCCTGCCCAAACACTGGTATCCGCTCCTCCGGTGCAATTGCCGCGCACAAAGAAGTTGTATGCCGTTTGGGCCGCCAGCCCGGATGCGGAGGTGGAGGTAACACCGGCTCCGGTTGTGCCACTGGCCACGGCCCCGGGTGAACCGGGTAGGCCGGAGGCACGCACTTCCCATACGTAGCCATTGGCGGGATTTGAGATACTTGCGGTCCATGCAAGGTTGGCTGCGGTGGCCAGCGTGGCAATGGCGCTGGGATTCGAAGGCGGCAGGCAGCTGGGCGAAGGCGCAAGCAACAAGTTGTCCACGCCGATGTCGGTGCCACCGAAATCACTGGTGGCCCTCAAGCGCACCACCGTGGTGCCCACGTTGCTGTTGAAGTCGAAGAACTTGTTGGCCCATGCAGCGGAAATGCCCACGTTGGACCCCACCTGGGTGAAGTTCTGTCCTCCGTCGGTGGAAACCAGCACCGCCAACGCGTCTGTGCCGCTCGTGTTGATGTAGTCGAAGCTCAAGCGTGTCGAGCCCGTGGCCGCGGTCATGTTGATGAACAGGTCCAAACTACCCTGAAGGCCGCTGGTCGAATTGTAGGTGTGGAACCGGGCGGAATGTGCGCCGACCGAGAATGCAGGGGTGTATGCTCCGCTATTGGTGGTCCAACCCGCACCGCTCACCCCTTGGTCATCCCTGCGCCAGCTGTTGTTGCCACTATAGGGGGTCACCCGCCAACTGGCCGAGGGCGCATCGTTGGTGTTGCAGGCACTGGTCCAATTCTCGAAGCCTTCCGTGAAGGAGGTGTTGTTGTAAACGGCGTAGGTAGGTGTGCTGAGGGTGACGGGCACCACGTTGGAATAGCTCAACATGCCGCTGTACGAGCAGGATTGGTTGAGGCGGTAGTAGGTGGCCACGGTAATGCCCGGAGTGGTGTAGGTGGCGGTGGTGGCGCCGGAGCCGCCCGTTACGGGCACCCAACCGTTGATGCCGTTGCTGGATTGTTCCCATTGGAAGGCAATGCCGGAGGCAGGATTGCCCGTTCCGGTGGCGGTGATCACGGCGGTATTGCCCGAGCACACCGAGGCCGGATTGGCGCTGGCCACTGCTGCTGCGGGGGTACCTGCACAAGGCGTGAAGATGCGAAGGTTGTCCAAGCCGATGTCAGTACCGCCCAAATCGCTGGTGGCCTTGAAGCGGATGATGGTGGTGGCGGAAGTGCTGGTGATGTTATAGGTCTCGTCCGTCCAGGTTCCAGCTTGGCCGAGGGCGGTGCCCAAGGAAATGAACGTGGTGCCTCCATTGGTGGAAACCAACACCTCCAGCGCATCGGCACCATCGGTGTTGATGTAGCCGAACTTCAGTTTGGTGGTGCCCGTGGCAGCGCTCATGTCGATATAGAGGTCCAACGAACCTTGGCTCAAGTTGGGCGCTTCCACGCTGTGGAACCGTGCCGAGTAGGAACCGACCTGGGAAACGGGGCTGTAGCTGCCGCTCGAAGTGGTCCAGCCTGCACTGGCACCTTGGTCATTGCGGCGCCAGCTGTTGAGGCCGGTATTGGGGGTGTTCAGCCAGTTCACCGAGGGCACATCCGTGGTGTTGCACCGGTTGGTCCAGGATTCAAAGCCTTGCGCATAGGAAACGCCATCAAAGACGGCATAAGGCGGTGGCGCCGCCAAGGTGACCGCCGCCACGTTGGTGGTGTCGGACAGGCCGGAGGCTGTGCAGGTGGTGTAACGCCGGTAATAGATGGCACCGGCAAAGGCCGGTGTCGTGTAGGTGGCATTGGTGGAAGTGCCGGCCGCATTGGCCCAGCCGGAGGTGCCGTTCGCGGATTCCTGCCACTGGTAGGTGAGGCCGGTATTGACGGAACCTCCTGTAGCACTAATTGTAGTGGTACTCCCTGTGCAAAGTTGTATGCTGGCCGGCAGGCTGCCCGCAACAGGGGTCCCACTGCATGCCGGTGTCACCGTGTACGTAAATTGGATTTGGGCTACGGTATTGATTGTGTTTTGGGTGGTTGCACTTGGTGCTGTAGGTAGGATGTCACCGCCGTCCTGGTAGAAATAGATTCCCTTGCTTCCGGATGAAGGCGCCAACGTATAGCCCTTCCAGCTTGGTGAACTTCCATAGGTTGGGGTATTCTCATCCACTGACACCACGATGTTGCTGGTGCCATCCCAAAAGAACGGTGTGCTTAGCGTGATTTCCATCCATGTGCCGCTGGTCACGTTGGTCGGCAGTATTCCGCTGAACACCTGCACCATGGAGGCTGGCGCGATGTAATCCGATACACTGGAGAAACCCACCTTGGTGGTGTTGCCCATGTACACCACCCAGTCTTTCCAATTGGTGGTGGCCACGCTGGCACCGGGCAGGTAGCGCAGTTTGGTGATCTGGCCGGGCCCTGAAGCTCCTGCGGCAGTCAACTCAGCCGCCGTATAAAGGGTTTGCGTATAGGAGTAATTATACAAGTAATAATTCGGAAAGTAGGTGGAACTGCCCGTGCCACTACCTATCTGGATGGATGTTTGGGCCCTCGTTCCCACTGAGAATCCTCCGGCCAGCAGCAGGAGCATCAACAGCACTCTGTGCCACCACAAAAGCAACGGGTTGTTACAAGGGGTCGATCGGGTTGACATCACGGACATGGGGTTAGGGTTCTACGGTCGGGGTTGTGAATCTGGAAAGCAGGAGTGCACCGCCGCGCCTGGAAAGCGGTCCCGTTGGACTGGAGCGAACTTCAAAGCCGAAGGAGCATCGTGCATCTCACAAACATCACCATCTGCTTGCCCATGGGGTTTCAAGAACATGCAGAAAGTGGCGGGCGAATGAAATAGAGATCTTGTTCGGAAACAAGAGAAAACTTTTTTTCAACCGGAGGCAACCGAACCTCAACGGATCGTCCGCGCGCGGGCTGGGAGCCGTTGGTAAACCGCAGCCGTGTGCAAAGAAAAAAATTGTCGGGGCCCAGTTGTTACACGGAGGAGGGGGGGGGGCACGGTCCGCCACGGATCAAACCGCCCGTCCTTGTTTCCGTGCATTGTTGCAGCAAATGGGGGTGCAATTTCCGGGTAAAAATGAAAACGCCGCCCTCGGTTTCCCGGGGCGGCGTCCATCGTTTGCGCGTGCGTGCTACTTCTTGTCGTCCTTCACCTCCTCGAAGTCCACGTCGGTGACTTCCTGGTCGGCCGGGGCACCTTGGCCACCACCGTTGTCGCCCGTGCCGGCGCCATTGGCCTGGCCTGCCTGCGCGGCCTTGTACATTTCCTCGCTGGCCGCGGAGAAAATGGTGTTCAGCTCGCTCATGGCCATGTCGATGGCCGCTACATCCTGCGCCTCATGGGCCTTCTTCAGCTTGGCCACGGCCTCTTCAATGGGCTGCTTCTTGTCCGCGGGGAGCTTGTCGCCGAACTCGGCCAGTTGCTTTTCCGTTTGGAAGATGAGGCTGTCCGCCTGGTTGAGCTTGTCGGCCTTTTCGCGGGCGCTCTTGTCGGCATCGGCATTGGCCTCAGCCTCCTTCTTCATCTTTTCGATGTCGTCCTTGCTCAAGCCGCTGCTGGCCTCAATGCGGATGCTCTGCTCCTTGCCCGTGGCCTTGTCCTTGGCGCCCACGTGCAGGATGCCGTTGGCATCGATGTCAAAGGTCACCTCGATCTGCGGGGTGCCGCGGCGTGCCGGCGGAATGCCGTCCAGGTGGAAGCGCCCGATGGTGCGGTTGCCTGCGGCCATGGGCCGTTCGCCCTGCAGCACATGGATCTCCACGCTGGGCTGGTTGTCGCTGGCGGTACTGAAGGTTTCGCTCTTCTTGGTGGGGATGGTGGTGTTGGATTCGATCAACCGGGTCATCACACCGCCCATGGTCTCGATGCCGAGGCTCAGGGGGGTCACGTCCAGCAGCAGCACGTCCTTCACTTCGCCGGTGAGCACGCCGCCCTGGATGGCGGCGCCCACGGCCACCACTTCATCGGGGTTCACGCCTTTGCTGGGTTCCTTGCCGAAGAATTTCTTCACGGCTTCCTGGATGGCCGGGATGCGGGTACTGCCGCCCACGAGGATCACTTCATCGATGTCACTGGCCTTCAGGCCCGCGTTCTTCAAGGCGCTTTCGCACGGTGCAATGGTCCGCTTGATCAAGGGATCCACCAACTTTTCGAACTGGGCACGGGTCAAGGTGCGCACCAAGTGCTTGGGAATGCCGTCCACCGGCATGATGTAAGGCAGGTTGATCTCCGTGCTGGTGGTGCTGCTGAGCTCGATCTTGGCTTTCTCGGCCGCGTCCTTCAGGCGTTGCAGCGCCATGGGGTCCTTGCGCAGGTCGATGTTCTCGTCCTTCTTGAACTCATCGGCGAGCCAATCGATCAGGACCTGGTCAAAATCATCTCCGCCAAGGTGGGTGTCGCCGTCGGTGCTTTTCACCTCAAACACGCCATCGCCGAGTTCCAGCACGCTCACGTCGTGCGTGCCGCCGCCGCAGTCGAAGACCACGACCTTTTGGTCCTTGTGCTTCTTGTCCAGGCCATAGGCCAAGGCGGCGGCAGTGGGCTCATTGATGATGCGGCGCACCTTGAGGCCGGCGATCTCACCGGCTTCCTTGGTGGCTTGGCGCTGTGCGTCGTTGAAGTAGGCCGGCACGGTGATCACGGCCTCGGTCACGGGCTCGCCCAGGTAGTCCTCGGCGGTCTTCTTCA
>CALMYC010000045.1 GCA_937873385.1 uncultured Flavobacteriales bacterium | reverse complement strand
CGTCAGCATTGCCAAGACCCCCACCGCCCCCGCCAAACAACATGGCTTTACCGCCGTGATCATCGACACTGCCGGCCGCCTGGCCGTGGACGAGGCGATGATGGACGAGATCACGCGCATTAAAAAGGCCATCAATCCGCAGGAAACGCTCTTTGTGGTGGATGCCATGACCGGCCAGGATGCCGTGAACACCGCCAAAGCATTCAACGACCGCCTCAACATCGACGGCGTGGTGCTCACCAAGCTGGACGGTGATGCCCGCGGCGGTGCAGCCCTTACCATCCGCAGCGTGGTGGACAAGCCCATCAAGTTCATCGGCACCGGTGAAAAGATGGAGGCCATCGACGAGTTCCACCCGGACCGCATGGCCGGGCGCATCCTGGGCATGGGTGACGTGGTGTCGTTGGTGGAGCGTGCCCAGGAGCAGTTTGATGAAAAGCAGGCCCGGGAGCTGCAGAAGAAGATCGCCAAGGACCAGTTCGGATTCGATGATTTCCTGTCCCAGATCCAGCAGATCAAGAAAATGGGCAACATGAAGGACCTCATGGGCATGATCCCCGGCGTGGGCAAGGCCATGAAGAACCTGGACATTCCCGACGATGCCTTCAAAGGCATTGAGGCCATCATCCGCAGCATGACGCCTGCTGAACGCACCGACCCCGCCTTGATCAATGGAAGCCGCCGCCAACGCATTGCATTGGGCAGCGGCACGAATGTGGCCGAAGTGAACAAGCTGATGAAGCAGTTCGACGAGACCCGCAAGATGATGAAGATGATGGGCGACAAGAGCAAGATGCAAGCGATGATGCAGCGCATGCAGCAAGCCCAGGGGATGCGCAGGTGATGCGCGGAATGGCGTAGTTTCGGCACCATGGAACCTGCCACCACCCACCGCTTGCTGGACGGGACCGAATGCGGCAAAGCCCTGCGGGTGCGCATTGCCGAAGCAGCCTCGCTGATCAAGAAAAAGCGCGGCCGGGCACCGCACCTCGCCGCGGTGCTGGTAGGGGACGACCCCGCCAGCCAAACCTACGTGGGCAGCAAAGTGAAGGCATGTGCAGAGGTGGGCTTCCACAGCAGCTTGCTGAAACAACCTGCCGACATCACGGAAGCCGGGCTGCTCGCCGTGGTGGACCAACTGAACAGCGACCCGGAAGTGGACGGCTTCATTGTGCAACTGCCGCTGCCCAAGCACATCAACGAGGAGCGCATCACCTTGGCCCTTGCGCCCGGCAAGGACGTGGACGGCTTTCATCCGCAGAACTTGGGCCGCATGATGCTTGGCCTGCCCGGTTACTTGCCCGCAACGCCCAATGGGATCGTGGAACTGCTGAGGCACTACGCTGTGCCCACCGAAGGAAAACATTGCGTGGTGGTGGGCCGCAGCAACATCGTGGGCACGCCCATGGCTATCTTGATGAGCCGCAACAGCTATCCGGGCAATTGCACCGTCACCCTGGCGCACAGCCGCACCAAGGACCTGCCGTCCATCACGCGGCAAGCGGACATCTTGGTCGTGGCCATCGGCAAACCTGAATTCATCACCGCCGACATGGTAAAGGAAGGTGCAGTAGTGGTGGACGTTGGCATTCATCGCATCAACGACCCCTCGCGCAAACGTGGCTACCGGATCGTTGGTGATGTGGACGTTGATGCCGTTGCGCCATTGTGCAGTTGGATCACGCCTGTGCCGGGCGGCGTGGGCCCTATGACCGTTACAAGCCTGCTGCTGAACACGCTAAAGGCGGCAGGAGGCTGAACATATCCTGTGTTCGGAACCGTGCAATGATGCCTCGACCTGACTGCACGATCAATAACATTCAATGAGCGGACCAGAAAAATGAACAAGGAGGAACCGGGAAGTGCATTTTACAAGCAGGTCTTCGAAAACAACAAAAAGTGGATCGCCGACAAATTGGCCTTGGACAAGGATTTCTTCAAGCATCTGGCACAGGGCCAAAAACCGGAGATCCTCTATATCGGGTGCAGCGACAGCCGGGCAACGGCCGAAGAGTTGATGGGTGCCGGCCCCGGTGAGGTCTTTGTTCACCGCAACATCGCCAACGTGGTGGGAAGCTCAGACCTCAATGCGTTGAGCGTGGTGGAATACGCCATCGGCATGTTGCAGGTTAAGCGCGTGGTGGTGTGCGGCCACTACGGCTGTGGCGGCGTTAAAGCCGCCATGGAAGCACACGATCTCGGCCTCATCAATCCGTGGCTGCGGCAGATCCGCGATGTGTACCGCCTGCACCGCACCGAACTGAACGCGATCAAGGAGGAGAACCTGCGCTACCGCCGATTGGTGGAGCTGAACGTGGAGGAACAGTGCATCAATGTGATCAAGACGGCCGTTTTGCAGAAATCCTATTTGCGCACAGGAACGCCTTCCGTGCATGGATGGGTGTTCGACATGGGTACCGGCGAACTGGTGGACCTGCACTTTGATTTTCCCGGAAAGCTGGAGGAGATCCGCCAGATCTACGACTTGGGAGCGGAGATCTGACCGTTGTCCAGGGAATCGAACCTGAGCCTGCGCACGGCCATTGTGGCGAACCATGCCCACCGGGCCCGGATTGTGACGTGCAAGGTCCGGATCTTACTTATGTTCGCGGCCCATTAACAAACAATATGAAAAAGAGCATCATTCGTTTCGTTGTCGTTTTGGCCTTGCTCGCATCTGCCCGGGTGGTGGCCCAGACAAAGACCAACAAAGCCCATGTACAGTGGGGGCAGGACCTGACTGACAAGGAGGACGGAAAGTTCGACCGGGTGATCGGGGATATCGACAATTCCAGTTACTTGTTGATCCAGCGGAAAGACAACTGGTTCGTGCAACGCATGGACGGGGTGAAGATGGCTTGGCAGAAACCCATCGACACGGAGATGGACAAGCACGACCTGAACGTGCATACCCTGCTGCTCATGCAGGAGGAATTGTTGGTTTTTACGTCGATCTACGACAAGAAGGAAAATGAAAACCGCCTGTTTGTAAGTACGTATGCCCGGGCCGACCTCAGCCCGCGCAAGCGTTTTGAACGGGTGGCTGTGATCCCCGCAGATAAGTCCTCGAACATTGGCCAATTCAGCATTTCAGCCTCACCAGACCGGTCCAAGGTGCTTGTGCAAGTCTTTCCACCGAGGCAGAAGGATGGGGACGAGAAGTCCCACATCAGCATATTTGACGCCGGGATGGGGCAGCCATTGTGGTCCAAGGATTTTAGCCTTCCGTACAGCGATATGGAGTTCAAGGCTGAATCCCAGCGCGTGGACAACGATGGAAGCGTGATCGTTCTGGGCGTGAAATACGCTGCCAAGCAGGAGAAAAGGGATCTGAAGCGTGCAAACAAGTCCACCTACGAGTACCACCTGTTGGTGTACACCGGTGATTCGCCCGCGCCCCAGGACAATCCGATCACCGTATCGGACAAGTTCCTTCAGGACATGACGCTGTCCATGGGCAAGGATGGGGACATTATCTGCGCCGGACTCTACGGCAACAAGAATAGTTTCAACGTTGGTGGCGCCTTTTTCCTAAGGTTGGACCGTGCCTCCAAACAGGTGACGCATTCGAGCTTCAAGGACTTCAGCGATGATTTCGTCACCATGTACATGTCCGAGAAGCAGGCCGAAAAAGTCAAGAAAAAGGCCGATAAGAAAGGGGAGGAGCTTGAGATGCCCGAGTACACGCTGCATGACATCATCCGCCGTGAAGACGGAGGGGCCGTGCTGCTGGCTGAGCAGTACTACATGAGGATCACCACCTATACCTATTCCACCGGTAACGGAGGAACAACCACCCAAACGTTGTACCTCTATTACTACAATGATGTGCTGGTGATCAACATTGATCCGCAAGGCAACATTGAATGGGCCACCAAAGTTCCCAAATATCAGGCCACATCCAACGATGGCGGCATGTACAGCAGCTTTGCCGTGGACGTGAAGGGCAGCAATATTTACTTGGTGTTCAACGACACCGGCGAGAACCTGTTCCTGAAACCCGGCGACAAGGTGAAGCCGTTGAGCCTGAAGGGCAAGGATGCATTGGTGGTGTTGGCCACCATCGACAAGGACGGCAATACCTCGAGGGAAGCCCTGTTCTCTCCCGAACGCCGCGATGTGATCCTGCGCCCGAAGGATTGCGTCGAATTGAAGGATGACAACATGTTCATCTACGCCAGCAGGAAGAAGGACTACCGGTACGGGCTGATCATGTTCAAGTGAACGCGTGGCCTGAACCATTTCAGCAGGTGGCTTGTTGGGAAAGGGGAACCGGTGTGGCGGTTCCCCTTTCCGCTTCAATGCACACGACGATGAACGTGTCCGACCAACTCCTGCAGATCCTCACCAATGCCGGCGTGCGCCGCGTGTTCGGCCTCACCGGCGATGCCTTGAACCATTTCGTGGATGCCATCCGCAGGCAGGACAAAGTGGTGTGGACCACGGTGCGCCATGAGGAAACCGCGGCCTATGCAGCCTATGCCCAGGCAGCGCTCAACGGCAGGCTCGCAGTGTGTGCGGGCACCGTGGGGCCGGGCGCACTGCACCTGATCAACGGCTTGTACAATGCCAAAAAGGAACGGGTGCCGGTCTTGGCCATCACCGGCCAGGTGCCCACGGCACAGCAAGGCACCAATTATTTCCAGGAAGTGGACCTGAAGAAAGTGTTCGATGACGTTTGTGCCTACCAGGCCATCGTGCGCACGCCCGAAGAGGCGCCCCGGGTGATCCAACGGGCGATCATGATCGCGCTTGCACAAAACACGGTATGCCGCATCGAACTGCCGGCAGATGTGGCGGCCATGCCGGCAGCCGGTGAACAGCACATCTCCCCGATCCCGGTCTCGGATGCCTTGTTGGTGCCCGGCGATGCCTCACTGAAAGCCGCGGCGGAGTTGATCAATGCAAGCCGGAAGCCAACGATTTTGGCGGGAGCAGGGTGCAGGGCTGCACGCCAGGCAGTGCTGGAACTCGCGGACAAGTTGAAAGCCCCGATCGCGCATACGTTCCGAGCTGCGGACATCTTCGACAGGGACACCCCGGGCGTGGTGGGACTTACCGGCCTGATCGGGGATCCCGCCGGCTATCATGCGGTGATGAAGACCGACCTGCTCATCATGCTGGGCACCGACTTCCCCTATGACAGCTTTTTGCCTGCCGGCACCAAGGTGGTGCAAGTGGACACCCGCTTTGAGAACATCGGCAACCGGATCCCGGTGCATGCCGCCGTTCACGGCGATGCGAAAGCCACCGCTGAACGGCTCATTGACCTGGTGACCGCCAAGCAGGACGATACATTCCGCTCGGCGTTGTCCGCTGCATTCAGGAAATGGAAGGACAACATGCGCCAGGATGCGGACCCGACGGAGGAGCATGAGCCACTGCACCCGCAGATCTTCGCACGGGCCATCGACCAGCACGCCGATGCCGATGCCATTTTCACCATCGAAACGGGCACTTCGGCCATTTGGGCCGTGCGCAACATCTCCTTCCATGGCGAACGGCGCATACTGGGTTCCTTCAACCACGGATCGATGGGCGTGGGCCTGCCCTCGGCCATTGGAGCACAGGCACTCCATCCGCAACGCGAGGTGTGGGCATTGGTCGGCGACGGGTCGTTTACCATGGGCATGCAGGACTTTCTCACCGCAGTGGAGCAAAAGCTGCCCATCAAGATCCTCCTGTTCAACAATGGGGAGCTGGGTTTCGTGAAGCTGGAGATGGAAGAAGCCGGGCTCGCGCCCCAATACGGTGCCTTGAGGCAATTCAACCCGGATTTTGCCGCTTATGCCAAGCTCTGCGGAGGGGATGGCGTGCGCGTGGAACATGCCAAGGACATTGAAGCCGCCATCGTCCAAGCGAAAAGCTCGAAACTTCCCTTCATCATCGATGCCGTGGTAAGCGGAGGGGAGCTTTCCTTCCCACCCCACATCAGCATCAAGGAGGTATTCGGATTTGGCCGCTCCAAGGTCCGGGAAGCCGCATTGGCCGTTTCGGGAAACCCGGACCAATGGAAAAATTTGTCCGAGGAGGTGGAAACCACCTTGGACCGGCTTCGCTGATCGCGCCGGGTGGTTGAGTCGGCCACCTTCGAGCTGTCCACCTTCTCCAAGAGGATGTTTTCCTCACCCTTGGGCAGTATCCACCGAATGGTGGTTCCTTCACGGTAGCCGATCAGCGCGGAGCCCATCACGGAAAACACCGAGAGCTTGTTCGCCCGCAGGTCGGCATCTTCAGGCATCACCAATTGCAAGCCCTCCTTGCGTGAGGTGGGGGATTGAACGGTGACCACGCTGTTGATGCGGACCACATCCCCCGGAAGGTCGGCCTCCGTGCGGATGTCGGCATGCTTCAATTCCTCCAACAGGTTCTGCAAACTGTTCTGTACGCTGATGTCGGCCGGTGAAAATCCAGTGATCCAGGAAGTGATCAGGTCGCGCTCCTTGGCGGTGATGATCAAGCGGGGGTTGCTCATGGCGTGTACACTTTTTTGAAAGGCATCGGGGCGCTGCCGGAAACCGGCAACGCCCCTGATCCATGGATTTGAAATGGCGGTTGACCTGCGACCTATGGGAAAATGCCGCGGTCCATGTAGGTATCCTCCAAGCGCCGCAAGGCCACGATGTATGCTCCCGTGCGCCAGTCCACCTTGAATTCCTTCGCGGCGGCAACCACCTTTTCAAACGAGGTGTCCACCTTGTCCTGGATCATCTCAAGCACTTGCTCGATCTTCCAGATCTCGGCGCGTTTGTTCTGCAACCATTCGTAGTAACTGCCGATCACGCCGCCGGAGTTGCACAGGATGTCCGGTATGATGTCCACGCCTTTGCCCTTCAATATGGCTTCACCCTCAATGTTGGTGGGTCCGTTGGCTCCTTCCGCGATCACCTTGGCGGTGATCCGGCCGGCATTGTCGCCGGTGATCTGGTTGCCCAAGGCAGCAGGAACAAGAATGTCGCACTGCAAGCCCCAGAATTCCTTCGGGTCGATTTCTTGCGCGCCCGGGAATCCCTTCACATTGCGCCCGTTGGCATCACTGTACGCCTGCAGCGCTTCCGCATCAATGCCGTTCTCGTTCTTGAAGGTGGCGGAAGCATCCTGCACCGCGATCAGCTTCGCACCTTCGTTGATCAGGAAATGTGCGGTCCAGTAGCCCACATTGCCAAAGCCTTGCACCAGGAAACGCATGCCTTTGAGCGGCTGTCCGGTGAGCTTGGACCAGGATTTCAGGTTGGCCACCACGCCAAAACCCGTGGCCCGGTCGCGCCCGGCAAGTCCGCCTGCGCCCACGGGCTTGCCTGTTACCACATGCAGGTTCACGAACCGCGTGCTGGGTGATTTGGTGGAGGAGAACGTGTCCGCTATCCAGGCCATGATCTGCGGGTTGGTGTTCACGTCCGGTGCGGGAATGTCCAGGTCCGGCCCGATGTTGTCGCCCAGTGCATAGGTGAAACGGCGCGTGATGCGCTCCAGCTCACCCTTTGAATAGTTTTTCGGATTGATGTGGATGCCTCCCTTGGCACCGCCGAAGGGCAGGCCGGCCAAGGCGGTTTTCCAGGTCATCCAAATGGCCAAGGCCCGTGCGGCATCCAGGTCCACGGTATCATGGTAGCGCAGGCCCCCCTTGTAGGGCCCGAGGGCATTGTTGTGCTGCACGCGGTAGCCGGTGAACACCTCGATCTTGCCGCTGTCCAGCCGCACCGGGAAGTTCACCTCGATCTCGGTATTGGTCTTGCTCAGGATCTTGCGGACGCCCGGGTCCAGGCCCATCACATCAGCGGCCTTGGAGAATTGCTCCATGACCACTTCGTACATGCCTTCCTTGCGCACAGGTTGCTCGACATCCTTGGTTGCCATTGCAGTGTTTAAGAAGTTGTTTTGGTTTTTGATCACCGGGAACCCGGAAAACAGGCTGCAAAGCTACCACCATTGTCCCACAATGAAGCCAAGTGGATAACTTGTCCATCCGTGATCTCCCGTTGAGGCACATGTTCCCGCTGGCCCCCAATAGTGTTTGCCCGAAAGCATGATCTTCGTCAGGTTCCCGTGGTCGCACGGTCCGTTGTGGCCTGTTGCCCGGCGTAGGTTTTTTTCCACAGATTTACCACGCCAATGGACCGGTAGTGGGTGTTTGGAATCCGCGCCGATCCTTCAATTGCCGTGATCACAGCGAGCCGGGCATGTGATCTGCACCCTGTCCGGCATCATGAACACCACCAATCAACCCATCGGAAGAATGACAAAGAAACTCTTGGTGCCCACGGACTTCACCAGCGTTGTGGACTATGCGATGGACCATGCGATGAAGTTGGCGCGCACCATGGGCGCGGAAGTTTGGTTGCTGCACATGGTTCCCGACCTCGACGAAGAGGACGTGGTGCTCCGCCGCCTCCAAACCGAACAGGAACGGGCCAAGGCCATCGATGCCAATGTGCCGGTGCTCACCATGGTGCGCAAAGGCAAGCTTTATGCAGGCATTGGTGATGCCGCCCAGGAGATCGGCGCGGAACTGATCATCATGGGCACGCATGGGATGCGCGGCATGCAATTCATTACCGGCAGCCGGGCGTTGCGCGTGGTCACCAGAAGCAGCGT
>CALMYC010000044.1 GCA_937873385.1 uncultured Flavobacteriales bacterium | reverse complement strand
CAACGACCAGAAAGCCGGTCTGCTTGGTAACGCCAACCCCGTTGATCCCGCCGATGTCTGCAATGGCCTGCTGTGCTTCCGCTCGGGTCATGGAAGACAACGCTCCCGTGAACACCACCGTCTGGCCAAAGAACAAATTGTCCGGGTCTTGTTTTGCCGGGTCTCCGATGAAGCTTGAAGGATGGGGCGTGGACCACCGGTTCGTTCTGTCCGACTTGGCCCTGCATGCATGGAAGCCACCGGGGAACAGCGCGCCGATGGTGGTCCTCAACTTGTTGGGCAGGTCATCGGGTTGTTCTATTCCTGCGCGCTCAAACGCCTTCAAGGCCAGTTCGGCCGTGGCCCTGCTGTCCGGTCCGGCGCGGTGATGGCGGAACTCAATTTCATTCTTCGCGCACAGTTCCTTCAGGCCATAAGAAGGCAAGCCTTCCCAAACGCGCTTGGCGAAAATGTAGCTGCACGCATAGTTCATGTTCGGAAAGGGAAGGCGGTATTGCTCCAGCGTCCTGCGCAATACGCTGATGTCGAACCCGGCATTGTGCGCAATCACGAATTGGCCTTCCAGCAACGGCTGCACCTCGGGCCACAACGCATTGAACTCAGGCTGGTCCTGGACCATTTCCGGACGAATGCCGTGCAGCAGGATGTTGAAGTAGTCGAAGTCGTTCGGGATGGGCTTCAAGAGCCAGCTTCTGGTTTTGCCCACCACACCGTCCTTCACGAAGGTGAGGCCCAGCTCGCAGGCGCTGTTGCGGTTCCGGTTGGCCGTTTCAAAGTCGAGGGTGATGAAGTCCATGGTGGTGTGCCGACATGCTAAAAACCTCCGATGCGAAGGAGGGCCTTTCGCAAGCTCGGCGACATTTTTGCCGCACGTTCGATGTTCCAATCCTTGCGGGCGAAATGACCGAAACGCTCATTGTAGAAAACTCCTTTCTTAGCCGAGGAACCTGTTTCCGGCAGGATGTCTTGTTTGAGCCGGATGTTCCTGCAGCGCCGCACCAAGTTCATCAGTGTTTCCTTGGGGTCATTCACCTCATCAGGCCGCACACTGATCTTGCCTGCGGGAATTCCAAGGAATTTGGCAAGCCCTGGTTGGTCTGCCAGGAGCCAAGCTTCCACCTCGCGAACAGCGATCCTGAAAAGGAGGTAACCCGGCACTTCAGGAACCTTCCATTCCGCAAGAAGGCTTGGCGGGCAAGCTGCACGGTCTAGGTCCGTGAGGATGATGTGCGCCACGCCCGCTTGCGAAGCCCGCGCATATTTACCGATGCTCGCCGCGATCCTTGCGTTGCCGCGAGTAACCTCCACTGACCTGATGGATAATTGGGGCCTTGCATGGGAAACCATACGCACAAGAATATCCGCACTTAGCTGGTCTTCGCAAACGAGCATCACTTCCCTGCCCGCTGCCATCAATCAAAGAAGCTGAGTTGCTCCACTGCCTTGGGCTTCACCTTAGGAAGCAAGGCCTCCGAAACCGTGTATCCGGACTTCACTAATGCACGGTCAGTCTCATCCGGTTCATGCACCACGGTACCATCAGGGGTAGGCTCCAGGCGCAGCACTTCCCGAACATCGATGGACTCGTCGGACAGGAGCGCTTCACTATGGGTGGTGATGAATACTTGCCGAGGATACTTGGCTTGCCGCTGCATTTGAACGACCAGCTTGTGGATGCGGCCGACAATGGCTTCGTTCAGGGAGAGCTCAGGTTCCTCCAAAAGCAGCACACCATCGCCGTCCAACAGGCTCCACATGATGCCGAGCAAGCGCAATGTGCCATCGCTGAACTCATTCTCCCGCTGCCATCCGGCATTGGGCCGCCAATGCTCGAATTGGGCCACTAGGTGGGGTGTGCCATCCACCTTGTCCCGATCGAACGAGAGTTGGCGCATGTTCGGTACGCAGACCTGCAAAGCGCGCTCTATCTTCTTCAATCGGGAATTCTGCACCCGCTCGGTGGCCTTGGCGATCTGCTGGAGAAAGGCCTGGCCAAAAGGGTCGCCCTCCAAGTGGGAACCTCCTATGCGGTCTCCATACTTGAGCAATTGGGGCACCAAATGGAGATAAGTGACCCCACTGAAGAATTCCGCGATCTCCCGGAACGACTTGTTCGAACTAACCTGTTCCAAATGGCTGACCGTGCGCAATTCCGGATCACCTGCATCTTCCGCGTTCGGACGGTCCAGCAGCTTTTTTTTGGTGAGCAGATCCTGTACAACCTCTTGGGACACCACGGGCCTTTGCAGCCCGGTCCCTTCACTCTTGATGCCCAACGTGTATCGCCATTTTGCCGGGGCATTCACGGCTTCGGCCATCTCCACCTCGATCATCACCTCGGGATCTCGGCGGGCATTGAGGCACCGTATCCGCTTCAATCCCCCGCGGTCGCCCACGGCCTTCTGCAGCCCGCCACCCTCGGCCTTTGCAATATCCCGCAGAAACCGCAATACGTCAAGGAGGTTTGATTTGCCGGATGCATTGGGCCCAATGAGGTAGACACGCTCGCGGAGGTTCACCTCAACGTGCTTGAAATTCCTCCAGTTTTTGAGCTTCAACCGTGTGATGATCATGCTTCAAAGTTCGGGATCATTTTTCTTTTCACTTGGCCTGCCCTTTTTGCACCCAACAACCCGCCCACATAGGCCCCATACAGCTCAAACAAATACTCCACCCGCTTCGCATCATCTGCGAACGTCTGTGTGCGGTAGCACTTGTCCACCGCCTTGTCTAAGGCTTGGTGGGCCTTTACCAATGCGGGCGGCATGGTGAGCGGGTCGTACAGGTCGGCGAGGCTGGCGGTGGGGTGCGCGGCACGCGCATCCAGCACGCCCTGAGCGGCTTTTTCCACGGCTTGCTGCTGCGCTGCGGAAGGTGTGGGCGGCCAAGGGAAGTTGTTGTAGACGATGTCCTTGGAGTAGCGGTACCGGCTCTCCAAACGTCCGCACACCGCGCGCATCCACGCGTTGTGCATGGTACTGGTGAGGATGCCGAAGTGGTACAGGGTGGCATTGGGTAAGCACATGCAGCTATCCGCGACGATCTCTTCCGGAGACTGGTAGCCGATCGGAATGAACACACGGTTTTCTGATGAATGCCTTGGAATAAGGATGTACTTCCCTTCGGGTTGGCGTATCTCCCCGAACAAAGTTGGCGTGTTGGCGAGTTTTCTTGTACCTGGGCGTGAACTCGCGGCCCTGAGCCTGCGCACATTCTCAACGCGTTCCATCACCAAGGGCATCGAACGCAAAACGGTCACCGGTGCATCCTTCAACCAAAGGCACCAGCGCCGTTCGTTGTTGATGAATTCATGGGCGCTGAGGAAAGGCTTGAAGAATTGGCCAGCCTTGGGTTCAAGCTTTGCGAACTCCTTCTTTGCTTCATCGGTGAACAGGAAGTTTCCCCCCTCATTCGGCATGTTCCCGAATAGCATTTCAGGTACCGTACAAAGTGCCTTTTGCCGCGAGCGGATCACCACATCCCCGCCCTCCACCAAGTACGGGCTGATGTTCGCCACCACGCTCTCCTCCGGTTCCGCCTTGGGGTCCGCATAGCTGAACAGGCGCTTCTTCGGAATGTCGAAATCCGCGAAGCCGATGATGACGCAATGCACGGCGGCCACGCCGCGCGCTTCGTTGTTCCAGCGGAAGGTGCGGTGCGCAAAATGGATCTTGATGCCTTGCGCCAGCAGGTGGCCCCACAGCACGCCCACCTGTTCGCCCTGGGTGATGCTGTTGGTGCTTACGAAGGCGCAGCGCGTGTGCCCGTTGCCATGCATGCGCAGGTATTGTGCGGCCAGTCCGTACCATCCGCACACGAAGTCCAGCGTGCCGGCGCCCTTCACGCCGGGGAAGATGCGCAGGAGGTCGTTGCGCATGCCGGCGGTCATCAGTTTGCTGCCGATGAAGGGCGGGTTGCCGATGATGTAGTCGAAGCGCTCTCCTTCGGGCAACAGGCTTTGCCACTCCACACGCAGCGCGTTGGCACAGACGATGGTGGCGCTTTTGCGCAGCGGTATGCGCACCATGTACTCGCCAAAGGCCGCACTGATGCGCTGGTTCATCTGGTGGTCCATCAGCCACATGGCCACCTGGGCGATCTGCGCGGGGAATTCCTCGATCTCAATGCCGAAGAAGCGGTCCACGTTCAGCAGCACCAGCTTGTCCACGTCCACTACCTGCTGGCCTTTCAGCAGGGCCTTGATCACGGCGATCTCCAGTTCGCGCAGCTCGCGGTAGGTGATCACCAGGAAGTTGCCGCAGCCGCAGGCGGGATCCAGGAAGCGCAGTTCGCTCAGCTTGCCGTGGAACTGCTCCAGCTTGGGTTTGCTGCCCTTCACCTTCTCGAACTCGGCCCACAGCTCATCGAGGAAAAGCGGCTTGATGAGCTTGAGGATGTTCTGCTCGCTGGTGTAGTGCGCGCCGAGGTTGCGGCGGGCCTTGGCGTCCATGGCGCTTTGGAACAGCGCGCCGAAGATGGCCGGGCTGATGCGGCTCCAGTTGAGGCTGGCGCATTCCAGCAGGGTGATGCGCATGCCGCCGTTCCAATCGGCGATGGGTAGCGGCTCGGCGAAGAGCTTGCCGTTGATGTACTTGAAGTCGGCCAGGCGCTCGTCCATGTTGCGCTGGCGCTTGTCCTCGGGCGTGTTCAGCAGTTGGAACAGGCGCGCCAGTTGCGGGCCGAGGTCGGTGCCGTCCTCGCGGGTTTGGTCCACGATGAAGTTGTAGAAAGCGTCCTGCTCGAAGATGCCGGTATCATCGGCGAAAAGGATGAAGAGCAGCCGCACCAAGTAGACTTCGAGTTCCTGCCCGGCATAGCCGGATGCCTTCAGCTCATCGTGCAGGCGGCCCATGTACTCGGCGGCCTGGATGTTCACGGGATCCTGCTCGCGCACGGGCCGCGCCTCGTAGCCCGCGATGAAGTCGAATAGCTCGATGCGCTGCGGCAGGTCCTCCAGCAGCAGTTCCGTCTCGCTGCCGCTCTCCAGGTCGTACAGCACGAAGCGGGCAAAATCGCTGACAATGATGTAGCGCGGTTGCTCGTGTTCCTTCACGCCGTGGAGGTAGTCGGCGGCCTGTATGGCGGCTTTCTTCAGGTCCTTGCCGCGGCTCTTGTGCTCAATGAGCAGGTTGCCGGGCCAGAAGTAGTCGATCTTGCCCAGGGCGTTGTCCAGCTTGCGCACATGCACCTCGTAGCTGCCCACGGTGCGCGCGCGGATGCCGAAGACGTGGAAGAACTCGTACCAGAAGGGCTTGGCGTCGGCCTCCTCGTCGGTGGCCCCGGCCCATTGCTTGGCGAACTTGACGGCACGTGTGCGGATCTCGCGGCGGGAAAGCGGCATGGTGGAATGTGACGGGGCAAAGTAGGCAGTGCAGGGGGAATGGGTGGCGATCGCGTGGGTCATCCCAGCGCAGGGTCCGCTATTTGCCGGAGGTACGTCTTGGCGTGACCCTGCTGGGAGGGGAGGAGGCTTCGATCGACCTTACGTTGCTTCATAATGGCACGAGCGGCCCTACGCTCAATTCCCCCGCGCGAGGCTCGCACCAGTGCATGGGCGCAGGACAAAGGGCGTAGGGCGGCGCGGTACACGGACCGGGCTGCGAATCGCCTGAAGTGCCCCGCCAAGCCTAACAACTAACACTGATCAACCACGCCCCCACTGCTGAAAATCTTCCGCGTGCATGGCCCAAGCGCTGTGCAGCGCAACTTGTGGCAGCGCCACGCCGAGTTTTCGCACCTTCGCACCATGAAGATCCTCTTGGTCTGCTTGGGCAACATCTGCCGGTCACCCATGGCCGAAGGTTTGTTGCGCGACAGGGCGAAGCAGCGCGGCCTGAACATCCAAACGGATTCCGCAGGCACCATTGGTGCACACGCCGGTGAAGCTCCCCATCCCCCGGCGCAAGCCGCCATGCGCCGCCATGGCCACGACATCTCCGATCTGCGTGCCCGGCAATTCAGACCGGATGACTTCAAGCACTTCGACCTCCTGCTGGCCATGGACCACGGCAATCTGCATGACATTCGCATGCTGGCCCCCAATGCGGACCTGTCCAAAAAAGCCCGGGCCGTGATGGATTTCGCACGCGGACACAATGACCGTGACGTGCCCGATCCCTACTGGGGCGGAACCGGGGATTACGAACACGTGTATGAACTACTGACGGATGCGCTGGAGGGCGTGCTGAATGATGTCCAAGGGGAACGCTAACGGTGTACTGTACCTGTTGCCCGTGTGGTTGGGCGAAAGCGGCGGCACGGAATTACTGCCCCCGGCCAACATCGCCATTGCAGAGCGGGTGAAGCTATTCTTCTGCGAGAATGAACGAACCGCCCGTCGCATGCTGCGCCGCATGTCCGCCACGCTGGACCTGAACGCGATCGAGCTGCATGTACTGGACAAGGACAGCACCGCGGATGACCTGGCGCAATACGGGATCTTGCTGGGCACGCGCGACGCGGCGATCATCAGCGAGGCGGGCATGCCGTGCATCGCCGACCCCGGCGCGCGGCTTGTGGCCGAGGCGCACCGGCGAAATGTGCGCGTGGTGCCGCTCACAGGGCCTTCCTCCCTCCTGCTCGCTCTGGCCGCCTCCGGAATGAACGGGCAGCGCTTCACCTTTCACGGCTACCTGCCGCGCGAAGCCCCAGAACGGAAAAGAGCCATCAAGGCATTGGAGCAGGAAGCACGCCGGACGGGCGGTGCGCAGTTGTTCATCGAAACGCCTTATCGCAACGACGCCATGCTTGCGGACCTAATCTCCACATGCGATGGCCATACGTTGCTGTGCATTGCGATCGACCTGGAGCAACCGGGTGGCAGTTCCGTGACCCGTACCGTCAATGCTTGGCGGGATGCATCGCCCTTGCTGGGAAAGCGGCCTTGCATCTTCATCGTGGGCCAAGAAGGCTGATGCACTTGGCGTCCTTCCGCCTACCTTGCCACCCATGATCAACCTGCCCCCCAACACCGATCCAGTGTACTGTGCTCCTGCGTCAGTAAGCCGCATGGACCGGATCTTCCTCAGGCTGATCAACGACAAGCGGGACCTGCCGTTCATATACCTCACGTTGAAGGTGTGCTGGATGATGCTGCCCTTCGCAGTACTGCTCTACCTGCCCTTCGTGAACGGCTGGCTGTGGCTGGCTGCTGCGGCGATCTACCTCTACCTGAACAACGTGGCCTACAAGGGGCCTTTTGGCCTGATGATGCACTGCTCCAGCCACCGGCCGCTGTACAAGAAGAAATATGCCCCGCTGAACCACTTGATCCCCTGGGTGCTGGCCCCGTTCTTCGGCCAGTCCCCGGAGACCTACTTCGCGCACCACGTGGGCATGCACCACGTGGAGAACAACATGGAGGATGACGAGAGCAGCACCATGCCCTACCAGCGCGATTCAGGCACGCACTTCGCCCGTTACTACCTTACGTTCCTCTTCACCGGCATCTACACCTTGGCGACGTACCACTTCACCAAGCGCAGCAAAAGGCTCTGTTGGCGCACCGTCCGCGGCGAGCTGTTGTTCATCGCCTTCTGCACCGCGCTCTGCTTCGTGAACTGGCAGGCCACGCTCGTGGTCTTCATCCTCCCCTTCTTCGCATTCCGCCTGGTGGCGATGGCCGGCAACTGGGTGCAGCACACCTTCATCTGCCCCATGGAGCCCGGGAACGACTACCGCAACAGCATCACCTGCATCAACGTGAAGTTCAACCACAAGTGCTGGAATGACGGCTACCACATCAGCCACCACATCAACCCCACCTTGCACTGGACCGAGCATCCGCAATATTTCCGCGACCACATCGGCGAGTTTGCCAAAAACCGCTCCGTGGTCTTCGCCGGGCTGAACTTCCTGGACATCTTCATCCTGTTGATGCGCAAGCGCCATGATGTGCTTGCCGACCACTTCGTGAACGTGGGCGGGCAGTTCGCGAATGACCAGGAGGTGATCGCCCACCTGAAAAGCCGCATGGTGCCCATCCCATTCCCCGCCCGGGAATTGGGATTGGCCGCTTGATGGCGAGGTCGCACCTTTGCAGCCCGATCAACATTGAAGCTGAACGAGCATGGCCATGAACGAAGGCTACGTTAAAACGGACATTGCGGACGGCATCGCCACCATCACCTTCCACCACCCCAAGAGCAACAGTCTGCCGGCGGCGATCCTTGCCGCCTTGGCGCGGAACATTGAGGAAGCCGGTGCCAACAAAGGCGTGCGCGTGATCGTGCTGCGGAGTGACGGTGAAAAGGCGTTTTGCGCAGGAGCCAGCTTTGATGAGCTGATGGCCATCGACAGTGCGGCGGGCGGCTTGCGCTTCTTCAACGGCTTTGCATTGGTGATCAACGCCATCCGCACCGTCCCGTGCTTTGTCATCGGGCGGGTGCAGGGCAAAGCGGTGGGCGGAGGCGTTGGGCTGGCTGCCGCGGTTGACGTGTGCTACGCCGTGCAAACTGCCTCGGTGAAGCTGAGCGAACTGGCCATCGGCATCGGTCCGTTCGTGGTGGGGCCCGCCGTGGAACGTAAGGTGGGCACTGGTGCCTTCGGGTACATGAGCACCAAGCCCGCTGACTGGCAAACAGCGGAATGGGCCGAACGCAAGGGTTTGTATGCCGCCCTTTTCCCCTCGGTGGAAGCACTCGATGCCGCCGTGGACAAACACGCACATGATCTGTCCAAGCAAAGCCCGGAGGCCATGGCGGACTTGAAGCGCGCCCTTTGGCAAGGCACGGAGGATTGGGGAAGGCTGCTTACGGAGCGGGCCGCCGTGAGCGGCAGGTTGGTACTGTCGGATTTCACGCGCAGCGCCATCGCCGAATTCAAGCGGAAGGCAGCGCACTGAGCGCGGCAACTTCATTGGCCACTTCCCCGTAGAACACGTGCCCGCCCATATCCATGGGGCGGAATGGCACGCCGTGAAGCAGTACTTCGCCACCACGTCCCGCAAGATCTTGCTGATGCTCTACGGGGCATCCTTGCTCATTGGGGTGACCGTGATCATCCGGTCCCACCGGGGTGAGGAAAAATCCATGCGTGACCAAGCCCTCTCGCAATTGGGCGCGGTAACAGGAACGCTATCCGCGCAGATCGAGGGAAACCGGGTGACCCGTCTGCTGAACACCTACGATTCACGCGGCATGCTGGTGAAAAACACCCAGGACGCATGGTACTACATCCTGCATGAAACGCTGCGCAAAGGTGCCGAGGCCGCACAACTGCAAACGCCGCTTGCCGTGGTGGCCTTCGACACCCTGAAACGGGAGTTGCAGACCGTGGCCACCTCCGCGGAGCAACCGTTGCTGCGCATGGCCTACCAGGGTGCCGGTGCAACGGAGGTGGGAACCGTACTGCGCATGGGAGGCAAGTCCAGTATGCGCCTGGTGGGCAATGGGCAGTTGGTTGCCGTGGACCCCGTGCTGGATGCCAATGGCCGCCAAGTGGGTGCCTTGATCGCCTCTGCACCACTAGCCCCCATCCGCGGCAATGCCCGCCACCAACTGACCAGGGACATCGCGATGACCGCGTTGCTCTTTTTGGCCATCGGCTTCTTCCTGATCCGCCGCGTGGGCCAACTTGTCCGCAACGGGGAGAACGAGTTGAACAGCTTGCAACGGCGGCATGAAGGCGTTACGGACAGCATCGCCTATGCAGGCAAGATCCAATCCGCATTGATCCCCCCGCCGGAGCGTTTCCGCGAACAATTCAGCGACTTCTTCGTGCTGAACCGTCCGCGCGATGTGGTCAGCGGCGATTTCCACTGGTACCACCGCATCAGCGGGCATGCGTGCCTGGTGGCCACCGCCGATTGCACCGGGCATGGCCTGCCCGGCGCCATGATGGCGGCCATCGGTTGCTCCGTGCTCAATGACCTTGCACGGGAAATGCAGCACCACGACCCGGCGCAGATGCTGGGTGAACTGAACCGAAGGTTGGTGGCCATGCTCAACCAGGAAGGCCGCCGTTCCGGAGCGGGCGACGGCATGGACATTGCGCTTTGCCGCATCGACCGGAAAGAGAAGGAAGTCCTGTTCGCAGGTGCCTTCCGCCCGCTCTATTGGCTGCATGAAGGTCAGCTGGAAGTGATCCACGGAGACCGGAAGCCGGTGGGTGGATCCCAGCATGGGCAGGAACGCAGCTTCAGTGTACACCGCATCGCCTACCACCCCGGTGACAGCCTCTACCTGTTCAGCGACGGATACGTGGACCAGTTTGGCGGACCGGACCGTAAAAAATTCATGGCCGCCAGGTTCAATGAGCTCCTGCTCGCCAACCACACCATGCCCATGGCCATGCAGGCTGAGGCCTTGGACCGGGCTTTCAACGAATGGAAAGGCAGCCAGCCCCAAGTGGATGATGTGTGCGTGTTGGGGATCGCCGTATAGCTCCTTGATCACGTGCCGCTGAAAAGGCTCTGCGTGCACAAAGTACCGTCAGCGCCGCAGCGCGGCCCAAGGCTCGACCGGACCCTGACAGGAAACGCATGAAGCCCGGGTCAACGGGGTACCCGGAAAGGACCGGAAATGACTTGCCCTCCTGTGGCGCGGTCAAGCGCCAGCCTTTTATATTTGGTCGCTCTGCCCGGAACACCGGGCCCGTACACATAGCGCATGGCAACGAAAATCGAATTGATCGCCCGGATGGAGGAGTTGCTCCACCAGGAAGATGTGGAACGTTCATCCGAGGCGGTGGAGACCCTTAAGGAGGGCTACGAAGCCTTGGTGGCGGCCGAACAGGCAGAAGCGGAAGCCCGGGCCGCAGCCGAAGAAGCACAGCAGGAAGCGGAGCCCCAAGTGGAGGATGAACCCAACCCGGGCCCACCGCCCGCTGCGGAGCCAAAAATGCCACAGCCCCAGCAGCGCATCGAATCGGCTCCGCTCACCAACGGGGATGACAAGAAATTCAAGCAGTTGCTGGATGCCTTCAACACCAAGGTGAACGACATCCGCCGCAAGCAACAGAAGGAGGAAAATGACAACCTCGCGGCCAAACAGGCCGTGATGACGGAGCTGCGTGCATTGATCGCCAACGAGGAAAACATCGGCAACGCCTTCCAGCGGTTCAATGAACTGGGTGAACTATGGAAGAACATCGGCCCGATACCGGCACAGAGCTACCGCGAGCTGCAGCACGACTACAGCCAGCTTCGGGAGGAGTTCTTCTACCACATTCGGATCTACAAGGAATTGCGCGACCACGACCTGCGGAAAAACACCGCGTTGAAGCAGGCGCTGGTGGCGGACATGGAGGCGGTGCAACGCGTGGACAGCGTGCGGGAGGCCGAACATCTGGTCAAGGAATACCAGGACAAGTGGCACCAGATCGGGCCGGTGGTAAAGGAAGACCGCGAAGCCGTGAATGACGCGTTCTGGAGTGCAACACGGCAGGTGTATGACCGCATCAATGACCATTACAAGGCCAGGCGTGCGGAACATGAGGTCAACCTGGCCGCCAAGCAAGCCTTGGTGGAAAAAGTGAACGAATTGGCCAATCAGGCCGAAAACTTGGGCACCGCGGAGTGGAAAGCACTCACCGACCAGGTGCTCGAGTTCCAACATGCATGGAAGAGCATCGGCTTCGCCACCAAAAAGGACAATGAGCGCGTCTGGAAGGAATTCCGGACAGCCTGCAACAATTTCTTCGACAAGAAGAACGCGCACTACAAGGTGTTGAAGGACCAGTTCAAAGCGGTGCGTGACAAGAAGGAATCATTGATCGGCCAGGCACTGGCGCTAAAGGAGAGCACGGCATGGCGCCAAACGGCCGATAAGCTCAAGCAATTGCAACTGGAATGGAAAGCGGCCGGCAGCGCAGGCCAGCGCGACGAGCATAAATTGTGGGGCCGGTTCCGCGAAGCCTGCGACGCGTTCTTCAAATCAAGGCACGATGCCTTTGAGCAGCAGGATGCGGAACAAGCCGGGCATGCCAAGGCCAAGGAAGAACTGATCACAGAGATCGAAGGCTTTGCCCTCACCGGAGACCGCAATGCGGACATGGAAAGCCTCAAGGCCTTCAGTTTGCGCTGGTTGAACGGCGGGCGCGTTTCACCCAAGCAGTATGACCGCCTGAGCGAGCGCTACCGTGCGGCACTGGACAAACAATACGGCCAACTGAAGCTGAACGATGCCGAGCGCGGCAGAATGAAGTTCCAGAACAGGCTGCAAGACCTGTCCAGCGCACCGGACGGGCGCGACCGGATTGAACGTGAAACCAGGTTCGTGAAGCGGAAGATCGAGGAACTGGAGGCTGAAGTGCGCCAGGCCGAGGAAAACATGGGCAAATTCAATTTCAAGAGCGCGGCGGGTGAAGCGATGAAGAAGGAAATGGAGAAGAACATTGAAGGGACACGGCAGGAGATCCAGCGCCTGATCGGCCAGCACAAGCAACTCCTGGCGGAACTTCGCCCCGGCAAGGCGGCCACGGAACCCACCACGGCGGCCACGGAAGCCAAATCGTAAAAAAACTCGGCGCGCATACAATGCGCAGGTACATTTGGACCCTAACCAAAACCAACAGACCATGGGCATGTTGAAAGAATTCAAGGAATTTGCCATGAAAGGCAACCTGGTGGACATCGCCGTAGGCTTTGTGATGGGCGCAGCCTTCACCAAACTCGTCACGGCATTCACCGGGGGCATTGTCTCCCCGTTGATCAGCCTGCTGACCGACAAGGTGAACTTCCAGGACCTCAAGTGGGTGCTGCGCGATCCGATACTTGAAGTGAAGGATGCCGCCGGTGCGGTCACTACGCCGGGTTCCGCCGAAGTGGCGATCACGTATGGCAACTTTCTGCAGACCACCATCGATTTCATCATCGTTGCATTCGTGATGTTCATGGTGGTGAAGGCCGTGAACAGCATGAAGAAGCCCGAGCCCCCGGCAGCACCCGCAGGCCCCACGGACGACCAGAAGCTGTTGATGGAGATCCGCGACCTGCTGAAAAAATAACCAGCTCCCTTTTAAAAAGCCCCGGCAATCCCGGGGCTTTTTCATTTCATGGGGTGAACCTGTGGGTGCCCTGGCCAGGGAAAAACTGAACACCGGAGCCTTGGAAAGCGCGCTCCAATTCGCCCGAGGCCACCGCTTCCGCCGGTGTGCCTTGCCAGGTGGCAACGGCACTCCGCAAGAGGACAAGCCTGTCACACAAGTCCAGTGCCAGTTGCAGGTCGTGCGTGCTGAACAGCACGGACCTCCCCCCGCTGTGCGCGGCATTCCTGAGCATCCGCACCACCGCAGCCCTGTTGGGCAGGTCCAGGTAAGCCGTGGGTTCATCAAGCACCAGCACCGGCGTGGCTTGTGCAAGCGCGCGGGCTATGAGTACCTTCTGGCATTCCCCATCGCTGCATTCCATCACCAGTTTGTGCCTCAAGCGTGCAATGCCGGTGACCTCCATGGCCTCGTTCACTGCCTCGCGGTCCTTTTTAGTGAGCTTCCCCCAGTGCCCCGTCCAGGGGTGGCGGCCAAGGGATACCAGCGAAACCACGTCCAACATGCCGGTATCCGGCCTGCCGGTAAGCACCACCGCGATGTGGCGGGCACGTTCGGCAACAGGCATCGCGTGAAGCACTTGCCCGCAGGCAAGCACGGTACCTTCCACGGGTGGAAGCAACCCGGCCACGGTGCGCAAGAGCGTGCTCTTGCCTATCCCATTAATGCCGATCAAAGCGGTGAGGCTTCCGGGAGGCAATTCCAGGTGAACATCGCGCAGGACCGCCACCCCGCCGTGGCCCACGCACAAATGCTCCGTTGCAATGGGGCAAGGCTCCATCATCGGCGACGTGTCCAGGACCTTCCGCTGAGCAGCACCCACAGCACCACCGGAATCCCCAGCAGGCTGGTCACCGCGTTCAACGGCAGCATCACACCGGTCCACGCGGTTCGGACCACAAGGTCACACCCGAGTGCGAGCGCTGCACCGAGCAGGATGGATGCGGGCATCAACACGCGGTGGTCCGCACTGTGCAGGAACGCCCGGGCCACATGGGGTACGGCAAGGCCCAAAAAGGCGACAGGCCCGCAGAATGCGGTGATCGTGCCACCGAGAAGGCCGGTGGTCCAAATGGCCATATTTCGCACACGCGCAGCATCCACCCCCATGGCCCTTGCCTGTTCTTCCCCAAGCAACATGGCATTGAGCGGCTTGGCCAGCCCGATGGCCGCCACCAGCCCCAGCAGCACGGGGATGGCCAGCCACGGTGTGCGCGCCAACCCCACACCTGCAAATGTCCCCATGCCCCAAAGCACGAAACCTTTCAATGCCTGCGCCTCACTTCCCGCTTGGAGTACACTGAGCAATGCCGTGCACAAATAACCGATCATCAGGCCGAGCACCAGCAACGTAACGCCGTCGCCCACACGGCGATCTGCGTATACGATCAAAAGCAGCACGGCAACAGCCCCGGTCAAGGCCGCAACCGTGTAGACCAGGTCCTGTGCCAAAGGGAGCAAGCCCCACACCGGTTGGGCGAGCATGACCACCGCCACGCCCAGTGAGGCGCCACCGGTGATGCCCAGTACACCCGGCCCGGCCAAAGGGTTGTGGAAAACGGTCTGCATCAGCAGGCCGGCGGCGGCCAGGCCGGCACCAGCTGCTGCAGCGGTTATGACCTCCGGCAACCTGACCTGCACCACAATGGTTCCTGCCGTGCCCGAACCGCCGAGAAACAAGGCTTCCCACACGCCGGTCAGCGGCACTTTCACGCTGCCCCAAGCCAAACCCGCCGCAATGCCCACCACCACAAGAACGGCAAAAAGCATCAACCACCATCCCCCCTTCGGCATGGGGCAAACTTAGCGGGCAGTTCGGGAGCCGCCTGCAATTTTGCCCTTGCATGACCAGCATCCCCCCACAGTGGCGAAATTCGCGTCCGTTATGAAAGACCAGACCTCCATCATCAGCCGCTTCCGGCTTGTCGCCATCCTGGAAGGCATCAGTTTTTTGGTGCTGCTTGGCATTGCCATGCCGTTGAAGTATTTCGCCGGAATGCCCTTGGCCGTGAAGTACGCAGGCTGGGCCCATGGCCTGCTTTTCATCAGCTACATCGTTCTGGCCGTGCCCTTGTTCACCCGCTTGAAGTGGCCCTTGGAACGCGTTTACGGCGTGGGCGTGGCCTCGCTCCTGCCCTTCGGCACGTTCGTGTTGGAGCGGCGTTGGTTGCGCTGAGCCCCGCCGCCCGGTCAGTCCGCCTTGCGGATGCCCTCTTGCTTGTAGACCAGCATCAGTGCGCTGCCATTGGTCCATCCGTTTTCGGAACCCAACTTTTCCATTCGGAAGGCCATGTGCACCGGGTTGGCGGGCACTTGTGCATAGTGTTGCGGAAAATCCGGGCCGAACTGCATTTCCGCGGTGATGAAATAGAGGGCCACGTCATAACCCAGAAAGGCATACTCCCCGGGTTCATTGTGGTAACGCGCGCGGTACCTCGCAATAAAATCATTGACCGCCGGTGATCCACGGTCGATGAAATCGTTTGCCGGAACATGCACGTCCAACTTCACCAATGCCGAAATGTCCAGCGTGCCCATGTCCATCCATGCACTGAGGCCGAACACCGAGATGTTGAACTGCGGCACCAAGCCGGACAACTTGGCCAACACGGTGGTCACGAACTCCACATCCTCACTGGGAACCACCAGGATGTTGCGGCGCGCCCGGTCCAGTTTGTTCACCGCTTCCGATACATCCCGCCGCGGACAGGAGACCACCAGGAGGGAATCCCTGAACTTTCCCGGTTGGGGGGCCAATTGAGCCTTCAGTTCACTCTCCAAGGTACGCGCCAGGTCACGTTCACTGTAAATGTCGGGCTTCACCAGGATGATGTTGTCCTTGGCGTGTTTCACGGCGATGTAGCGCGCCATCAATTTGAGCCTGTCCGAACGGCTGCCAACTGCTTTGCTCACCGTTGGATGACCCAACAGGACCTTGTTGCTCTGCTGCACCGGGCAGATGATCGGGGTATTGCCCGCCACGCGCACGAGGGCATCCACCGCCGCCCGGTGAAAAGGGCCGATGTACAGGTCCATGCCCCTGATGGCATCGCTTTTCATCAACGGGTTCCATTGTTCGGGTTTCATGCCGGTGTCGAAGACCTGCACGTCCGCATTCAATCCCACGGCCTGCAACGTGTCCAGTGCCAAGCCAAGGCCGGCTCTGAACTCGATGGCGGCATCCGTGACGGAGGGTTGCCTGCTTCCTTCGTCCGAAGTGGAAGTTGTATCCCTTCCGGCGCTGGTGAAAGGCAACAGCACGGCAATCTTCCGTGGTGCTGAAGGAGCGGCCCGGTGCGCAGTGGTGCGCACCGAGTCCTGCACAGCAACCGATTCCTTGGGAATGCGGATGTAGAGCCCGCTTTTCAAGCCCTCGGGCAACCCGCCGTTGGCCGCGGTGATCGCTTCCACGTCCACGCCGAATTGCTTGCCCAACGTGTACAGTGTTTCCCCTTGTTGCACCAGGTGGAACCTGGAACTGTCCACCACTGCGGGCTGCACGGCCATGGGCGGGGCTGCCGTGCTCCTTGCGGTTTCCACATGCAGCACCATTCCCGGCTGCAACCCATACTGAAGGTCGGGGTTCGAACGCCTGAGGTCTTCCGGTGAAACCCCGAATTTGCGCGCAATGCCGAAGATCGTTTCCTTCTTGGACACCGTGTACAGCAACTCCCCGTCACTCAATTTCGGCGCGGTCTTCAGTTCCTTTCTGGATTGGTCCTTTTGCGGGATCAACACAATTTGGCCCACGCTTAGGCCCAGCTCAGTTCCTGGATTGGCTTCCGTGATGGCCGCGATGGGGACGGCGTAATGCTTACCGATGCCAAAGAGGGTCTGTCCTTTCTCCACGGTATGGACGATGTACTTCTCCCCGTTCACCGTGCGGACCTCCTGGGCACCGGCGCTGGTGCCGATGCACAGGGCAAGCAGGATGAAAAGCCATTTTTGCATCACTCCCATTCGATGGTGGCGGGCGGCTTGCTGCTGATGTCGTACACCACGCGGTTGACACCCTTCACCTGGTTGATAATGTTGTTCGAGATCCGTGCCAGAAATTCGTGGGGCAGGTGGCACCAGTCGGCCGTCATGCCATCGGTGCTGCTTACGGCCCGGAGGGCCACGGCATTTTCATAGGTGCGCTCATCGCCCATCACGCCCACGCTACGCACGGGAAGCAGGATCGCCCCGGCCTGCCACACCTGATCGTACAGTCCTGCATCGCGCAGGCCTTGGACAAAAATGTGATCGACGTCCTGGAGCAGGGACACCTTCTCGGCCGTGATCTCGCCCAGGATGCGGATGGCCAGCCCCGGACCGGGGAACGGGTGCCGCCCCAAAATGGCGGGGTCCAGGCCGAGGGATTTGCCCACACGGCGCACTTCATCCTTGAAAAGCGATCGCAGGGGCTCCACCACCTTCAGGTTCATGCGTGCCGGCAGGCCGCCCACGTTGTGGTGGCTTTTAATGGTAACGCTGGGCCCGTGCACGCTCACGCTTTCGATCACGTCCGGGTAGATGGTGCCCTGTGCGAGCCACTTGATGTTGGTGATGCGCCTGGCTTCAGCGTCGAATACCTCGATGAAGGTGCGGCCAATGGCCTTCCGCTTGGCCTCAGGGTCCTCCAACCCCTTCAATGCAGCAAGAAATTGCTCGCGGGCATCCACACCGGTGATGTTGAGGCCCATGGTGCGGTAGCTTTCAAGAACCTGCCTGAACTCATCCTTTCGCAGCAGGGCGTTATCCACGAAGATGCAGTGGAGCCTGTCGCCGATGGCCTTTTGCAGCAGCAGTGCCGCCACGGAGCTGTCCACGCCACCGCTGAGCGCCAGCACTACATGGTCATTGCCGAGCCGGGCGCGAAGCGCAGCCACGGTTTCATCAACGAATGCCTTCGGTGTATGGTCCGGGGTGCAGCCGCAAACCCCAATGACAAAGTTGCCCAACAACTTCAGGCCATCGGTGGAATGGAAGACTTCCGGGTGAAATTGCACGCCAAAGGTCGGTTCACCCTTGAATTGGAAGGCGGCCACGGGCACGGCGTGCGTGCCGGCCAGCACGTCCATGTTGTCCGCTGGCCTGAGGATGCTGTCGCCATGGCTCATCCACACTTGCGAACCGGCATGGATCCCGGCGAAGAGGGGTTCCTGCACATAAATATTGTCCAGCAGGGCACGGCCATATTCACGCACTTGGCTGCGCACCACCTGGCCACCGGCGCGCTTGGCCAGCAGTTGCGCCCCATAGCACACGCCCAAAACCGGCACCACGCCCTGCAGGCCGGAGAGATCGGTGTCCGGGGCTCCCACATCGAAGACGGAGGCGGGACTGCCACTGAGGATCACACCTTTGAGGGATGGATCACCGGCAAAGCGGCCGGCCGCGCTGAAGGGATGGATCTCGCAGTAGACGTCCAGCTCGCGCACGCGCCGGGCCAGTAGTTGGGTGTACTGTGAACCGTGGTCGAGGATGAGGATCTTGGATTGCAAGGCGCGCGGAATTAGGTGGCGGCAAAGGTATTCGGGAGGCGCGCACGGGTATTCAGCCCGGCAAGTGTTTTCGCCAAAACGGAGGAATCGGGCAGGAATGCTACAACGTAGTCTGAACGTTGCGCTCCACGAAGGCGATGATCGCACCGGCGATGTCCTTGCCGGTTGCCTGCTCTATGCCCTCCAGGCCCGGTGAGGCATTCACCTCAATGATCAACGGTCCGCGAGCGCTCTGCAACAGGTCCACCCCCGCCACTTTCAATCCCAAGGCTTTTGCGGCCCGGATGGCGATCTCCTCTTCCTCCCTGCTCAGCTGGATCAATTCCGCCTTGCCCCCGCGGTGCAGGTTGCTGCGGAATTCGCCTTCCTTGCCCTTGCGCTTCATGGCCCCCACGATCGCACCGTCCACCACAAATGCGCGGATGTCCTCCGCCTTGGCCTCGGAAATGAACTCTTGGACGATCACGCGGGCCTTCAAACTGTTGAACGCTTCCCCCACTGCGATGGCCGCCTTGGGCGTTTCCGCCAGCACCACGCCCAAGCCTTGGGTGCCCTCCAGCAACTTGATGATGCACGGTGCGCCCCCCACACGCTCAATGGCGCCGGCCACATCCTTGCTGTAATTGGTGAACACCGTGCGGGGCATGTCCACCCCGGCCCGGCTGAGGATCTGCAGGCTGCGCAGTTTATCGCGGCTGCGCACCAGCGCTTGGCTTTCGGCTGTGGTGAACACCTTCATGGATTCAAACTGGCGGACCACGGATGCGCCAT
>CALMYC010000043.1 GCA_937873385.1 uncultured Flavobacteriales bacterium | reverse complement strand
GAGCGTCCCGCACAACGTGCGGGAAGGTCATCGGCTGAGTTTGAAATACTGGGGGATTAGCTCAGCTGGCTAGAGCGCTTGCATGGCATGCAAGAGGTCATCGGTTCGACTCCGATATTCTCCACCAAAGGGCCGCTTCCATTTCGGGGCGGCCCTTGTTGTTCATGCCTTTTGCCACCTACATCCTGTACAGCACCAGCACCGACCGCTACTATGTCGGACATGCCGAAGATCCCCAACTACGGTTGACCAGGGACCACAATGGAGGGAGGAACAAAAGCACAAAGGCTGGAATACCATGGGAACACCGCTGGTCCAGGTGGTTCGGCACCCGCGCTCAGGCCGCGGCCATGGAGCGGGCCATCAAGCGAAGAAAGAGCCGTGCATACATCCAGGCCCTGATCAGCGCTGGATAGAGCGTCCCGCACGCAGTGCGGGAAGGTCATCGGTTCGACTCCGATATTCTCCACCAAAGGGCCGCTTCCATTTCGGGGCGGCCCTTTCCTTTGGTGCCCTTGCCACCTCAATTGGCGCGAGCGTCCTCCACTCGTGCCTATGCTCTCTAAGCGCATCCCCATCCCGGCGCTCGGCTGTTTGCCGAGTGCCTGCCCTCTCGCGGCCTCCGGCCTTTTCAACCCTCATCACCGAACATATAAAGCACACTTTCCGGACGTGCTGTGGAATGTGGCAGGAGACCGCCTGAGGCGGATCAATGGCCGGGCTCTCGGCAGATCTTTGGAACTACCGGCTAAGCCGAGCGCCGGGATCCTTCTTTAACCCTCGCGCACCCGAGCGTCGGGTTGGGGCCGTTGGCCCGAAGTGAGGCGGGCCTGCCCATCGTAGGCGGGCGGGACGCCCTAACTACCTAACGCACCCGGCAAAAAGCCGGGCGCGTGCCCGCGTGGGGACACCCGAGGGAGTGCGGGGGCTACAAGCTCGCGCCAATTGCGGGGACGTTCTGGAACACTACCGAACTACCCTACTTACAATCAGGACCAAAACGAAGTGGCTTATATCTGGTAATCTCGTTCAGAATTGTATCCAAATTGCCACCAAATCCACCATAGCGGTCTATGCAAATTATTGAATCAACAACTAATTGGCTATGAAAGCCATCAAGAACTGAAATTCCAATTGCCTTAGACGGTTCTTCTGCGCATCTACCAATCACCTTGTACATGACTTGCATTGTCTTAATTGACACATTAACGCTTCCAGAATCATCAATTGAAATAATGTCATATGAGGTATCTTCATATTCGGAAGATTGGCCATATACATAAGAAAGTTTACCACGCTTCGATATATGGAATTCCCTAATACACCCACCTGGTCCCCTAATTATTATCCGGGCAGTGTTGAATAATCTATACGATTGATGGGACTCCGAATCTGAGTAGGAATCATCCGAAATGCACTCAAAGCTGAAACAAAGTACTAATAATAAGGCAGCAATCAACCTGCACATTGATTTTACATCAAGGGTACTTAACATTTTTAGCGACTTTCTGCTCTTCTCGAATTTTATTCTCTGTTGGACCTTCCTTTGGAGCGTACCCAGAAAGCCCAACGGTTTTTAATTCTTCCCTTTGAGCTCTATCAACACGATATACCCCATCACGGTCTTGGTATGTATAACGAGGGGTTTGAGCTTCATGAGGCATTTTGGTCCCGGTAAAGCCATGAAGGGCGTGGATTAGTTCATGGGCGACCATTACCTCATATGGCATGAGTTCCATTCCAGTTGCCCCATCACTCTTTTCGACTAAGCTAAATTGTTCCTTGCCCAAAAACACAGATTGATCGGCTCCAATTCCGTTATATTCATTTGGGTTGTATTCTCCTATTTCCTCATAACCACGAGCAGAGTTATAAGCACCAGGACCTAACTGCTTTTCCCCAGGCCTTTCACCTGGAATCTTAAACATATTAATCTTTACAACATGATTATTTACTATAAGATCATTCATCAGTCTATTTCCGGTTGGTAATGAAGTTTTATCTGGTGATGCGGCCGCTTGAATCTTTACTAAATAAGAGCCATCCTTTTGGGCGCTCATTATCAACTTGTCATTTGTAAGTTTTTGCATGGATTGGAATACTTTTGCCTTTCTTTGAGCGATAGGCTTGCCGATATTTGGATAACTCGACCATCTGAGACTACGAAAATAATCGGATTATCAATAAAAGCAGAATATGGAGAAAAGTCAGCATATTTTGATGCTGCAGGATCCACACTCAACCACTGGCCAATCCTTGGATCATACAATCTCGCCCCAAAGTCGTAGCTGGTGCCGGTACTGCCGTAGACCTCATCGTCCTTGGGTTTTCCGTTGAAGCCGAACAAGTAGCTGTCACTGCTAAAATTCCTTCCGGGCAGCAGGCTCCCGAAGGGTTCATACCCCTGCGCGCTGATCAGTTCCGCCTGCTTGGAGGCGCCCGAACCATTGCCCGGCAGCAAGCGCCCTGTTACCACCGCCGCCACATTGCCCAGGTGGTCGGTGAGCTCGTAGCGTTTCAGCGGTGCCTGCATGGGCTGCGTGTACGGCCATTGGTGCATCGCTGGCTCGCCCATCAGTTCCATTTGCCGCGTAAAGCTGCCTATGCGGCTGCTGCCGTACACGGGGCGGTCGGTCACCTTCAGGCTGGTGCCGTTGTCGGCATACTTGTACGTGGCCATGATGGTCCCTTGCGCATCACGAAGGTAATACTCCTTGTAGCCGCCATCCCGGCGCTCGGCTGTTTGCCGAGTGCCTGCCCTCTCGCGGCCTCCGGCCTTTTCAACCCTCATCACCGAACATATAAAGCACACTTTCCGGACGTGCTGTGGAATGTGGCAGGAGACCGCCTGAGGCGGATCAAGGGCAGGGCACTCGGCAGATCTTTGGAACTACCGGTTAAGCCGAGCGCCGGGATCCTTCTTTAACCCTCGCGCACCCACCGCTCCCGCAAGTCTTCCCGGCCAACCAAGCTATGCGCTCCTGAGAAAAGGGCCGGGGCGACTTGCGGGTTCCATGTCGCTTGCTTGAAGTCTCCAGACTTTACACATCGCTTCAACTTGGTTCCAATTTAAGCAAGGAAACTCGGAGCTGCGGCACATGGTGCCCCGAATGTAGCTCGGATCGGCGGTCAGAGAGCGCCCCGGGCTGCTGTGCCTTGAACAGGCCTGGTTGTGGCTCCCACCAGTCGCCCGGCTCCTGTACTCAGGAACGCACTTTACCGTTGGGCCGGAAGACTGGCGGGACCAGGGGGATCGGGAGGGACGCATTCTCTTCCGTATTACGGCCCGAACTTCTTGCTGGGCTTTTGGCTCGTGTGGCGCACTTGGTACACGTACACCGTTCCTTCTTCTACCTCGAAGGCCACACGGTAAGGCAGCTTGCGCAGCATAAGGTGCCGGTAGTTGCCCTTGCGCTTCTGGAACGATGGGGTCGCTTTCAACTGTTCAAGGCATGCCTGGAACGCGTCGATGAAGCGCTGGCCTCTCTTGGGGTCGATGGTGTTCTGATAGATCCGGATCGCATCAACCTCCGCTTGCGCCTCCGCCTGCACGACCACCTTATGCTGCTTCATCCTTGGCTTGTGCGGCGCGTAGCATCCGGATGGATTCTTCGGCCGTGCATCCCTTGCTTTCCCCACTTAGTCTGCGGGCACGGCGCTTGTCCAGTTCTGCAATGTCCGCATCGGTAAGGTCGTCCTCTTCATCAACCTCTGGGGCTTCCTTCTCGATCACCTTGGCCACCCGTTGCAAGGCGGCTTCATCCCAGATCAACAACAGGCGTTGAACGAGGTCCAGCTTCTTCAGTGCGATGTCCATGGCTTCGTGATTGGTCCGGTAAAGTTAGGACGGCGATATCCGATCGGGGGGAACCGTTCCACGTCCTCCGCCAACCCTTCAAGGTCGTTGATCAGGTAAGCCCCGGTGCTGCTCACTTAACGGTGTCCCGACCAGTGCTGCGCCTCGCGCAGGTTCAGCGCCTTGATCCAGTGCGTAATCACGCTTGGCGTATCGCTCGACCAGCGTACGGGATCGGCAAAGCCGGATACCGAGCTGGTGGCGCTGGCCAGCAAGCTCAGCGACCGGCTCACACAAGCCCAGCAGGAACCGGTCTGCGCCGTGTTGGCGATGCTGCTGGGGCCGGATAAGTGAGGCAGGAGCCCGCCGGAGGCGGATAAAGGGCCAGGCACTCGGCAGACCCCTTGGAATTACTGGCAAAGCCGAGCGCCGGGATCCGCTATGGCCTCGCGTTTATATCCGAGCGGCGGGAGGGAGGGGGGCACGTGCGTGGACGCACGCGCCAGTAGAAATTACATGCTCGCGCTAGTTGGGGATGTTGGCAATTTCCTCGCGCTTATCCGCGATCAGGTTGCCAAGCTCGTCGTACTTGTAATTGTTCAAGGCGTTCACGTCCGCGTGGGCCCCGTGGAAGGCGCTGGCGTCCACACCAATGTCCCCATACCCCCCGTCAATGCTCTCGTTCAGGTGGTAGAGGCGGTTGCGCAGCAGTTGCGTGCCGCTCTTTTCGTAGTGGTACTGCAGATCGTCGTACTGCGCACCGGTTTCATCAAAGCGCTGCACGGTTTCAATGTTGCCGTTGGCATCGTAGGTGTACTGGCTCTTGTAGCGGTCGGCCACCGCATCGGTGATGCCGTCCCAGGTGTTGGCGCTGGTGAGGCCCTGCACGCCCTGCGCCTGTTTATCAAACTGCTCTATGTCCGTGCCCTTTGGCATACGCCGTGAAGGTAGCTTTTGTCCCGATCCATCGCTCAAACCCAGCCGCTTCGGAATTCCGAAACCTTCATTCCGGGTTGCTCGTGGAAGTTACCCCGCGAACCAAGGTATTCATTACGGCTTTCTCGTAGAAGTTGCCCCTCTAAATTTCTTGATCGGACTATTGAAGATGTGAGTATGAACAGAGAGATAGATGCCACTATGTATCCAATGGTTATTATGGTTGACAGGCTGCGATACGATGGTTGCAAAAAAATCCTTCGAACGACTATTGGGTAGAAATTTATAACCAATGATGATGCCGATACAGCAATCATATTGGGCCGTTGTACGAAATTTAATTGATCGCCCGATAATGCTACCACATCTATAATGAACATGAGATTCATCCAAATTAACAGCGACACTAAAAGGTATGTGAACCACAATGCAGTCGCAGCATCATTATACCTTTTTGAGTAGTAGTTATTAATGCTTCGGCAAAAACCGCAGTAAGCCGTTAAAATCCATCCCAGCATATAATGCATCCTTTTTCGGTATATCGATCGTATGCGCTAACCCCGACAGAGCCAACGATACTCACACCAAGGCCAATAGGACCGAAGAACCCTGCGCCAGTTATTGTCCCCTCAAGAAGTGCCCTACCTGTGCTAATCTGACCAGAACGCCAACGGGAACTGATATCAACAGCTCCCATAAAGGCTGCTGCACCACCGGCAAATCGAAGAACGGAACCTGCAGAACGAAGAATTTTAGCAGAGGTGCTAACATTGAGTAATGGTGTCTTCACGATGACCGGGTTGCTGATTCGGCCATACTTTGCACGATCCTTCAGTATGGATCCCAAATTGTATTCTAAACCTCCGGCGAACCAATCGAAAGGGTCGGGAGGCTTGACCTTGTTGATGAATGATTCAACAGAAGACCAAGCTGCATTAAATCCAAAGGGAGCAAGTTGATCGCCTGCAAAATAGTTCTTGCCGGATGGCGGAGTATTCGAAAAGGAAGAACTTGCCCTCGACTGGCCACTTGTTGCCCCACCACTATGTTTAGGGGAGGGCGGTGCTTGCGATGCCGAGGGCGCAGATGGAGCAGAAGGAGCATCGTCATCCGCCATGAAATTACTTGGCCTCTGTTTTGTGATGGACCAATCTTCCACTTTGTCAATAGCACCTGGATCCATGGGGCGCTTGTCCTCCGTCGGTGCAGCTTCAAGCCCTTCCAGCTCCACCATGTCCAGTACGCGGTTCTCGCTGAAGGCATACGGGGAGTTCCAAGGAAATAGGAAGGCCAGCGGGTCGACGCTCCAGAAGCGCCCCGCCCGAGGGTCATGCATGCGATACTCGAACGCGTAGTTTGTGCCGGTGCTGCCGTAGATTTCATCGTCATGCAACTGCCCTTGGAACAAATGGGAGCTGGATGCGCTGTTGTAATTCCGCCCTGGTAGCAGGCTTCCGAACGCCTCATACCCCTGCGCGCTGATCAGTTCCGCCTGCTTGGAGGCGCCCGAACCATTGCCCGGCAGCAAGCGCCCTGTTAC
>CALMYC010000042.1 GCA_937873385.1 uncultured Flavobacteriales bacterium | reverse complement strand
TGCTGCGCGAGTTCCTGAGCCTGTTCCCGGCCACCATGGAGCTCGCCCTCGGCGCCATCGTCTTCGCGCTGGTGCTGGGCATCCCGGCGGGAATCGTCGCCGCGGTGAAGCGCAACTCGACCTTCGATCACGGCGTGATGGGGCTCTCGCTCACCGGCTATTCGATGCCGATCTTCTGGTGGGGCCTGCTGCTCATCATCTTCTTTTCGGGTATCCTGCAATGGACGCCGGTTTCGGGGCGGATCTCGCTTCTGTATTTCTTTCCGCAGGTGACGGGCTTCATGCTGATCGACAGCCTGCTGTCCGGCCAGAAGGGGGCGTTCGTTTCGGCGGTGCAGCACCTGATCCTGCCCTCCGTCGTCCTGGCCACCATCCCGCTTGCGGTGATCGCGCGCCAGACCCGTTCGGCCATGCTTGAGGTCATGGGCGAGGATTACGTCCGCACCGCCAAGGCCAAGGGGATGGCACGGGCGGTTTGTTTTGTCAAGGAAGAAAGGAGTGCGTTGAGCATGTTTTTCATCTCCATCCTTTTCCGCTGCCCCTTTGGCACATGGAGCCTAGCTCCGCTTCCGGCCTGCTTGCGGTACCGGGTGCTCACCGCCCCGCCCGGCATGCAGCTTGTTCCGGGCGGGGTCGGTACCTTTGCTCAGCTTTTGTTCATCTTCTTTCGCGAGTTGGTGGGACATGAGCGACCAAGGCCCTCGGTGTTAGTGCACCGGGGGCTTTATCGTTGAGGAAACACCATGCGGTGTTACCTTGTAGGCTTTTGAAAATTGTTGGCCTGTTGGCCTGTTGGCCTGTTGGCCTGTTGGCCTGTTGGCCTGTTGGCCTGTTGGCCTGTTGGCCCGTTGGCTGTTGGCTGTTGGCTGAAGGCTGAAGCCCCAAAAGCCTGGCCATCTTTTGAGTGTATCAGGGCATAGGTTGGTAAAACACGCAAGCCAAGCACGATGCTCCTGTAGTATTGCGCGTTCATGATGGAACGAATGTAACGGAATTTATGTGGAACACCTATATGGTTGATAAGTCATGTCATCTGTACGCAAGTCCGCTATGGATCGGAGATTTTGGTTGGCGAGACCCTGCGCGAGAAGTAAGGCCCGCATCGAGGGCAATTACGCCCGTCACTCGCTCCCCCGCACCACCGTGACGTGCCCGTAATACACGCGCTCGTCGCCATTGCGGTTCAGCACCACTTTCCACACGTACACATCGCTCTTCACCGGCTTGCCATGGTACGTGCCGTCCCATGCCGCATAGCGGTCGCGGCTTTGGTGGATCACTTCACCCCAGCGGTCAAAGACGTAGAACGCATAGCGCCAGTTCTCAAAGCCGTTCAAAATGGGCCTGAAGTCCTCGTTCACGTTGTCCCCGTCCGGGGTGAAGGCGTTCGGTGCGTAGATGTTCGGGTCGCTCACCGCAACAACGGACTGGCACAGCGTGTCCGGACAGCCCACATCATTGACAACGATGAGGCAGAACGGGTAGAGATCACCCGGGCCGGCCGGAAAAAGATGCAATGGCTCATAGTCGGTGGAATGTTCCCCGTCGCCAAAATCCCAGCGCCAGCTCACGGCATCCACGCTCTGGTTGTGGAACTGCAAGGCGTACGAAGTGCTCTGCAACGGTTCATAAGTGAACGCCGCCATGGGCGAGGGGTTCACGTGTACGGCATCCGGCACCATGGTGGTGTCCGTGCATCCTCCCTCACCGGTGGCGATCAAGGTCACGGCGTAGTCGCCTTCCGGATAAACGTGCGAAACCGTGTCTGCCGACGACGTGTTGCCATCGCCAAAATCCCACCAAAACTGGGATGCGTTCACCGATAGGTTGGTGAACTGCACGGAATAGCCCGCGCACGCGGGTTGCGGCGCTGCGGAGAATGCGGCCACGGGCGTTGGATGCACGATGAACTGGCCGCTACTGGCATCGGTGCAGCCGTATTGGTTGGAAACGACCAAGTTGATGGTGAACGTTCCCGGCTCCGTGTACACCGCCACCGGATTGTTCAGCACGGAGCTGGTGCCGTTGCCGAAATCCCAGGCATGTCCCAACGCCCCGATCGAGGCATCCGTGAACGGCACGTTCACCGGAGCAGTGCAGCTTTCATCACTGGCCTGCGTGAAGGCGCTTAGCGGCAGCGGGAATGCCGTCACGATCGCGGTGGTGGTGTCCGTGCATCCGGAGATGTTCTCCGCCACCAGCTGCACAGTGTATGTGCCCGGCAAGGTGAATGTGTGCATGGGGTCGGGTCCGGTGGTGGTGTTCCCATCGGCGAAGTCCCATTGCAGGAAATCCGCGTTCGTGGTGGTGCTTGTGAACTGCACGTCCAGCGGGATGCAACCACTGGTGGGACCGGGCACGAACACGGCGGCCGGGGTGGCGGAGACGTTTACGGTTTGCGTCAGCACCGAAGGGCAATCATTCAAGGTGGAGGCCACGGACAGCGTGACGCTGTAACTGCCGGCTGCGGCGTAGGCATGCGTGGGTGCCGAAAGCGTGGAGGTGCCGCCATCCCCAAAATTCCAGGACAACCCGGCGGGTGAAGGCGTGTTGTTGGTGAACTGCACGGGATAGCCCGCGCAATGCAGGCCCGGCGCAATGTCGAAGTCCGCGGGCGGCGAGGTTTGCACGGTGATCACCACGCTTACGGTGTCGTAGCTGCAGCCGTTGTCCGCGAAGAGCGTTACCGTGTAGCTGCCCTGATCGGTGAACGTATGGGTGACATCCTGCGCGGTGCTCACATTGCCATCACCCAAATTCCAATGCCAATTGGTGGCCCCGATGCTGTACTGCGTGAAGTTGACCGTCAAGGGCGCACATCCGATGGTGGTGTCGGTATTGAAAAAGGCTGTGATGGTATTGGGCAGCACGGTGATGGAATAGGAAGCCGTGTCGCTGCCGCATGCATTGGTTGCGGCCAAGGTGATGGTGTAGGTGCTGCCCGTTGCGCCGGTGTAGTACGTGTGTTGCACCAAGCTGTCCGCCGCGGTGCTGGTGATCCCGTCGCCGAAGTCCCAGAAATAGCTGTCGGCGTTGCCCACGGTGACGTTGCTGAAGGTGACGGGCCACGGCGAGCAGCCGGAATCGAAGTCAGGGCCGAAGAGCGCGGTGGGCTCGGGGTGTACGGTGATGGTCCGGGACGAATCAACGGAGCCGCAAAAGTTGGCGGCGGTGAGTGTGACCGTGTAGGTGGTGTCATCGACCACGCCTGCAGCGTAGCCCACTTGGCCGGGTTCTTCCACCATGGAGAAGGTCCCATTGCCAAAATCCCAGAAATACCCGACACCATCACCGGAACTCTGGTTGTCGAGGGTGACAAGCAGCGGACCGCAACCGTCCGCCGGGGAAAGATCAAAGCCCACTGTTGGTCCTGACCAAACCGTTACCGGCTGCGTGATGCTGTTGGTGCAACCTTCCGCGGTGAACACGGTCAATGTCACATTGTACGTACCCGGTGCGATGTACACGTGCGCCGGCGATGTTGTGTATGCAGTGCCGCCATCACCGAAATCCCAGCTCCACGCCGCCGCCCCCGTACTTCCATCGGTGAACTGGAACGCGGCACCCGTGCAGGCTGTGGCACCATTGGAAAAGGCAGCCACCGGCAGCGGATGCACCGTGGCGTCCGCAGTTGCCACATTGCTGCAGCCGTTCGCATCCGTGTATGCATAGGCCAGTTGGAACACCCCGGTGCCACTGGCCATGGGTTCAAAGGTGCCCAGCGTTCCGTCCGTGATCCCGGTGCCGTTCCACACACCACCGAACGGCGTGGCGGCTAGCGATTGCGGACCAGCGTCAATGCACACGTCCGGCACGCTTGTAATGGACATTGCGGGCAGCGGATGCACCAACACCTCCATTTGGTCCTGCGTCACGCACGATCCCGTTCCCACCTGGTAGGTCAGCGTGAAGGTGCCGTCCTGCGCGGGAACAAAGTTTCCGGTGGGATCCACCTGCATTCCGCTCCACCACCCCCCGCCCGGGAAGCCGGCAAGCTGCAGTGGCGCACTGTTCAGGCATACGGCCGTGTCCAAGCCCGCATTGGCGGGATCCGTGATGGTGATCACCGTGACGTTCAGGTCATCATCCGCAGTGCATCCATTGGCATCGGTGTAGCTGTAGTTCAGCGTGAATGTGCCCGGTCCGTTCGGTGTGTAACTCCCGCCGGGTGAAACACTGATCCCGCTCCACGTGCCGCCGGTCGGTGAATATCCCGCAAGGGTTTGTGCAAACGGTTGATCGCAGAAGGCAACGTCGTTCCCGGCATTGACCAACGGCAACGGGTTCACCGTGATGGTGCGCGCCGCAGAGCTGATGCAACCGTTCGCGTCGGCAAAGGTGTACGTGAGCAAGTGCGCGCCGGCTCCAGCGATCAGCGCGTCGAAATCACTGCCGGTAACGCCTGTTCCGGTCCATCCACCGCCCACGGGTACGGCCCCGAGCGGAAACACGGGCACGTCGATGCAAACGGCCTGGTCCGGGCCGGGGTCCAGGGCCGTGGCGGGCACCACGGTGATCACAGCGAGGTCGCTCGTGGCGCAACTGCCTACGCCCACCGTGTAATGCACATTGAAGGTTCCGGTGGTGGCCGGGGTGAACAGCCCACCAATGGTGATGTTCCCCGTCCATGACCCCCCACCGGGCGAACCGCCAAGCTGCAAGGGCACGGAATTCTGGCAGAGCAGCGTATCCGGCCCGGCATTGGCCGGCGTTGGGGGAGGTGCAACGTTGACCGTGATGTTGTCACTGGCCGGACAGCCTTGCGGGCTCACCACCGTGTAGGTAAGCTGGAAACTTCCTTGTGCCACGGGGTTAAAGTGCCCGTCAGGAGTGACGTTCGGGTCTCCGCTCCAGGTACCACCGGGGGTTGCCGGAAACAACACTTCAGTGGCGCCGCCCGCACAAAACGTGAGGTCCGGCCCGGCATCCACCGTTGGCAATGGGTTCACGGTCACCTGTGTGCTGGCCGAACCGGTGCATGTTCCATTGTCGCCGATCAATAGGATGGTGCACGTGGCGGCAGGTGTGAAGGTGTACACTGTGCCGTTG
>CALMYC010000041.1 GCA_937873385.1 uncultured Flavobacteriales bacterium | reverse complement strand
CACGGTTGCGATGTGGACCCCACGGGGGAATTCATCGTGGGCAGCGGCAAGTTGGCCGCAACCCTTCCGGTGTTCTCCTTTGCCAAGATCCAACAAGCCATCACCAACAAGGATTTTGAGGGGGACTACGACGGCATCCCCGTGCTGAAGTACGAGAGCGTGCTGCAAGGCGAGGTGAAAAAGCCCGGCCTGGGACCCCTGCACACCGAGTTCGACAACAACGGCTTTGCGTACAGCTCCATGTTCGTGAGCAGCGAGATCGTGAAGTGGAACGTGAAGACCCTGGAAGTGGTGGACCGCGTGCCGACCTACTACTCCATCGGCCACCTGTGCGTGCCCGGCGGCGACGGCCAGAAGCCCTGGGGCAAGTATGTGATCGCCTACAACAAGATCACCAAGGACCGCTACCTGCCCACCGGCCCCGAGCTGACCCAATCCGCCCAGCTGTACAGCATTGACGGGCCCAAGATGGAACTGTTGCTGGACTTCCCCACAACCGGGGAGCCGCACTACGCGCAGGCGTTGCCTGCGGACCTGGTCCGGCCGAACTCCAAGAAGTTCTTCAAGATCGAGGAGAACAAGCATCCGTTTGTCACCAAGGGGGAGAAAGAGGCCAAGGTGGTTCGCGACGGGAACAAAGTGCACGTGTACATGACCTGTATTCGCTCACATTTCGCGCCGGACAACATTGAAGGGGTGAAACTGGGCGACGAAGTGTACTTCCACGTCACCAATCTGGAACAGGATTGGGACGTACCGCACGGCTTTGCCGTGAAGGGCGCACCCACGGCGGAACTGTTGATCATGCCGGGTGAAACGCAAACCCTGAAATGGGTGCCGCAAAGCGTGGGTGTGAAGCCGTTCTACTGCACGGACTTCTGCAGTGCGCTTCACCAGGAGATGCAAGGCTACATCCGCGTGTCGCCCGCCGGCAGCAATGTTCCGCTCACCGCCAACACCAAGAGCGTGGACGCGGGCCTGTGAGCACAGGAGACCATGGAACCGAAACGCCCGGCCCCAAGCACTGCGCAGCGGTGTGGAAGGCCGGGCGCTTCAGTTCAGGATTGAAGGAAGCGCCGCACCAGCCGCGGACATGAATGAACAAGCGGCAACCATCATGCAGTACGCCACAACAGCAACTGTTCCCTCCCCTTCGGTACACATGGACGATCAAACCGCCGGTACCCAAGGCCGGCCCAACCAACGCCTGATGACCCCAATGCGCCCGATCTCCCGCATACTGATCGCCGTGGCCGCCTTGGCCATGGTGGTCAACCTTGTGAAACCCATCTGGCGGATCGATCTCTCCGCCCCGCAGTATCCGGAGGGGCTGGTGCTCCAGATCTTTCACGACCGCTTCACGGGCAACGTGGACCAGATCAACGGGCTCAACCACTACATCGGCATGATGAAGCTGGAGGATGCCGCCGCGATCGAGCGTCAGATCTCGCTGGTGGCCATTCTGCTCGTCGCGCTGCTCACCACCGTGCTTGCCATCGCCCTCGGCGCGCCGGCCGGCTATTCGAGCGGCATCACCCCCTGGGGCCTGGCGCTCGCCGACACCTACGTTCCGCCGCCGGCCCCCGCCGTCGGCTGGCTGCGCTATTTCCTCATGACCCGGCTGCTCGCGACGTGCCGCTCG
>CALMYC010000040.1 GCA_937873385.1 uncultured Flavobacteriales bacterium | reverse complement strand
CCCGTGGCCAGGCCGATGGCTGCCACGGTCCACAGCCCGGCGGCGGTGGTGAGGCCCCGGATGGCGCCCTGCTTGAGAAAGAGGATGGTGCCTGCACCAATGAAGCCAATGCCGCTGACCACCTGCGCGGCCACACGGGACGGGTCCAGAACAATGTTGGGTTTGCCCAGTACATCGGCAAAGCCGAAGGCCGAGACCAGCATGATGAGGCACGAACCCACGCAGACCATCATGTGGGTGCGCATGCCGGCCGTCCAGTCCTTGCGTTCGCGCTCCAATCCGATCAGGGCGCCGAATAATGCGGCGAGGGCGAGCCGCCCGAGTAGTTCAGTCCAAGCAGGCATGGTTCGGTCTTGGGTACGCCCAAAGGTCGGGGATCCCGGCGTATGGCTCCGGGCCAGCGTGCAACAACTTCATTTACCGGCCATCCAACGGAAGCCGTCCATCACGGCGCGGTGCAGGATGTTCGTGTGGTCAAGGTCCGGCAAGCGGGCTAAGCCCACCCTTGTGGAAGGGCTTTTGCGCAACAGTGCGTTCAACTTCCTCGCATCTCCCACCATCCGGCTTCCTTCCTTGCCTACGGCGATGAAAACTTGGGCCTGGGCATTGGCCGTACCGGTTGGGTAAGCGGGCTTTTGCTTGAGCAGTGAACCATTGTCCCACCACAAGCTTGGGCTCACGATCAGGTACCGCTGGAACAATGCAGGTTGCTTGAACAGCACTTCGGTGGCCAACAAGCCACCCAGGGACTGGCCAATGAGAAGGCGGTCTACAGTGGTGCGGAAATGCGTGTCCACGTAGGGGACCAGCTCCCGGCCCAGGAAATCAATGAAGGCCGCCGATCCGCCGGTGGTGGGGTATTGCTCCTTGTCCTTGGCAATGGAAGTGGGGAACGTGAAATCCCGCTGGCGGTCCACGTTGGCAATGCCGACCAGGATGCTGGGTTGTTGCCATGCGATCCACTCCATGGAAGCGAATTGCAATGCGCCCGCCACATGGATGAAGTCTTCGTCCGCTGAACCGTCCAGCAGGTAGATCACCGGGTAGTGCGTGGTATCGTTGTCCGCATAGTCCGCAGGAAGGGCGATGTTCAGGGTACGTTCCTCGCCCAACACAACCGATCGCAGGGAAACCGACTCACCGATGGTGAACGGCACCTGGGCCGCCAAGGAACAGGGAAGCAGGAATCCGGCCAACAGGAATGGGCGGATCATGCCGGGGGAATGGATGGATACCGCGTCAGCAACCGGGTCATTTTCCGAACTGCCTGTTGATCTGCGCGCTGCTGGCGGGGCCACCGAGCACCAGGCTGATCCAACAGATGTTGAACAGGCCTGCCGTCAACGGGAAAAAGCTCCAGGCCAATGCAGCAACGCCCCACGGGCTATCGCGATGGAGGATGCCCAGCACCAGGAAGAGAATGCCGGCACATAGGCGGAAAGCACGGCCCGCGCCGCTGTTGATCCATTTTGAAAAACCGGAACTGTTGAAGCGGTCACATGTTTTCATGGTGTCCCTCCTCTGCGGATCGGCCGCCAAGGACAAACAAATGTATACCAACCCGGAACCCAGTGCCCGGCGCGCAGTTCATCCTGATCAGGAGCCGGGATCAGCCTTTCCGGAACAAGCTCCCGGGGTCCTCAAAGGCCTTGAACTCGATGGCGTGTCCGTCGGGGTCTTCGATGAAGAAGCTGCGCTGTTCACCCGGCTCGCCCTTCATCACCACTTGGGGTTCGATGAAAAAGTGCACCCCCAGTTTTTTGCACTTGTCCCGCATCTTGCGCCAGTCGGCCAATTCCAGCACGATGCCCCAATGGTCGCTGGGGATGTGGCTTTGCGGGTTGTAGGTGCGCGCGGTTTTGGTGACCATGGGCACCTGCTGCACGGTGAGCTGGTGGCCGAAGAAATCGTAATCCACCCATGTGTCCGCGCTCCTTCCCTCGGTGCAGCCCAGCAAACCGCCGTAGAATGCCTTGATGCGCTTGATGTCGGTGGTGGCGAAGGCGAGGTGGAAGCGGCCGTGGAGCATGGGCGAGAG
>CALMYC010000039.1 GCA_937873385.1 uncultured Flavobacteriales bacterium | reverse complement strand
GCGGCTGTCAGTGCGGGGGTTGCCAGGACCGGGGTGCTCGTGCCCGTATTTCCGCTGCAAGTGACGTTAACCCGGTACCAGGTGGGCACGGTGGTGCTGGTGACCTGGGTCGCTGCCGTGCCGAGCCCGTTGTTGGCAAATGGTCCTCCGGCCCCGGTGGTGCTGCTCTGCCATTGGAAGGTGAGGCCCAGGTCGGTCATGGGGTTCGCCGTGCCAAGGGTGAAATTGCCGCCCAGGCACGGGGTGGCCGTTGAAACCGTGGTGTTGCCAGGTGCAGGGGTGCCGCTGCAGACCGGCAAGGCGATCACATGCACGGTATAGTCCTCGGCCTCGCTGTTGTTCGTGTTGCCGCAGGCGGCAGGTGCGCCGCCCCGTTGCGTGCGGATGCGCATCCTTGTGTTGCCCGGCGCGGCGGTCAAGGGTACGGTAATGCTCACCGGGGAACTGGACGTTACGGCGGTGGTGTTTCCAAATCCTGCCGTAACAGTTCCCAGGTTGTATTCCTCGGAAGCAGCGAACGTACCATCCTGGTTCCAGTCGATCCAAGCCTTCGCCGTGTTGGTGGCAAACAACCCCGTAGCCGTGATGGTCACCGACAGGTTGTACCCTTGGCCCTGGGTGACCGAAGTGGAGATTGAGGTGAAATCAGTGTAGGCAGGGGAACTGGAGGAACTGTTGTTGATGGTATTGAAAACCACCTGGGTGATGCCCGCAGCACCCGGCGTGTTGGCACCGGCACTGCAGTACGTTTGGGCTCCAGCTTGAACAACCATGCCTATTGCGGCGATGGTGCCAAGGACCACTTTGCGGATCGTTTCGCGGGAAGGGGGGGCAGCGTATCGTGTGTTCATGGCCGTGTGGGGTTGTACGGTGCGTTTATTGGCTGTCGTTCGGGTGAACCAATTGTTCCTGTCGATGAACAGGCTGAATGCATCGACGAATGCAATTTTATGTAAATATTGAAGGTCTTGTCAAGTAGTCCTCCCGGATCTTGGGGATTGAGGCAGCCCGGTCCTTGAAAATTGTTCCTGGGCAATGGCTGACCTTCCTTTGCACCTTGGCGCCATGCTTCATCTTCAACTATCCACAGACCCCCGTTGGGCCGCCTTGGCCCGGGAAGACCTGCGCACCTTGCTGACCGACCATGCCTGGTGCGAGCACAAGGCGGCGAGCAATGCCATGTCCATCATCGTGCGGAATCCGGGGCTCACGGACCTGGTACAGGCCCTGACGGGGATAGCCCAGGAAGAAATGGCCCACTTCGGCATGGTGGTGGAGCGGATCAGGGAACGCGGCTGGGAACTTGGCCCGGAACGCAAGGACGGCTATGTGAACGAGCTGCTGCAACTGGTGCGCAAAGACGGCAGCCCCGAGGAGCGGCTGGTGGACCGATTGCTGTTTTCGGCCATGATCGAGGCCCGCAGCTGTGAACGGTTCAAAATGCTGTCAGAGACAGCCAACGAGGCGGAGCTGAGGACTTTTTACCGTGGATTGATGGAGAGTGAGGCGGGGCATTATGCCACCTTTATCGGGTTGGCGAGGCAATACGGTGGCCGCGTGGATGTGGATGCGCGGTGGAAGGAATTTCTCATCTACGAGGCAGGCGTGGTAGCCCGCTACGGTACCCGGGCGGAAATGCACGGATGAGGGCACGGGCCGAGGCGGCGGAAAAACAGAGCGGAGAACATGGCAAAGGAAATCACGGCCGAATGCCTGTGCATTGGCGATGAGTTGTTGATCGGCCAGACCGTGAACACCAATGCAGCGTGGATCGGGCAGGAGCTGGGGCTGGTGGGGATCCGGCCCTTATGGACAAGGGATGTGGCCGACGATGAAGGAGAGATTCTGCGGGCATTGCGGACTTGCCGTGCAGACATTGTCCTGATCACGGGCGGTCTGG
>CALMYC010000038.1 GCA_937873385.1 uncultured Flavobacteriales bacterium | reverse complement strand
ACCCCAAGGTGGATACGGCGCCTCCCCTGCGCTATGCCGCCCCCGCCTCCAAGCACCCCCTGAGCGCGCTGGTGTAAAGTCCCCCGGAATCGGTTGTCCTCCAGCAGGGGGCCCACGATGGTTCGCGAACCATCGGGGGCCTGCGGATGTTGCTCATCCAAGCCGGGGAAGCTTGGCGCATCTGGAGCGAATAGGCCGCGCTGAAGCGGCACGCGCCCAGGGCCGGTTCCCCCGGGTTCCGATGTTCATTGATCACCACCCCATGAAAGTTCCGTGCACGGTGTTGTTCCTGGCTTCATTGATCGGGTTGTCATGCGGCAGTCCTTCCGTCTTTGACAAGCCGGATCATGAGAACCCCGACAAACTGACCCATGTTGTGCAAGAAATGGTCGCGCCTCCCGCCCTTCCCCAATTTGACCAGCGCGCGCGGGGCGGGCCGGAAGTGGTTGAAGTAAAACTGGTGGTGCAGGAGAAGAAACTGCAGATCGCCCCCCATGCCACCATCTGGGCGCTCACCTTCAACGGCAGCGTGCCGGGCCCGATGATCGTGGCGCACCAAGGCGATTATGTGCAGTTGACGTTGGTAAATCCCAAGACCAACACGCTTACGCACAACATCGACTTCCACGCGGCCACGGGCGCCATGGGCGGCGGAGACCTCACCGAAGTGGCACCCGGCCAGGAGGCCACGATCCGCTTCCGTGCATTCAAGCCCGGGGTATTCGTGTACCACTGCGCCCCTGGCGGTGCCATGACGCCGCTGCACGTCACCTCCGGCATGAACGGTGCCATCATGGTGTTGCCGCGGGGCGGGCTCACCGATGAAAACGGCAAGGCATTGACCTTCGACCGGGCCTATTATGTGGCGGAACAGGACTACTACATCCGCAAGGACGACCAGGGGAAATACATGGAATACAACACGCCGGCCGAGGGATTCGCGGACATGATCCCCGTGATGACGTCTCTTGCGCCCTCGCACATTGTGCTCAACGGAAGGGAAGGTGCCCTGCAGAATGAACAGGCCATGAAGGCGGCCGTGGGCGAGAAGGTGCTCTTCATCACCTCTTCGTGCAACATCGATGCACGCTTCCACATCATCGGTGGCCATGCCGACCTGGTTTGGGAGGGCGGCTCCTTCAATGATCGGCCCGTCACCGACCGGGAAACGTGGTTCGTGCCCGGCGGCTCCGCCGTGGCGGCACTCTACCAGTTCCGCCTGCCGGGCACCTATGCCTTTGTGGACCACAACCTGATCAAGGCGGAAGTCTTTGATGCCAAGGGCCAGGTGAAGGTGACCGGGGACTGGGACAACGGGCTCATGGAGCAGGTGGCGAAGCCGCACGCCTCCAACTGATCAGATCCGCGCCATCACCGCTTCCACCAAGCGGTCGCAATGTGCGTTGCCGAACTCGAAGGCGGGCGCATCCGCATGATGCTTCCAGATCGCCTCTTTCAGCATGTCCTTGGCTCGGTGCAGGCGGACCTTCACATTGCTTTCGGTGAGGTCCATGCATTGCGCCACCTCCGCCACGCCCATGCCCTCCACCTCCCGCAGCATGTACACAGCACGGTATCCTTGCGGAAGCCGGTCAATGGCTTGTTCCAACAACTTGCGGTGCTCGGCCTGGATGGTGCGTTGCTCGGGGTTCATCTGTCCGTTGTCGGGAAGTTTCCTCAATTGTTCCATGCGCACATCCGGGTCGGCATGCAAATGCATGGTGCGCTCCCTTCGCAATTGCTGCAAGGCCTCGTTGATGCCGATGCGCACCAGCCAGGTGCTGAACGAGGCCTCCCCCTTGAACTGGCCCAACTTCGCATAAGCCTTCAGGTAGGCTTCCTGCATGGCATCCTGCACATCCGCCTCATTGCGCAAATAACCGCGCACGGCACGGTAAAGCGTTTGGTTATGGCGCCGCATCAGGATCTCGTACAATCCCTTCTCCCCGGCCACCACACGCCGGATCACTTCACCGTCCTCCATGGCCGATGGCCGTGCAATACATTCCATGATCACTTCCATGTCTTATGAACAGATCGGGCCTGCGCCCTGTTCCAACAACCCGTGCACCTGTTGGATGCAGTGGAAGAACAAAGGTTACATCCTGTGTAACCGGTTCCATGTGCCAGCATCCAACATTGGCACCAGGGCAGGCGGAAAGTGAACAAGGAGCCGCTGCCGGTGGTTGTTGGAGTGGAAACAAAAGACGATCACAAACGCATTTACCATGGAAATACCCGTCACCATCCTCAAAAAGGAACAGCTCACGCACGATGTGGTGCGCCTCACATTGGAACGCCCCGCGCACTACGACTTCCTGGCCGGGCAAGCCATCGACTTCCGCTTGGACCGGCCCGAAGTGAAGGACAAGGTTTCTCCGTTCACATTCACCGGCCTCAACACGGCCGACCACTTGGAGCTCACCATCAAATGCTACCCGGCGCACCATGGCATGACCGAGCAGATCGCCAAACTGCGGGCCGGAGATGAAGTCATCATCAGCGAACCGTTCGACACGGTGGCCTTGAAAGGCCCCGGCGTCTTCATTGCCGGGGGCACGGGGGCCACGCCGTTCATCGCCATCCTGCGCCAACTGAAAGTGGACGGCAAGTTGCCCGGCAACGTCTTCTTCTTCTTCAACAAGAAACGGGAGGATGTCTTCATGGAGGATGAATTCCGCGGCATGCTCGGGAAGGACTTCCACCCGGTGCTCAGCAATGAGGATGCCTCCGGCTTTCTGCACGGCATCGTTAGTGCTGACTTCCTCAAAAGGCACGTGACCAACTTCAAGCAGCCCTTCTACACGTGCGGGCCCGAAGGATTTGTTCATGCGGTGAAGGATGCGCTGGTGCAATTGGGCGCCAGTGAGAGCATGATCGACGTGCAATTCTGATGGACGGTGCACACCTCCATGGAAGGGCCGTGGCACGAGCCGCAGAAGCGGAACCGCATCTCCACCCCGTGCACAAGGCAAGCTCCGATGAAGAAAAGATCGCGGCCATCCGCGGACATTTCGCAAAGATCATGGAAACCTTGGGGCTGGACCTCTGCGACCCGAGCCTGCACGAAACACCGCTGCGCGTGGCCAAGATGTTCGTCCTGGAAATTTTCAGCGGGCTGGACGAACGCAACTTCCCCAAGATCACCACCTTCCCGAACGATCACGGCTATGATGACATGCTGGTGGAGAAGAACATCAGCCTGCACACCTTTTGCGAACACCATTTTCTGCCGATCACCGGCAAGGTGCAGGTGGCCTACTTTCCCGCAACGGAGGTGGTGGGGTTGAGCAAGCTGAACCGCCTGGTGAAGTACTATGCGCGGCGGCCGCAGGTGCAGGAGCGGCTCACCGTGCAGATCGCAGAAGGCCTGCAACGGGTGTTGGGCACGGAGGATGTGGCGGTCCATATTGAGGCGGACCACCAGTGCGTTGCGGCACGCGGTGTGGAAGACACCCGGAGCGCCACGGTGACGAGCTGGTTCGGCGGGCGGTTCAAGGATCCGCAGGAGCGCCAGCGCTTTTTGTCGGCTTTCGGGTAACCCGCCTTCGGGCCCGGGCAGGGGGTGGCCGCCGAATGCACCACGGGTCAAGATCTGCCCATACCACCGCCTTGGCACCGGTCCAAGCCATGCCGGGCTGAACCTTCGTGGAGTCCAACTGTTCTTTTCAGGAAACACAATCCTTTGGAAAATGGCCTACATGGTGAAATTGCTCAACAAGGAAAAGGTGACGCACGATGTGATCCAGCTCACCTTGGAACGCCCGGCCGGGTATGCGTTCACCCCTGGCCAGTACACCGAACTCTCGTTGCAACGGCCTGGGGAACCACTGGAGAAGGCGGCATTCTCCTTCATCGGCCTGGACAGCGACCCGGAGGTTCACCTGGCCCTGAAGACCTCACCGGTGAACCCGGAGATCAACTCGAATCTGCGGCGGTTGGAAAAGGGGGCCGTGGTGCAGATCAGCGAACCGCGCAATGAGGTGGAGTACCGCGGCCCCGGCGTGTTCATTGCCGGGGGAACGGGCATTGCGCCGTTCATGTCGATCTTCCGGCAGTTGCACAAGGATGGAAGGCTGGAGGGGAACCAGCTCATCTACGCCAATAAGCGCGGGGAGGACATCTGCTTTGAAGGCGAGCTGTACACAATGTTCGGCACGGCCTTCACCAGCATACTCGCACTGGAGGACCGGCCCCGGAACGTCTCGGGCGAAATAGATGTGCCGTTCATCCGGCGGTATGTGCCGGCATTGGACCAGCCCTTTTACGTATGCGGCCCGAAACCCTGGGTCAGCAGCGTGGCTGATGCCTTGCTTGAATCGGGCGTGAACAAAGGCCGGATCGCCCTCTACAGTTGAACCTGCCACGCAGGCGCATGCGTGACCGGCCACTTGCAGGACCGGGCCCGAAGCACGGTGTACCGGCCCACGTTGAAGCACTGGCCGGCCCGGTTCTATTTTCCGATGCAGAATTTGCTGAAGATGCTGCCCAGCAGGTCCTCCACGGTGATCTTGCCCGTGATCTCGCCCAGGCTGTATTGCGCTTGGCGGAGGTCCGTGGCCAACAGTTCGCCGCTGATGGCCTGGTCCACGCCTTGCTTGGCGGAGACCAGTGCAGCCCTGGCCTTGGCAAGGGCCTCCACATGGCGCACATTGGTCACCACGATGTCGCTTTCGCGCGTGTCCAGTGCATGGACGTGGTCCATGAAGCGCATGCGCAAGGCATCCAATCCTTGGCCGTGCTTGGCCGAAATGTGCAGCACCCCGCGGCCCGGCTTGCCCGAACGCGCCTGTGCCAGGTCGCTTTTGTTCAGCACCGGCATGATCACGGGACCTTCACCGATGCGCTTCCGCAGCATGTCCGCCTGGGTAAGGAAAGCACCTTCGCTCAGGATGGTGCCGTCGCCGAGAAGCACCACGATGCTGGCTTCTGCCGCCTTCTTGTAGCTGCGTTCAATGCCGAGCTTTTCAACGGTGTCCTGCGTTTGGCGGATCCCTGCCGTATCGATGAAGCGGAACTGCACGCCGGCCAGGTTGATCACTTCCTCCACCGTGTCGCGCGTGGTGCCGGGCACCTCGCTTACAATGGCACGGTCCTCTTGCAGCAAAGCGTTGAGCAACGTGCTCTTGCCGCTGTTCGGTGCGCCCACGATGGCCACGGGCACGCCCTGTTTCACGGCATTGCCGTACTTGAAGCTGGTGATCAAGCGGTCACAGGTGGAAATGATCTCGTCCAGCAGGCGGTCCAATTCCGCCCGGTCGGCAAACTGCACGTCCTCCTCCCCGAAATCGAGCTCCAGTTCCACCAGAGCGCTCAAACTGACCAGGTGGTCACGCAGCTCATCGATCTGCTTGCTGTATCCGCCGCGCAACTGTTGCAGGGCCAGCTTGTGGGCGGCCCGGCTTCCGCTGGCGATCAAATCGGCCACGGCCTCGGCTTGACTGAGGTCGAGCTTCTTGTTCAGGTAGGCACGTTGCGTGAACTCCCCGGGACGTGCCAGGCGCGCACCTGCCACCACCAAGGCTTCCAGCAGGCGTTGCTGGATGTACGGCGAGCCATGCACGCTGATCTCGGCCACGTCCTCGCCGGTGTAGCTGTGCGGGCCGGGAAAGAACGTGAGCAGGCCCTCGTCAACCGGCCCGTCAGCATCACGCAGCCTGACGAACACGGCCTCGCGCGGTTCCGGCGTGAGCAGCATGGAGGGAGCCACCGCGTGCATCAACTGCAGGGTGGCCGGGCCGCTGATGCGCACCACGGCAATGGCGCCCGTGCCCGGGGCGGTACTGAGCGCTGCGATGGTGTCGGCCTCGTACATCGCCGCAAAGGTGCGCACGGCGCGGGCATCCTGATGAACCTCGGCGGTGCACGTATGTTTACCCTGGAACTTTGCCCCATGAAAACGCCCGAACGTGCCGCCTTCGATGCACTGCCCTACCCCACCGTGGTGGTCGTGGGCGGTGGCTTCGCCGGGCTGGAACTGATCAAGCGCCTGTCCGGGAAGCCCTTCAAGGTGATCCTGCTGGACCGCAACAACTACCACTGCTTCCAGCCGCTGCTCTATCAAGTGGCCACGGGGAGCCTCGGCGCGGACAACATCGCGCATCCCTTCCGCCGCACGGTGGGCCCGATGCCCAATGTGATCTACCGCATGGCCGAGGTGCTGCGCGTGGTCCCGGAGGAGAACTGCGTGGAGACCGACCATGGGCGCATTGCATACCACCACTTGGTGCTGGCCACGGGCACAGTGACCAACTTCTTCGGCAACCAGCGCATCGCCCACGAGGCCATGCAGCTCAAGAGCATCAACCAGGCCCTGGACATCCGCAGCGATTTCCTGCAGGAATTCGAGGCGGCGATCTACCTGGAGGATGAGCATGAACAACGCCAGCGGCTCAACTTCGTGATCGTGGGCGGAGGGCCCTCCGGCGTGGAGCTCGCCGGGGCCCTGGCGGAGATCCGCAAGACCATCCTGAAGCACGAATACCGGGAGGTGGACAACCGGCGCATGCAGATCCATTTGGTGGACAGCGGCCATGCGGTACTGGGCAATTTCTCGGCCAAGGCCCAGCGCCTGGCGCTGGCTTTCCTGGAAGAACTGGGCGTGAAGGTGAAGCTGGACACCTTGGTGACCGGCTATGATGGGGATACCATCACCTTCAAGGACGGCAGCATCATGCAAAGCAGCACCGTGATCTGGACCGCCGGCGTGAAGGGTGCACCAGTGCCGGGATTGGAACCGGCAATAGAGGAACGCCCCGCGCGCTACCGCGTGGATGCGCTCAACCGCGTGGCGGGAACCAGGAACATATATGCCCTTGGGGACATTGCCCTGGACATGTCCGATCCGAAGTGGCCCAAAGGGCATCCGCAGGTGGCACCCGTGGCCATCCAACAAGCCACCCATTTGGCCAGGAACTTGTTGCGCAAGCCTGATTCGGCGTGGGTGCCGTTCACCTACCGGAACAAGGGGTCCATGGCCACCATCGGGCGCTACAAAGCCGTCGTGGACCTGGGCTCGTTGAAATTCGGCGGTGCCGTCGCCTGGTTCCTGTGGCTGTTCGTCCACCTGATGAGCATCGTGGGCTTCCGCAGCCGCGTGATGGTGCTTACCCATTGGGCGTGGAAATACCTCAGCTGGAAGAACACGATCCGCCTCATCATCCGGCCGTACGTGCGCAAGGAATACACGGTGGACCAGCCTGCGGGGGAACGTGTGGGGTGAGGTTACCGCCCGCGGTACTTGAGCAAGCAACCGGACCATCCGGAGAACTGCGCCAACACAGCGCCCCGGGGTCTCATGGCTGCAACTGGCGGCGCGGCCACCCGCGGACTTGAACCCCGGGGCCATACGGAAGCACTGAAGAGGAATGGTGTTTCCGCGCGGCGCAGGGGCCGATCCCCTGTGTTCAACCATGCGGGTCCGTGGAATTGAACATGGATGGCTGCGGCGCTTGCAGGGCGGGTCGGCCCTGATGACCCTGGGGCCAACCCGCACCGGTGCATTCAACGCTACATTCGCGCCCCTTTTTTCCATGGACCGGCGCCTCTTCATTCTCTTCCTCACCATCTTCATCGACCTGATGGGCTTCGGGATCTTCATCCCCGTGATCCCCGTCTACGCCCGTGAACTGAACGCCAGTGATGCGCTGGTGGGCGACTTGGGCGCGCTGTTCTCCCTGATGATGTTCATCTTCACGCCGATGTGGGGGGCATTGAGCGACCGCTATGGCCGCCGTCCCGTGATCCTTGCCGCCATCGGGCTGTCCGCATTGAGCTACCTCCTTTTCGCCCACGCCAACACCTTGCTGCTACTGGTGCTGAGCCGGATGCTGACCGGTGTGGGCTCGGGCAACATCACCGCCGCCCAGGCCTACATCACGGACATCACGCCGCAGGAAGGCCGGGCGAAAGCCATGGGCATCATCGGCGCCGCCTTCGGGCTGGGCTTCATCTTCGGCCCGCCCATGGGCAGCTTCATCTTCGCGCATTTGGGCGTGGCCTGGGTGGG
>CALMYC010000037.1 GCA_937873385.1 uncultured Flavobacteriales bacterium | reverse complement strand
CCGGCACGATCAATGATACATGGAACAGCAGCTGCCAATGCGTGGGCACACCCGCCAACTTCGACTGCAACAACGTGGCGAACGGCCCCGCATTGCCGGGCACGCCTTGCAACGACGGCAATGCGAACACGGGCAATGATACCTGGACGGCCAACTGCCAGTGCATCGGCCAAGTGATCGATTGCAACGGGACTGCGGGCGGCAGCGCGTTACCTGGCACCCCGTGCAACGATGGCAATGCGGCAACCACGAATGACCAGTACGAGGCGAACTGTGAATGTGTTGGGATGATTGAGATGGTCGATTGCAGCGGCGCAGCAGGTGGAACGGCATCATTGGATGATTGCGGCGTTTGCTCAGGTGGTGCCACAGGCATTGTCCCGAATGCCGATGTGGACGGAGATGGACTTGCCGCTTGCGAGGACAATTGCTTGACGCAGTACAACCCCGATCAAGCTGACTTTGACGGGGACGGCATTGGGGATGCCTGCGACAATTGCGTGTGGGTCGCAAACGAAGACCAACAGGACAGTGACCAGGACGGAGTCGGGGATGCTTGCCAGAACATGGGTACCGGTGTGGCGGAATCCGCGATTGCGGCCGAAGGCATGGCGCTCTGGCCCAATCCGGCACGGGAGCATGTGTTGATCCGTTGCGATGCCGGTCATCCCGTGTCGCTGAAGATCTTCGAGCCGGCCGGGCGCATGGTCCTGCAGGTGTCATTCACCCGGCAGCTTGACGTGTCAGTGCTGGCATCGGGAACCTATGTTGTGATCGCCGAAGGAATCAACGGCAAGCAACTGGCCCGTGCCAGGTTGGTCAAACTTTGAGGTGGCCTTGCCGAGCCATGGGCCCGCTGCATGCAGCAGCAGAGCGAAGCACGTGGGAGGGAAGGGCAATACAGGTTCAAATGGAAAGGATGCCCAGGATCCTCAGTAGCTCCCCGTCCAACACTTTGCGCTGCTCAATGATCTCGGAGAGTCGTGGGTACACCAATTGCCCGCCCACAACGCCCACCATTTCCGCACCGCCCCCCGAAAGCAGGCGATCCACGGCGGCCACGCCGGAACGGCTGGCCAGGACGCGGTCCGCCACGGAAGGATTGCCTCCGCGTTGCACGTGGCCCAGCACACTTACGCGCGTATCGTAGTGGTTGTAACGCGCCTTCACCTTGCGCGCAACTTCGTACGCGCCCCCTTGCTCATCTCCTTCGGCAACGATCACGATCACTGAGGATTTGGAAGATTCCGCGTGTTCCAGTGCGGTGATCAGATCATCGATGCCTTGTGCGCGTTCCGGAACCATGATGTATTCCGCCCCGGCGGCAATGCCGCAGTGCAGTGCGATGGCGCCGCACGTCCGCCCCATCACCTCCACGAAAAACAGCCGGTCGTGCGATGAGGCCGTGTCGCGGATCCGGTCCACGGCTTCCATGGCGGTGTTTGTTGCCGTGTCAAACCCGATGGTGACATCCGTGCCGGGCATGTCATTGTCTATGGTGCCCGTTATGCCCATGACCCGTATGCCATGCTCCCTGCTGAACAATTCCGCCCCCTTGAAGGTGCCATCGCCACCGATCACGATCAACGCATCCATGCCGTGGCGGTCCATGGTGGATTTGGCCAAGATGCGGCCTTCCGGCGTGCGGAAGGAATCACTGCGGGCAGAGCGCAGGATGGTGCCCCCCCGTTGGATGATGTTGCTTACATCGCGCACTTCGAGCTTGCGTACTTCGTCGGTGACAAGCCCTTCATATCCCCCGAGGATGCCGCTTACCTGCAGCTTGTTGAAATGGGCGGTCCGCACCACGGCACGGATCGCTGCGTTCATGCCAGGCGCGTCACCGCCGGATGTCAGGACCCCAATGTGTGATACGGCACGGGATTGGGGCATGCGGGTCATGTGTTGGGCCCAACGTCTGCGGCGGAATTGGGCATGGTCCGCAGGCGGTCCTTCACCCAGGGATATTGCGGGCAGGACTTGTCCAGGGAACTTCCCAGGAGCAGACCAAGCAAATAGAACCGGCGATCCTGTGCGGGAAAGCGTCGCATCAGTTCGATCACTTCCCCGGAATGCGCCCGCATGGCCGTGTTCAGGCAATGGCGCACCGCAAGGTCAAAGGTGCGGTCATCGCTGGCGGGATTGATGGAACCCATGCAGGAGCAAATGTCCTCGGCCAAACGCGGCGGTGGAATGGCTTGCTGGGCGCTGGAAATTGTACTCAGCCCAACAAGCATGATTAAAATGGGGATCAAGCGGAACATGGGAGTTGCGGTAAAAATAAAGCGAATGGCAACTTGCAGATCGTTCTTGCACCGGCCTATCACTGGATTTGGGCGATGCACCATGTCCTCCAATGCACCACACCGGCGTTGTTGCTGTTGGTGCTGCTGATGTTCTCTTCCTGGCCAAGAACGTGGTTACCCCACTGCACCGGGGCTGCGCCTGCTTGGACGGACCCTGCGCATGCTGCTCAAGTAGGTGCGGATGGCCATTGACCCAGCTACGAGGCCCCCTTTCCTGTTTTTGCGTCTGGTTCGCCGCTGGATGTTGCCCAGTGTGCGTGGACGATCAGTGTGCGGTTGGTCCCGATGAATGCACAGTGCACGGGAAGGGAGCGCGGAGTTCAGCATCTCAAGGTCCGCCGGTCCGGATTTGAGGTCCGGTTGGCGCACAGGCGGATGCACGCAGTGCGGTTCCGCCCATTGTCCGGTTGTTTTTTCAAATGCACCCTGCAGAGATCCACGGCCAGTGATGAACCCCACAGGCCAAAGCGGCAATCAGGGCATGGGCCGCAACATCAGCGTGAAAGTGCCGGCACCCATCGGCATTAAGGGGTAAGGGTGCCCAGCGGGACGGTGGCCGTTACCGGTCGAAGAGGTTCGGAAATTGTTGGCGCAGGGCCTGGATCCCTTCTTGCACGTTGTCCTGTTGGGCCAACTTGAACGTGGCCAGCTTGTCGGCGAGCTTATTGTCGGCCGTAGCGAGGATTTGCACCGCCAGCAGCCCCGCATTGCGCGCGCCGTTCACGGCCACGGTGGCCACGGGCACGCCGGCGGGCATCTGCACAATGCTCAGCAGCGAGTCCCAGCCATCGATGCTGTTGCGGCTTTTTACGGGTACTCCGATCACGGGCAGGGTGGTGAGCCCGGCCACCATGCCGGGCAGGTGTGCGGCACCTCCCGCCCCGGCAATGATCGCCTTAAGCCCGCGGCCTCTGGCACTCTTGGCGTATTCCACCATGCGTTCCGGCGTTCGGTGTGCGCTCACGACAGTCACCTCGTAAGGCACTTCAAACTCCCTCATCGTGTCCACGGCCTCCCGCATTACTTCCAGGTCGCTGCGGCTGCCCATGATGATCCCGATCATTTTGCTGGTTGATTTCCGGATTAAACTGCAGGCATCACTTTGGCATGTGCTTTAACCGTTGCCACGGTACGGTCCACTTCATCCTGGGTGGATGCTACCACGGTTACATGACCCATTTTGCGGCCCGTTCTTGTTTCATGCTTGCCGTAGAGGTGGATGAAGGTGCCTGGTTCGCGAAGGGTTTCCAGAACACCGGCCAAGACCGGCACTCCCGTTCCACCATTGCCCACCAGGTTCACCATGGCTGCTTCCCCATGCATGCGCACATCGCCCACGGGCCAACCCATGTAGGCGCGAAGTAACTGGTCGTATTGTGAGCTGGCACAGGCCTCGATGGTGACATGGCCACTGTTGTGGGCGCGGGGCGCGGTTTCATTCACGAGCAATTCACCTTCCTGTGTCAGGAACATCTCCACGGCATATATGCCTGGAGCACCGAATGCTTCTGCCACGCGCATGGCCAATTGTTTTGCCTGTAATGAAATGGATACACCGCACCTGGCGGGTGCAAGCAGGGTGTCCACCAGGTTCAGTGCCGGGTCGAATACCATCTCCACGGGCTCATAGGCAGCCGTGGTTCCGTCCGTGCCGCGCACGGCGATCACTGCCAATTCCTTGTGCACCGCGATCGCTTTCTCCAGCAGGAAAGGGCCTTGGAAATGCCTTGGGACAACGGTGCCCATATCCACGGCCATGACACCCTTTCCGTCGTACCCGCCGGTACGTGTCTTCAGGAAGGAAGGCAGTAATTCCGTGTGACCGGAGATCGCGGAGGCATCGTTGGGCAATGCGAATGGGGCGGTGGGAATGCCGTGCCGCACGTAAAATTCCTTTTGAAGGCCTTTGTCCTGGATGGTGCGCAGCACGGCTGCCGAAGGGACCACTTTCTTGCCTAGGCGCTCCAGCTCCTCCAACGCTTGGGTGCTCACGTGCTCAATCTCGATGCCCACCACATCCGCATCAGATGCAAAGCGCAGCACGGTGTTCGTGTCATTGTATTGGCCTGATGTGAAACTGGTGGCCAAGTTCGCGCATGGGCATTGCGGGTCCGGGTCGAGCACATCCACCCGCACGTTGTAGCGCAATGCGTTCTCGATGAACATGCGTCCTAACTGGCCGCCGCCCAGCAGGGCAATGCGCATGGGGCGATGCATGCCGCGAAGATACCGGATGCGGCGCAGCGGTCATCGCCGTCACTTTCTTCGCCGGTGGCTGGAGAACTGTGAAAAGCGATGGCCAAATGTGATCTGGAGTGTGCGGTTGCTGGGGAAAAGAGCGTTCTCGTTCACCAATGTGTTGCTCAATCCATTGTAATACCGCAAGGTGATGTCTGATCCACTTGCAGTGCCGACCCCAAAGCCGATGTTGACTCCCATGTCCAATCTGGTCAGTTGAGAACTGATGTCCAGATCGCCTGATCGGGCGAGCAGCAAGTAACCACCTTGAACCCCGGCCTGGACATTGAAGGAGGAACTGAGGAATACCTTCAAGCTAACCGGCATTACAGCGCTCAAGATGTTCAACGATTTGCGCTGACCGTCCGGCAGGTCTTTGGCGGCCCCATGGAGGGAGAGGAGCAGGTCGGGTTGGATCTCGCAACGGTTGCCTACCCATATCGGGGCATAGAATCCGACCACGAAACCAGGCACGAGCCGGTAGGTGGCAGCCTCGGAATGCCATGTCGCGGCTTGCGGGCCTCCCATGTAGCCGACCCCGGATCGTGAAGGCCGCTGGGCGTTCACGGCTGGGGAAAAACTGCAAAGGGCGAAAATGGGGAATAGGCACGACCACCTCATGCGACTTCAATTTTGCGTAGTGTTTTACGCAACGCTGAAATCCAAAGTTTCTTGAAGCAATTGTATTTCGCAGCGCCCTCCCAACACGGGGGCAAGCGCCTTGATCTAGCTGATCTGACTACTGGCCCGCCACAGCAAAACGCCTAAAAAACTTCAATCCGTCCAAGTCCAGGATCAGTTGATAAACACCTGGGACCAAGGATGTTGTGGAAACAAGGGCTTGGGTAGGTCCCGGCCGGGGAACAAGCACCGTTCTTCCAGCGGCATCCAGTACACGTGCTTGTGCATGTCCGGCAGGAATTCCCCAGGAAACGATCAAATGGTCAGGGAAGGTCCGTGTTTCAACCATTGGGGACACTGTGTTGGAAATGGCCGAGGAACCGGTGATCACGATGCCGTAATCTTCGGTTTCACCCCAACTGTAATTGGCGCAGGCGTCGGGGTCCAGGGGCTCGCCATCCGCAGGATAGACCACGCGCACCCGCATGACCGTATTGCCAGGCACGGCATTGGCCGGCACCGTGAACGAAAATGAACTGGTTTCGAACGGTTGGGAAGTGGTTGCGCTATCGAGCCGCTCAGCGTTTTCCAAGGTGCCGTTGGCATTGAAATCGATCCATGCCGCCACCAGGTCCTGGAAGTATTCGCCACTTGTGATCTGCACCGTGTAGCTCGCACCCGGGTTCAATGTGGTGGACATGGAAGTGTAGTCGTGGTAGGTGATGCCGTCGGTGTACCCGGAATTGGTGTTGTTGATGTTGCCCAGGATCACCCCGTCAATGAAGTCCCCGTCATTTGGCCCGTTCAATGAAGTGGGCTGGCAAAGCGTGGAGCCGCTTCCACCCTGGCAAGCAGTTGAGTTTTGCAATTGGGAGCGGACGCCGTTCAGGATCCCGGTCATCACGGCAGCCTGGCCGTTGGTGAACATCATGGTGCAGTTGCTGTAGTCCATGAAGTTTTCATACTGGGTCAACGTGTTGCATTTCATCAGGCTGGTGTTGGTGCAGCTAAAGGTGGGGCTGTCCGTGGCGGGGGTGTCGCTGATCCCGTCCCCGGGTGAGCAATTCCCACTGCCCCATGGATGGTCAAGGCCGAGGTAATGGCCTACCTCATGCGTGGCCGTGCGGTCCCCAAGGCCCGTGCCGTAAGTACGGTCCAATACCAATCCGTCAATTGGGCTGCCCACCATGCCACCGACAGGGAGATAGGCATAGCCTTCGGTAACGAGGTCACCGGTGGCGCCACTGGAAATATCACAGATCCAGATGTTCAGGTAGTGCTGGGTGTTCCACGCTGAACTGCCATAGGGCGGGTACTTCATGTCGTCCGTGGCATTGTCGGGATCAAACCAGGTTTTGGTGGTCTGCTGGCGGACGATGCCCGTGGTGGAACTTCCGTCCGGTGCCACGGTGGCCAGGCAGAATTCGATATGGACATTGGCACGCAATGGGGCGTACACAGGGCGCACACTGCCGAAATCCGGGTTGAGGGCCTGATAGTCCTGGTTCAATTGGGCCAAGACATTGTTGACGACCAGGTCAGATACATTTTCCGCAGCGGTGTTCCACACCACGTGGACCACCACGGGAATGGTGATGGTGCCGCCGCCACGGATGCCTTGGGACTCAAGCTGCGCTGCTTCCTGTGCAAAGTCGTAGTGCCCGCCGTGTTGTTGCAACCAACGCTCCGTGATGGTACGGGAAATGCAGTGGTCCTGGGCCGTGCTGGAGAGGGGCCAGGCAGCTGCCAGAAGCAGAAGGGTCGGGATCGTCTTCATCACGCGAAAATAAGGGGGCAAATGATCCCGGATGGACCTTCAGGCTGACAATTCACGGATCGCGGCGGCAGGGTTGGCAGTACCGAACACGCTATTCCCCGCCACGAGCACATCCGCGCCATGGGCTGCGAGTTCGGCCATGTTTTCCATGGAAACGCCGCCGTCCACTTCGATCAGCAGGGAAGCCCCCCGCAGTTCGCGCAATTCACGCAGGCGGTCCAGTTTCTGGTAGGTGCCGTGGATGAAGCGCTGTCCGCCAAATCCGGGATTTACGCTCATCATGCACACTTGGTCAATGTCCTCCATGATATCGTCAAGGAGGTGTACAGGCGTGTGCGGGTTAATGGCCACACCCGCCTTCATGCCAGCCGCCTTGATGGCCTGTACGGTGCGGTGCAGGTGCGTGCAAGCTTCAAAATGCACCGAGAGCCGATCAGCCCCGGCATCGCGAAAGGCCCCGATGTACCGGTCCGGGTCCACGATCATCAAATGGACATCGAAGATCTTGTTGGACAAGGGCCGGATGGCCTTGATCACCGGAATGCCAAAACTGATGTTTGGCACGAAGACACCGTCCATTACATCCAGGTGAAGCCATGGGGCAGGGCTCGCATCCACGAGGGCGACCGCCTTATCCAAGCGTGCGAAATCGGCTGAAAGCAGCGAAGGGGCAATAATGTGGGCCATGCACGGCAAAGGTAGGAATGGACAAGGCCGCCTTGAGGGCGGCCTTGTGGTGGATGGTCCGGTGGAGGTCAATCGTGCAAGTAGGTGCGCAGCGCGCGCCCCCGCCCGGCCTGCTTCAGGCGGCGGATTGCTTTTTCCTTGATCTGGCGCACGCGTTCGCGGGTCAGGTCAAACTTCCGGCCGATCTCCTCCAATGTGTGCGGCTGGTTGCCCGCCAGGCCGAAATAGAGGCGGATAACGTCACCTTCCCTGCCGGACAACGTTTCCAAGGAACGCTCGATCTCCAGCCGGAGACTGTCCGAGAGCAGCGCTTCCATGGGATCGGGGAGGTCGTCATTGCGCATCAGGTCGTGCATGGTCCCGCTGTCACCGTCGTCGCGCAACGGAGCATCCATGCTGATGTGGCGGCCTGTGTTGCTCATGCTGGTCTTCACCTCCTCCAAGGTCATTTCGAGCGTTTCGGCCAGCTCTGCGGCGGTGGGTGGGCGTTCGTGCTCTTGTTCCAGGCGTGCAAAGGCCTTGTTGATCTTGTTGATGGAGCCGATCTTATTGAGGGGCAGGCGCACAATGCGGGCCTGCTCGGCAAGGCTTTGCAGGATCTGTTGACGGATCCACCACACGGCGTAGCTGATGAACTTGAAGCCGCGTGTTTCATCAAAACGGCCAGCGGCCTTGATCAAGCCGAGGTTCCCCTCACTGATCAAGTCCGGAAGCGTGAGCCCTTGCCCTTGGTACTGCTTTGCCACGGATACCACAAAGCGCAGGTTGGCCTTGCAGAGCATTTCCAGGGCGTCATTGTCGCCGGCCCGGATCCTGCGTGCCAACTCCACCTCCTCCTGGGCTGTGATCAGTTTCACCTTGCCGATCTCGGTGAGGTATTTGTCCAGCGACGGCGTGTCGCGGTTGGTGACCTGCTTGGAGATCTTGAGTTGTCGCATTCTTGCCATGTGCCCGGAGCGTTGGGATCGGTTGATCGGAGCGGTTCAACGCCGACGGGGGGGCGGTGGTTACGCGCCTACTGTTCCCATGCGTTTCCCGCAAGGGCGGAATGCAGCAGGGGCCGCTCCTTCGGAAAGGAACGGCCCCTGCATAAAGTAGTTGGTTGGCCGGCTTAGTTCTCCCGGCGCGGCCCTCGTTCACGGTGGTCACGGCGCGGTCTGTCGTGTCGCTCACGGCCTTCACCTTCCATGGCGGGCTCGCGCTCCACGTAGCCTTCGGGCTTGGGCAGCATCACCTTGCGGCTCAGCTTCAGTTTGCCTGTGCGCGGGTCCTTGCCCACCACTTGGAATTCGATCACCTCTCCTTCCTTCAATACGTCCTCCACGCGTTCCACCCGCTTCCAGTCCAGCTCGCTCACGTGCAGCAAGCCGTCCGTGCCGGGGAAGATCTCCACAAAGGCACCGTAGGGCATGATGGTCTTCACTTTGCCTTTGTACGTGACGCCCACTTCGGCGGTGGGCGGGAAGGCGATGGCCTTCACGCGTGCCAAGGCGGCATCGATGCCGGCCTTGTTCTCGCTCATGATCTGCACATGGCCCACGCCATCGATCTCTTCGAGCACGATGGTGGTGCTGGTCTCGGCCTGGATCTCCTGGATCACGCGGCCACCGGGGCCGATCACCGGCCCGATGCTCTCCTTTGGGATCTCGATGCTCACGATCCGTGGCGCATGCTCCTTGTAGTCGGGGTTCGGCTTGGACATGGTTTTCATCATCTCGCCGAGGATGTGCAGGCGGCCAACGCGGGCCTGCTCCAAGGCCTTGCCGAGCACCTCATAGCTGAGGCCGTCCACTTTCATGTCCATCTGCGTGGCGGTGATGCCCTTTGCGGTGCCGGTGACCTTGAAGTCCATATCACCCAAATGGTCTTCGTCGCCAAGGATGTCGCTGAGGATGGCATATTTCCCGTCCGGGTCACTGATCAGGCCCATGGCGATGCCGCTCACGGGGGCCTTGATCTGGATACCTGCATCCATCAGGGCGAGGGTGCCGGAGCACACCGTGGCCATGGAGCTGGAGCCGTTGCTTTCCAGGATGTCGCAGTTCAGGCGGATGGTGTACGGGTTGTCCGTCCCGGTGGGGACCATCGGCTTCAGGGCGCGCAGGGCGAGGTTGCCGTGGCCGATCTCGCGCCGTCCCGGGCCGCGGATCGGGCGTACCTCCCCGGTGCTGAAACTGGGGAAGTTGTAGTGCAGCATAAAGCTGTCGCTGCGCTTTACCAGTGCGGTGTCCACGGTCTGCTCGTCCATCTTTGAGCCGAGCGTCACCATGTTTATGGCCTGGGTTTCACCGCGGGTGAAGATGGCGCTGCCGTGGGTGCCGGGCAGCACGTCCACTTCGCTCCAGATGGGGCGGATCTCATCGGTCCTGCGCCCATCCAGGCGGATGCCTTTTTCCAGCACTACGCGGCGCACCGCGGCCTTTTGGGACTTCTTGAAGTAGCGCGCCAGCATGGCCTTCTTCGCCTTCTGCTCGTCAGTGAGCGTAGCCGTGAATTCCTCCTTCACCTTGTTGAAGGCCTCGCTGCGTACTTCTTTGGCACTGGCGTGGATGGCGATGTCGTAGTATTTCTGGAAAGTGGCGTCGTAAATGGCCTTTGCCAGCTCGGCATCGTTCTCCTCGTGGTTGTAGGTGCGCTTGATCCGGCTCTTGGGCACTTCGGCCGCGAGCTCGTTGATCACGCGGACCTGGTCCTTGATCGCGTCATGTGCCAGCTTGATGGCCTCGATCATCTCGCCCTCGCTGACTTCCTTCAGCTCGCCTTCCACCATCAGCACATCGCTGGCGGTGCCGGCCACGATGAGGTCGATGTCCGCGCCTTCCATTTCCTGGAAGGTGGGGTTTACGGTCCATTTGCCCTTGTTTCGGATGATGCGCACTTCGCTCACCGGGCCGTTGAAGGGGATGTCGCTCACGGCCAAGGCCGCAGAGGCGGCCAGGCAGGCCAGTGCGTCGCTGGGGTTCTGCTTGTCGGTGCTCATCAAGCTGACCTGCACTTGCGTATCGCCGTGGAAGTCGTCATTGAAAAGCGGGCGCAGGGCACGGTCCACCAGGCGGCTAACCAGGATCTCGCCGTCGCTGGGGCGGTTTTCGCGCTTGAAGAAGCCTCCGGGAAAACGGCCGGCGGCACTGAACTTCTCCCGGTATTCCACTTGCAGTGGCAGGAAGTCGATGCCTTCGCGGGCCTCTTTGGTGGCTACCACGGTAGCGAGGAGGATGGTGTCGCCGAGGCGAACGGTTACGCTGCCATCGGCCTGTTTGGCGAGAATGCCCGTCTCCAGGCTGATGGTCCTGCCACCGCCGAGGTCGATGGACTTTTTGATTCCTGTTGGTTTCATCTGTTGTCGTGGCGCGCCTTTCGCGCCTTTTGTTGGTTGATGGGTTTCTGTGGGGGCCTTCAACAGCCGGTCTGGACTGTAAAAGGGAAAGGGCGACCGTTCCTACGATCGCCCTTTTCGTCGGTCAATGGATCACGCGTGTCCCGGCCATGTCGGCCTGTGCGACGCTCACTTGCGAAGACCGAGCTTCGCGATGATCGCGCGGTAGCGCTCGATCTCGTGGTTCTTCAGGTAGCCGAGCAGCTGTTTGCGCTTGCCCACCAGGTCCAGCAGCGCACCTTCAGTGCGGTGGTCCTTCCGGTTGTTCCTCAGGTGCTCGGTGAGGTGCTCGATGCGCTGGGTGAACAGGGCGATCTGCCCTTCCGCGCTGCCCGTGTTGGTGGCGCTGCCGCCGTGGGTCTTGAAAATCTCCTGCTTGGCCTCTTTGGTTGCGATCATGGTCGTGGTGTCTGCCTCTTTAATCCCGCCCCCTTGGCGGTTGAGGGCGCGAATGTATGGTTTTTTCCTTGCCGCCGGCTCATTTTCAGGGAATAGTGGCAAAGCGAGCCCGACCATGCGGTGAAGCCCGATCGCCGGAATAGTGTGCGGCCAATGATCAGGACCGGAACAGCAGGGCGAACTGGGATAGTTTGGTCCTCAGGTCCTTGCGTTCCACGATCAGGTCCAGGAAGCCATGCTCCAGTACAAATTCGCTCCGTTGGAAACCTTCCGGCAGGTCGTGCCCGATGGTTTCGCGCACCACGCGCGGCCCGGCAAAGGCCACCAGTGCCTTGGGCTCGGCAATATTGATGTCGCCCAGCATGGCAAAGCTGGCCGTGACGCCGCCGGTGGTAGGGTCGGTCAGTACGCTGATGAAAGGGAGTTTCTTTTGGGAGAGCAAGCTGAGCTTGGCACTGGTCTTGGCCATCTGCATCAGGCTGAAGCCCGCCTCCATCATGCGGGCCCCACCGCTTTTGCTGATGATGACCAGGGGGCACTTGCGCCGCATGGCGGTGTCCGCGGACATGGCGATCTTTTCACCGACCACGCTGCCCATGCTCCCGCCGATGAAACTGAAGTCCATGCAGGCGATCACCAAGGGTTGTTTGTCCAGCTTTCCTTCCGCGGCGCGCAAGGCATCGTTCAAGCCTGTGGACTGGCGTGTCTTGGCCAAACGGTCCACGTATTTCTTCGTGTCCTCGAATTTCAATGGATCGCCCGCCACGAGCTTGGCGCCGATTTCCTTGAATTTACCATCATCAAAGAGGAAACTGAAGTATTCCGCACTTCCGATCCGCTCGTGGTACTGGCATTTGGCACAGACCCAGAGGTTCTTGGCATGGTCGTCCGAGGTGACGATCTCCGTGCATTCCGGGCATTTGTACCAAAGCCCTTCCGGCGTTTCCTTTTTTTCCTCGGTGGAGGTGGTGATGCCTTCCTTGACGCGTGTGAACCAACCCATCTGTGCTTTGTCGGGAAACGAAGATAGTTAGGGGCAAATATGAAATGGGAAGGCTGAAAGCTGAAACAGGAAACAACGCTGCTGACGACGCTCGTTTCAGCTTTACGCAATCGTCACCGCTTTGTCGAGGTAAACGTCCTGGATGGCGTTGAGCAGCTGCACGCCTTCTTTCATGGGGCGCTGGAAGGCCTTGCGGCCACTGATGAGGCCTTGGCCGCCGGCACGCTTGTTGATCACGGCGGTCTTCACCGCCTCGGCCCGGGCGCTGGCGCCGCTGCTGGCCCCCCCGCTGTTGATCAGGCCGATGCGGCCCATGTAGCAGTTGGCCACCTGGTAGCGGCACAGGTCGATGGGGTGGTCGGTGGTGAGGTCGCTGTACACCTTCTTGTGCGTTTTGCCGTAGTTCTTTATGGCGTTGTAACCGCCATTGGATTCAGGCAATTTTTGCTTGATGATGTCCGCTTGGATGGTGACGCCCAGGTGGTTGGCCTGGCCAGTGAGGTCCGCCGCGGTGTGGTAGTCCTTGCCGTCCACCTTGAAACCAGGGTTGCGCAGGTAGCACCAAAGGATGGTGGCCATGCCCAGCTCATGGGCGTATTGAAAGGCTTGGGCCACCTCGGTGATCTGGCGGGTGCTTTCCTCGCTGCCGAAATAAATGGTGGCACCAACGGCCACCGCGCCCATGTCCCACGCGCTTTCCACGGTACCGAACATCACCTGGTCGAATTTGTTCGGCAGGGTCATCAGTTCGTTGTGGTTGATCTTCACGATGAAGGGGATCTTGTGCGCGTATTTGCGCGCCACGCTGCCCAACACGCCAAATGTGGAAGCTACCGCGTTGCAGCCGCCTTCCATGGCGAGTTCCACGATCTTGTCGCCATCGAAGTAGATGGGGTTGGGCGCGAAACTGGCCCCGGCGCTGTGCTCGATCCCCTGGTCCACCGGGAGGATGCTCATGTAGCCGGTGTTGGCCAGCCTTCCGTTTCCATATAAGGCCTGGATGCTGCGCATCACCTGGGGCGTGCCGGTCATCGTGACGATGGACCTGGCGGTGCTGGTGGAGTGGGGCGTGCGCGACCGGCTGTTCGTGCTCGGCCGCATCAGCGCGCTGCTGAGCCGCGTCGAGCAGCTCGAGACGCCGCTCATCCGGCAGATGGACCAGTTTGCCCGCCAGCTCACGATCGCCATTCTGGCACTGTGCGCGCTGACGTTCCTCTTTGCGGT
>CALMYC010000036.1 GCA_937873385.1 uncultured Flavobacteriales bacterium | reverse complement strand
CAACCATGGCGATTCCCATGAACAGCAGGACTTTTCTTTTCATTGTTCAGTTTTGGGGCGCACCTTGTTGAACCCACACGGTTATCGTCGCGATCTCACATTCGGAAAGTTTTCCGGAAGGCGGCATCACCACGGCATTTCCCACTTGGTTGATGGACGGAAGCAACACACCGCTGGTCGCCTTGGCTTGAAGGGCGGAAAAGGTGGTGTAGTCGCCGTTGCCTTCCCCACCCGGAACATGGCAGCCCGAGACTGCGCAATTGGCCTCAATGATCGGCCGGACTGACGTGGAATAGCGCACGGCAGTTGTGTCGCAGAAGTTCATGGGGTACAGGTCCTCCTCGTTGTCGTAATAACATCCGGTGGGGCCTAATGCAGTACACAAAGCCATCAGGATGATTGAAAAGGAATCCCTCTTCATGGGCACTTGGCCAAGGCCATGTCATTGACGCACGACTGAACCATGGGCGTTGCTTACGACCATCGAAATTAGTCCATGACGAAATCCGCTGGAAATTGGCCAAGGAATACGCCGGATGCCCACTTCAATGCCCATCTCCTTTGCCCTGCCGGCTGAACTTCACGGGATGGCCTCCCAAGTTCAGGCACCGTCTATATTTGCCGCCCTTGCACAGCTTGGGGGATAAAAGCTTGTTGCAGCACCAGGAGAGGTGCCGGAGTGGTCGATCGGGTCTGTCTCGAAAACAGAAGTGCCCGCAAGGGTACCGGGGGTTCGAATCCCTCCCTCTCCGCCAACACTGCCCGCGGAGCGGGCGAGCGCAGGTTGCGCCGAAAGGCCGAGCTTGCTCGAAGCCGTTCGGCGCAACCTGCGATCACAGGCCGCCAAGCGGACTGCAAGCGTTGAAGCCTCCCCGGCGTAGGAAGTGCCTTTTGCGACACCCCTCGTTGACCTACGTGGCCCAGGCAACGCCTACCTGCGTTTCCTTTGCACTTCCATGCATATTCAATCCGCGCTCCTTCCGGGACAGGGTGCCTTGTTCCTGATCACCCTTGCAGCCTGTGCCTCAACACAACCCGCGATCAGCGGCAAGGATGTGTACTATTCCCAGCAGGAGATCCGCTTTGAGGACCACATTTACACACCCTCCGTGCATACGGTGCAGCTTTTTAAAAAGGGCTTCGAACTCTCCCCACCGATCCTCGAACTGGGCAGCCCGGACCCGTTGGTGCTCCGGTTTGATGACTTCTCACCCGACAATGAAAACCTGTCCTACACGATCGTCCACTGCAATGCCGACTGGACGCCAAGCGACCTTTCCACGAGCCAGTACATCAACGGGATGCCCAATGATTTCATACCCGCATCCAGGCAAAGCTTCAATACGTTGAAGCCATACTTGGAATACGAGGTGGAATTCCCGAATGACATGATGAAGCCCACGCTTTCCGGGAACTACATTGTCAAGGTATATCGTAACAACGACCAGGATGACCTGGTGCTCACCCGCCGCTTTCTTGTTTTCGAGAACCGCGTGCAGATCGATGCCAAGATCGTACCCACACGTGACATTGAACACCGGGACACGGACCAGCAATTGGACCTCAACCTGCGCTATCCGGGCATCAACGTGCCCGATCCCTTCAGCGACCTGAAGGTGGTCGTGCTCCAGAACATGCGTTGGGATGCTGCCCACACCGGATTCCGCCCCAAGTTCATCCGGGACAGTGAGCTGATCTATGACCAACCGAAGGAAGGCGTATTTCCCGGCGGAAACGAATGGCGGGGCGTGGACATCAAGAACACGCGCTACTCCACCTTGCGGGTGGACCATTATACCACTGCGGGGGACGGGCTGGAGGAAGCCGTACTACTTCCCGATGAGAAGCGTGAATTCAAAGTGTATCTGGACTTGCCGGACATAAACGGGAAATACATGGTACGCAACGACTTGGTGAGGGATGATCCCCTCAGCGCGGATTACATCCATGTGGATTTCACATTGCCCAGGACCGCTGAAGAGCCCGGGGGTGACGTGTACGTCTACGGAGCGGTCAGTGACTTCCAATGCAAGAAGTCCTTCCGATGCACATGGGACCCGGTGAAGAAGGCCTACACCTTGAGGGTGCTGGTGAAACAGGGCTACTTCGATTACGCCTATGCCTTTCTTCCATCCGGATCAACCACGCCGGACCTTGCACTGCTGGAGGGATCCCACTTCCAGACGGAGAATGACTACGTCGTTCTGGTGTATGTCCACGACTATCCTCTGGGCTGCGACAAACTGCTCGGGCTACGCTTCCTCAACAGCCGCAAAGGGTGACCAGGCGGCCTACCGGGCCACGAATTTGGCGCGTTTCCGCAGCCCTGGAAAGTCCAGCACATACGTGCCCGCCCTCAGTTGGCTGATGTTTAACAAACCAAAAGGCGACAGCGTGCCGCCCGCCACCAGCATGCCTCGGGAATTGAAGACCAGGAAGGGCTCCGGGTGATCCAGTTGAAGGTCCGGCCTCAACTGGTCGTCCGCGGGGTTTGGCCAAATACCGAACCCGGCGTATTGCACGGGCTCCTTGACACCGCTGGCACATCCGCTCACGTCGGCGAACACCACCGTGCCATTCCCGCTATTGGGAATGCATACGCGATCGTTCACGGGATCGAAATCGATGTCCGCCGGGTTGTTCAGTCCAGGCACCGCCAGGTCCACCGGAGGCTCACTGAACGTGTTCTCAAACCGGCTGATGCGGGCCGGAGACCAGCTTGAGACGATGATCCGCCCCTGGCAATCCAGCGTGATGCCGTCCAGGTTTGCCAGTGCCGTGGTGTGACTGCCCATCACGGCACCACTGTTGCGGTCGTATGCCTTGATCTTCGCATTGCCTCCCCAGCAGGCCACCCACAAGCGGTCCATGCCTTCATCCCAAACTATGCCGTTCGGTGTGTCCACCGTGTTGGCCACCAGAACGGAAAAAGTGCCCTGCACTGGGTTCACCTTCAAGATCTTCTTCGCGCTGAAATCAGTTGCATAAAGAAATGTGCCGTCACTGGTGATGCCGTTCAGGAACGTACCGCCCACGCTGAGATTGAACACCTCCGTGCCATCCCCGGTGGAATAACCGCGCACCGCTCCACCCATGCACGCATAGAGCGTTTCCCCTTGCAGTTCCAATCCGTATGGTGCCGTGGAAAGATTGCCCGTGAACGCAGAGACGGCGCCATCATAGGCCCGTTGCAGGATGGAACTGCTGCCTGTGTTACTGATGAAATAACGCCCGCCAATGGGGTCGTGCTCCACGCTTTCCGGTCCGTTGTACTGCGCGTGGGCTGCGGAAGAAACCAGCAACAATGCGGCAAAAAGGTATTTCATGGCGTTATATCCCCGGTGCAAGGTATTGGAGCGGCCCCCATGGGGAAAGGCCGCACGGCCCGTTACTCACCAATGACCTGTTGAAAGGCCATGGTGAATGGCGCACAAGAGGCCCGGCGGGTTGTTAAACTTGCGCAGACCCCATCAAAATGTCCACGGCGGTTTCCCATGATATCCGTGTCACTGTCCAGGCGAGGTTCGAGGCTGGGCAAAGCGATCCCTCAGCCGGCCGGTACTTGTTCAGCTACCGGATCACCATAGCCAATAGGGGGCAGCGCACGGCTCAATTGCTGCACCGGTTCTGGGCCATTTCGGACAGCCTGGCCCCTCCGCGTGAAGTGGAAGGCCCGGGTGTCGTAGGGTCAGTGCCAGTGCTTGAACCAGGCGAGCAGTTCACCTACACAAGCTACTGTGACCTGCGCAGCGGAATGGGCCGTATGCATGGCAGCTACCGCATGCGCCACCTGGATGATGGCAGCGAATTCGAAGTCGCCATCCCCGCGTTCGACCTGCATTTCCCTTACGCGGCAAACTGAGCCTACGTTGACGTTGCTGCTCAGCGGGGTATCTTTGCAGCCCAAACCCGCTCTTCCCTTCATTTACTTCCCATGGGCAACGCCATTTTCACTCCCCCCGCTCCCTGGAACGAACCCGTGCTCAGCTACGCACCGGGCAGCAAGGAACGCACGGACCTTCAGGCGGAATACGACCGGCGCATGAAGATCGTGGTCGATGCACCGATGTGGATCGGTGGCAAGGCCGTGGAGACCAGGGATCAACGGCGCATGAGCCCGCCCCACAACCACAAGCACGCGCTGGGGGTAAGCCACCATGGCGATGCCAAGCATGTAAAGGCCGCCATCGATGCTGCGCTCAAGGCCAAGCGGGATTGGGAGCACATGCCATGGGAGGAGCGGGCCTCCATCTATTTGAAGGCCGCAGACCTGATCAGTGGGCCGTTCCGCGCCAGCATCAACGCGGCGAGCATGCTTGCACAAAGCAAGAACTGTTTCCAAGCGGAGATCGATGCCGCGTGCGAGTTCGCCGACTTCCTGCGCTTCAATGTGGCCTACATGCTGCAGATCTACCGCGACCAGCCCGGCAGCGCAGCGGGAATGTGGAACCGCTTGGAGTACCGTGCGCTTGAAGGCTTCGTGTTCGCCCTTACGCCGTTCAACTTCACCAGTATCGCGGGCAACCTGCCCAGCGCCCCCGCGCTGATGGGCAATACCGTGGTATGGAAGTGCGCGAACACGCAGATCTATTCCGCCCAAGTGATCATGGAGATCTTCCGCATGGCCGGCCTGCCGGACGGGGTGATCAACCTGATCCATGTGGACGGCCAGGTGGTGGGCGATACGATCTTGCGGCACCGGGATTTTGCCGGGATCCATTTTACCGGCAGCACCAAGGTGTTCCGGACCATTTGGGGTGAGGTGGGCCAACAGATCGGCAGTTATCGCAGCTACCCGCGCATCGTGGGTGAAACGGGGGGAAAGGACTTCGTTGTGGCGCATGCCAGTGCCGACCCGCTTGCCGTTGCCACGGCGCTCGCGCGCGGCGCATTCGAGTTCCAAGGGCAGAAGTGCAGCGCCGCGAGCCGTGCCTACATCCCTGAAAACATTTGGCCCCAAGTGAAGAAAGCCCTGGTGGAGGACCTTTCCTCCATGAAAATGGGAGACCCGCGTGACTTCAGGAACTTCATCAACGCCGTGATCGATGAGAAGAGTTTCGACAAGATCACCGGATACATCAGCGCGGCCAGGAAGGACAAGCAGAACATCAAGGTGATCGCAGGCGGAAGATCGGACAAGTCCAAGGGTTGGTTCATTGAACCCACTGTGCTTGAAACCAAGGACCCGCGCAGCATCACCATGTGTGAGGAGATCTTCGGGCCCGTGCTCACGGTTCACGTTTACCGCTCAAACCGCTGGATGGACACGCTTAAGCTGGTGGATGCCACAGGTGAATATGCACTTACCGGGGCCGTGTTCGCACAAGACAGGAACGCCATTGTCCAGGCCACGG
>CALMYC010000035.1 GCA_937873385.1 uncultured Flavobacteriales bacterium | reverse complement strand
GGCACAGTGGGATGAGCCGGACCAGTACTACTACGATAGCGACTACAACGAGGATTACGATGATGGCGACTACAACTGGAACGACCGCGAAGATCCCTGCACCGCAAGTTACTTCCGTGACAAGGGCAACGCATTGCAGCGCAATTTGCTGGCTTCCGACCTGGGATTGATCGCAAAGCGCGCAAACGATGGCACCTTGTTGATCGCAGCCAGCAACCTGCGCACCACCGAACCGATGAAAGGCGTGGATGTCAAGGTGCTGGACTTGCAACAGCGCGCCATGGCCACCGTGAGCACAGGCCGCGATGGCCTGGCCACCATTCCGTCCACGGCGCACAAACCCTTCCTGCTCGTCGCCTCCAAAGGCAATCAACGCAGTTACCTGAAATTGGACGACGGCAGTGCGCTCAGCGTAAGCAACTTCGATGTGGGCGGGGAGGAAGTGGACAAGGGGCTCAAGGGTTTCCTCTATGGTGAGCGTGGCGTATGGCGACCGGGGGATTCGCTCTACCTCACCTTCATCCTGCAAAAAGCCCAGCAAGCCCTGCCCAAGGATATTCCGGTGACGCTTGAGCTCAGCGATCCGCAGGGCCGGCTGGACCAGCGAATGGTGCGCACCAGCAGCGTGGAAGGCACCTATTCCTTCCACTGTGCCACCCAGGCCGATGCTCCCACGGGTGTATGGGGAGCACGCGTGAAGGTGGGCGGGACTTCCTTCTACAAACCACTGCGCATCGAAACCGTAAAGCCCAACCGCCTGAAGATCCAGTTGGACCTCGGCGGCGCCAAGCGGTTTGCCGGTGAAGGGGATCCCGTGCAGCTGCAAGGGAATTGGCTCCACGGCGCCCCGGCGGGCGGGCTGAAGGCACGGGTAACCGCCACCCTCACCCGGTCCACCGCTGTGTTTGACGGATACGGGAAATATACCTTCAACGACCTGCGGAACGAGCTCAGCAGCGAGGAAATCCCCCTGTTTGACGGCACCTTGGACGCCAAGGGCCACACCGCCTTCCCCTTCAAGCTGGCCATGAACGCCAATGCCCCTGCCGCCGTCCGGGCCAACGTGGTCACGCGCATTTTCGAACCGGGCGGCGATGCCAGCATGGACCGCGCGGACCTCCTTTACCTGCCTTACACCAGCTATGCAGGGGTTCTGCCCGCAGCACCGTCCAGTGACTGGGGCGGCTACTTCACCGACACCACCTATTCCTTCGGGGCCGTTGCACTGACACCGGTTGGCAAGCCCATCGCCGGGCACCGGCTGAACGTGCAGGTTGTGAAACTGGGTGCAAACTGGTGGTGGAGCGGCAACATGGATGAACCCTCCAATTACATGACAGCCCCCAGCACACGTGTGGTCCATGAGGCGGAGGTCACCACCGATGCCCAAGGCAAGGCCCGGTTCAACTTCCGCGTGGACCGCCCGCTGTGGGGCCGCTTCATTGTCCGGCTTTCGGACCCGGCCAGCGGCCATGTTGCAGCAACCGAGCTCTATGTGGACTGGCCCGGTTATGGCGGCCGCAGCAGGCGGGAGAACGGGAAGGCAGCGGCCATGCTCACGTTCAACACCGACAAAGAGAAATATGCCGTAGGTGACCATTGCGAGCTCACCATCCCCAGTTCCGGCAAAGGCCGTGCGCTGGTAAGCCTCGAGGGCGGGAGCCGCATCCTCCAGGCCAATTGGATCGACCTCAACGCGCAGGAAACCAAGTACAGCTTCACCATCACCAAGGACATGGTGCCGAACATCTATGCACACGTGACCCTGGTGCAACCACACGCGTTAACGGCCCCGGCGGACAGCACGGCTGGCACCCAAGGCAACGACCTGCCCATCCGCTTGTATGGCGTGGTGCCCATCCTTGTTGAAGATGCTGCAACACACCTCTCACCCGTCATCGGCAGCGCAGCGGAATTCAAGACGGACCAACCCTTCACGGTGGAGGTGGCCGAAAAAGACGGCAAGGCGATGACCTACACCCTGGCCATCGTGGATGAAGGCTTGCTGGACCTTACCCGCTTCAAAACACCGGACCCATGGGGCTACTTCCTGGCGCGCGAGGCGCTCGGCGTGCGCACATGGGACTTGTACGACCAAGTGATCGGTGCCTTTGGTCAACGGCTGCGGCGTGTGCTTGCACTCGGCGGCAGCGACCAGGCAAACCCCGCCGCAGCAGCCAAGGCACAGCGGTTCAAACCCGTGGTGCGGTTTGCGGGCCCGTTCGTGCTGGCCAAGGGGGCCAAGGCGAAACACACCTTCACGATCAGCAACTACGTCGGCAGCGTGCGGGTGATGGTGGTGGCCAATGCCCCAAGCGGCGCATACGGCAATGCGGAAAAGGCTGTACCGGTGCGCAAAGCCTTGATGCTCCTGGCCACGCTGCCACGCGTGGCGGGCCCCGGCGAAACCGTTGACCTGCCCGTCACGGTTTTCGCCATGGACCCCAAGGTGAAAAACGTGCGGCTCAACCTTGCCGCGAATGACCTCTTCAGCGTGGTGGGAGGGCCTGACCAGGCACTCACCTTCACCAAGACCGGCGAACAAACCGTCACGTTCCGCGTGAAGTTGAATGAGGGCATCGGCGTGGGCAAGGTGACCCTGACCGCCGAAGGAGCCGGTGAAAAGGCCACACAATCCATCGAGATCAACGTGCGCCAGGCCAGTCAACCCGAAACGAACGCCACCGATGCCGTGGTGCAACCCGGGGCCACCTGGGAAGACGCTCCGGAAGCGCTGGGCTTGGCGGGCACCAACGAAGCATACCTTGAACTGAGCACCCTGCAGCCCTTGGACCTGGGGCGGCGCCTTCAGTACCTCATCGATTATCCGCACGGCTGCCTGGAACAGACCACCAGCAAGGCTTTCCCGCAGCTCTACATCGCCAGCGTAATGGACATCGGCGATGCCGCACAGGATGAAATGCGCCGCAACGTCCAGGCAGGACTGGGCAACCTTAAACGGTTCCAAACGGCAAGCGGTGGATTCGCCTACTGGCCCGGCAACCGGGATGCCGATGATTGGACCTCCACCTATGCCGGCCATTTCCTGGTGGAAGCCGAACGAAAAGGCTTCACCGCACCACCGGGGGTGAAGGACGCCTGGCTTGCCTTCACGCGCAAACAGGCACGCGATTGGGCCCCCGGCGAGCACGACACCTGGAGCAGCGCCAGCAATGAACTTGCACAGGCCTACCGTCTTTATGTGCTGGCCTTGAACAATACCGCTGAAGCGGGAGCCATGAACCGGTTGCGCACCACACCCGGCATTTCCAGCCAGTCGTCGTGGATGCTCGCGGCGGCATACGCGCTGAACAACCGGAAGGATGTGGCCCGGGAACTTGCCAAGCACCTCACCACCGGCGTACAACCCTACCGGGACCTGGGGTGGACCTACGGCAGCGGCCTGCGCGACCAAGCCGTGATCGCGGAGGCGTTGATGCGCATGGACGACATGGCCACGGCAGCCGGAGTGGTGCGCGACATCTCCGCAAAGCTTGGCAGCGGCGAATGGTACAGCACGCAGAGCACCGCGTGGGCATTGCTTGCCGTAAGCCGGTTTGCGGCGGGGCAGGCCCTGGACAAGACCATGCACTTTACCGCCGTGGTGAACGGCAAGACGGACAACCGGGTGAGCGACCGGGCCATCGTGCGCCTGAACCTCCCCGCCCCCAATGGCCAGCGCAAGGTTTCCATCGCAAACATGGGCAAGAACCTGATCTACGTGCGGCTGGTACGCACCGGTATCCCCATGGCCGGCAAGGAAACACCGGCGAGCCAAGGCTTGGCCATGGATGTCTCCTTCCAAACCATGGACGGAAAAACCTTGGATCCAACAAAACTGGGTCAAGGCACGGATTTCCAAGCCGTGGTAACGGTGCGCAATCCGGGCACGCGCGGCTACTACCGGGAATTAGCCCTGACGCAGGTATTCCCCAGTGGCTGGGAAATCCGCAACAGCCGGCTTGAAGGCACCGACTCCGCCATCATTAACGGGCCGTTCAACTACCAGGACATCCGCGATGACCGGGTGCTTACCTACTTCAATCTTCCGGCCGGCGAAGCCGTGACCTACCGGGTGCTCCTGAACGCTGCCTATGCGGGCCGCTTTCATCTGCCCGGCACTTCTTGTTCCGCCATGTACGACAACACCATCAATGCACGCAGCGGCGGGCAATGGGTGGAGGTGGTGCAACCCGGTAGGGAGTAGCGGGCCACCGGTTCCTACCAAGGACCATACGCCCAAACTTGGGCTGTGCGGTTCAATGCCCTGTGACACCACCCACAGGTTGGTGCGGCCGGCAGCGACCGAACATCCTGCACTAGCATCAAGACTAAGTTTGCCGCGCCCTTCACCCACTGCGCCATGCTTTTCATCGACAACGGCAACAGCAACGACCCCTCGTTTAACCTCGCCTTGGAGGAGTACTGCCTGCTGAATTTGCCGATCGATGCGCACTATCTGCTGTTTTACGTCAATGCTCCTTCGATCATCATCGGAAAGCACCAGAACACGCTGGAGGAGATCGACACCGACTTCGTCCAGCAGCACGGCATCCGTGTTGTGCGCCGCATTTCAGGCGGCGGCGCGGTATACCACGACCTGGGCAACCTGAACTTCAGCTTCATCCGCCGCTACGAGAAAAGCCAGTTCAACAACTACCGCGAGTTCACAAGGCCGGTGCTGGCCGCGCTCCATCACCTGGGCGTGCCCGCCGAACTGAATGGCCGTAACGACATTGTGGCGGACGGCCGCAAAGTTTCCGGCAATGCGCAAGCCGTAAGGCGTGATCGCATGGTGAGCCATGGCACATTGCTCTTCCGCTCGGAACTGGACAATGTGGTGCATGCCCTGAAGCCGAAGCCGGGCAAGATGATCTCCAAGGGCATCCAATCCGTCCGCAGCCGCGTGGTGAACATCGGCGACTTCCTTCCCGCATCCATCTCCATGGCGGATTTCCGGGCAACCCTGCTGGCGCACTTGTTCCCCGGCACTGCATCACCGCCGCAATACAGGCTCACACCGGAGGACCTGGAGGCCGTGGACGCCCTGGCGCAAAGCCGTTACCGATCATGGGATTGGAATTACGGCGAATCACCGGCGTTCAACCTCCAGCGCGTGCAGCGCTTTGCAGTAGGCGAAGTGGATGCCCGCCTGTTCGTGGAGCGTGGCCATGTGAAGACGGCAAAATTCCATGGCGATTTCTTCACCAGCCGGGACATCACGGAGCTTGAGCAGGCCCTCACGGGCATCCGCTACCGCCCGGATGACATCCGCGCAGCCCTACAGCCGGTGCAAGCCTGGGAATTCTTTGAAGGCGTGGCGATCGATGATCTCGTGAAACTGCTGTATTG
>CALMYC010000034.1 GCA_937873385.1 uncultured Flavobacteriales bacterium | reverse complement strand
CCGTAATGCAGGTCCAGTTTCGCGATCTGGTCGGCGTTGTGGATGCTGGCGCGCTTAACCGTGGTGCCCGCCAGGAGAACGGGTTCCAACACGGCCACGGGGGTGATGGCACCGGTGCGCCCAACGTTGAACTCCACGTCCAGCAAAGACGTGTATTTCTGCTCCGCGGGGAATTTGTAGGCGATGGCCCAGCGGGGGCTTTTGGCGCGCACGCCGAGTTCCTCCTGCAGGTCGATGTTGTCCACTTTGATCACCACGCCGTCCATGCCGATGTCGATGTGGTGGCGTTGCTCATCCCAATAGGCAATGAAGGCCAGGATACCCTCGATGTGGTCAGTTCTTTCTATGAAGCGCCGTTTCGGGTCCGGCGTTCGGAATCCCCAGGATTGGCACTGCATGATGTTCTCATACTGGCTGCGTGCGGGCAGCTCGTGCGTGCTGAGCGAATAGATGAAATTCTGCAGATGCCGCCGGGCCACCAGCCCGGGGTCCTGCAACTTCAACGTACCGGCCGTGGTGTTGCGCGGGTTGGCGAAGAGCTCCTCCCCGTTCAGCTCCCGCTGTTCATTGAGCTTCACGAATTCCTTCCACCCCATGAGGATCTCGCCGCGGGCTTCGAGTTCTTGCGGCGGGTTGCCGTGCAACCGCAACGGGATGGACCTCACCGTGCGGACGTTGGCCGTGATGTCCTCCCCCTTCTCGCCGTCGCCGCGTGTGAGCCCTTGCACCAATTCGCCATTGCGGTACAGCAGGCTGATGGCCACGCCGTCGTATTTCAGTTCCAGCGTGAACACGGTGCGGCCGTGCTCGCGTTCGATGCGCTGGACGAACTCCTGCACCTCCCCGTAACTATAACTGTTGCTGAGCGAGAGCATGGGCCAGCGGTGCGGCACGGTGGGAAATTCCTTGGTGATGTCGCCACCGACGCGCTTGGTGGGGCTGTTGGGCGAGGCCAGGTCAGGCCATTGCCTTTCGAGCGCCTCCAGTTCCTTCATCATGAAATCGAATTCCTGGTCGGGGATCACCGGCCTGGCCTCCACATAGTACAAGTGGTTGTGGCGCTCCAGGTCCCCGCTCAGCTCGTGGATCCTCCGCGCCGCTTCATCCTTGTCCAAGGTCTTCTCCATGAGGGGTGCAAAGATCACCACACGGCGTGGATGAACCGGTGGTTGCCGCTGGAATCACGCAGCAGGTCCACAGTGGAATATCCCGCGTCCAAGATCAAGGCTGCCGTGGCCGGGGCATGGAGGTAGTGGCCCTCCAGCCAAAGTTCGTCCCCGGGTTTCAGTGCGCCGTCCGCTGCCGTTGCAATGGCCTTGTAAAACTGCTGGGGGTCGCCATCATCGGCAAACAGGGCCGCACGGGGCTCATGCCCCACCACCTGGAGCGCCATGCGGGCACCCTCCGCGCGGGGCACGTAGGGCGGATTGCTGACCAGTATGTCGTAGCGACCGTCACATCCGTCAAGACCGTCGGCAAGGACGGCCCCCACCCGCTCGACCAGTACCGCAGGGTGATCGAGATCAACCTGATCGGCACCTTCAACATGATCCGGCTCGCCGCCGCCGCCATCGCCCGGCAGGAGCCGGGGGCGGACGGCGAGCGCGGCGTCATCGTCAACACGGCCTCGGTCGCCGCCTTCGACGGGCAGATCGGCCAGGCGGCCTATGCGGCCTCCAAGGGCGGCGTTGCGGCGATGACC
>CALMYC010000033.1 GCA_937873385.1 uncultured Flavobacteriales bacterium | reverse complement strand
GGCGGGAATGCCCTTCCCCGTATCGGTGACATCCACGTGGACATCACTTCCCGCGCTTTCGGTGGTGATGGTGATGCTTCCCTCCCCTTCCATGGCGTCCACGGCATTTCTGACCAGGTTCTCCAGGACCCAGCTGAAGAGTGCCCGGTTCAAGGGTACGGCAAGGGTGGGGTCGGCTGGCTGCTCCACCTCCATCTTCACGCGGGAAGGCATGCGGGGGCGCAGGTAATGCACGGTTTCACGCAGGGTGCGGTCCAGGTTTTCGGGCACCAGGTCCGGCGCGGAGCCGATCTTGCTGAAGCGTTCGGTGATCGTTTCCAGGCGGGCAAGGTCCTTGCGCATTTCGCCGACAGCCGCAGGGTCGGTGCCGTTTTCCTTCAGCAGTTCCATCCAGGCCATCAACGAGCTGAGGGGCGTGCCCAGCTGGTGTGCCGTTTCCTTGGCCATGCCCACCCATACCTGGTTCTGCTCCGCGTTGCGGAAGAGGCTGAACAGGGCATAGCTCACCAGCAGGAACAGCCCGATGATGCCGAACTGCACATAGGGGAAGTAGCGGAGCTGGGTGATCACGCGGCTTTCCTCATAGAAGATGTAATTGCGCCCGCGCCCCGCCAACGACACCACGATGGGCGGGTTGGCCTGTGCCATCAAGCTGATGCGCGAGCGGAGCCGGGCGGGGTTGTTGATGTCCTCCATTGGGATGTTGCTGTGCTCGATCACATGGGTGCGGGTGCTGTCGGTGTAGATCACGGGCACGGCGGCGGTGTTCATCACCGTTTCGCTGATGAAGCTCCGGATGATGTTGTCCATCACGTGTTCCAATTCGGTGACAATGCGTGAATCGGTGTAGTGCAGATACTGTTTGTGGTTGCCGAAAAGCGTGATGGGAATGGGTTCATGCAAGGCATCCATGCGCCGCACTTCGGCCCGCATGGAATCCATGTTGCCCTCCACGGATGGGCGCAGGTTGCGCGATGTGACGGGTTTGTCACCCCCATCGGTGATGATCACGGGGATGGTGGTGTTGTCGGTCACCACCTTGAGGTAGAAGCTCAGGTCGTTCACGTCATCGCTGGCCAAATGCACTTGCGCATCGGCCCATAGTTCCACGCGCTTGCGCTCCTCCTCGCGTAGCCGGTGGAAGAGGGAGTCCGTATAGTTCACCAGTTGGGCACGGTTGCGCACGGCCTCGGCCCACAGCTCCACTTTGCGCCGTTCCTCCTGCCGCACCTTGTTCACGATGCGGCTACTGTACCAGAGTGAGGCGCCCACGATGGCCATTGCCGCAAAGGCGAGCACCAATTTCCAGCGTTGCTTGCGCGAGTACAGGTTCATATCGGCGTGCAAGTTCGGACGAACGGATGAACTGATGGCCTGTCGGAAGCCTGATGCCTTGGTTTACGGGAAAAGCACCCCCCTGACGGTCGGGGGCCTTTTGCCGTGATGGCCTGTCCGCTGCGCGGCCATGGACCCACGCGGCGCCCACGTGCCACCAGGTCCTTCGGGGTGCACGCCCCACGGCCAGGTCCCAGACCGTCTATTCCACCCCGATGACCACCTTGGGTTCTTCCTTGTCGGTTTTTTGCAACAACCGCCCAAGGCCTTGCTTCCTGGGCTTTGGCTGCGGTGTTGCCGCCTTCTCATCGCCGAATTCCACCGTGACCCTGCCTTGTTGCCGCGCGGGGGGCGGTGCAGATGCGCCATCGCTCTTGTTCCCCGTTACAATGTCCTTCAGGATGCCCTTCAATTGCGCGGTTTCCTCCTTCATCCGGTCCTTGCGCCTTGCCGCCGCCATGGCGCCGTCGTTGCCGAACTGCAAATTGTCGGTGGAGCCGTACATGTGCAGGAAGATGCGCAGGCCCGTGCCGTCGTCGATGACGGGGCCAAATTCGTCGCCGCTGCTTCGCGCGGTGCGGAAGAGGTCCCCGAGGCGGAAGCTCAAATGGTCGTCCACCGCGCCGTCGAAGCCGTGGGTGCCGCTCACTTCAAGGTCCATCACGGAACTGCTCACGGTCATTTGCGGCAGGTGCACGGCGCGGTCCTTGATCTCGATCCGGTTTTCCAACTTAGCGAAGGTGACGTGCTGGAGCTGCTTGCGGAGGGCATCCGCGTCCACGAAGGGTGAGGTGAGCTTGTTCTTGCGCAGGTAGTCGGCCACCTCCATCAGGGAAGGATGGTTGTCCAGTTCACCATTGCGCAGGGAAATTTCGGTGATGCAATGCAGCCGGTCCTCGTCCAGGCTGAAATCCGGCCGCAATGGTGCGGTGAAGGTGAGTTGTGCATCACCATGGCCCTTCACGTGGGCGGCCGTGATGAACTGCTGCCCGAAGTTGCGGAATTCCGCAAAGAGCGCGTTGATGTCGATGTTCCTCAGGTCTGCGGTGATGGCAAGGGGATAGGCGGGCGCAGGGGTGCCATCCAAGTGCAGGCGGCCGTTCACCGAGCCGCCCGCGGTGTTGAATTGCAGCGGGTCCAACGCAAGCTTGCGGTTGTTGATGCGCAGGTCGCAATGGATGCCGGTGGCGCTGAAATCCTCCATCTTCAGTTCACCGATGTCGGCCTTCAGGTCAAGGTCGATCATCGCCGGTAGCGTGAAGGCATATCCCGAAGCACTGGCCTTGGTTGCAACCGGCTGCGTTTCGAGCAGGGTGGCGAGGTTGATCAAGGGCGAGCGTCCCCGGGCATCAATGGTGAGGCGCTGGTCCTTGAAGAGCGCGTAGGGCATCAGGTTGCGCAGCGTGCCGGTGAGCTCCATTTCGTTCCCTTGCAGCTTGAAGCGCAGGCCATGGACCAGTGCGTCATTGCCGTCCAAAGCGAGCTCGGCATTCAGGTCAGTCACGCGGTGCCGAAGCCCTTTCACCTTCACGCTGGCATCTTTCAGCTGCACGCTTCCGTGCAGGGCCAAAGCGCGCAGGTCGCTGGCCTTGAAATCCTCCACATCCCGCACTCTGCCCTGTATGCGGGCTTCCGCCTTCAGGCTGCCACTGACCTGCTCCAAGGTGTCCATGCCGGCGAAACGCAGCAGGTCGGCAAGCTGTAGATCGCCATGGACGTAAGCGCTGAGCTTGGCATTCCGCAGGCCGTTCAGTTCCATGCTGCCACCAACCGGGCCCGAGGGCGAGCTGGCGGAGAAATTGCGCACCACCAGCTTTTGCGGGGCCCAATCCGGGGTAAAGTCCGCGGCAAATTCGCCCTGTACCTTGTGGAACGCCGTGCCGGAAGCCATTTCGGTGAAACGGCCGTCGCGCAGCATCATGCCGATGGAGAGCGAGGGACCGGCACCAGCCAAGGAACCCCCATAGTGGACGGCCAGGTCGGCATTGCCGGCCATGCGGTAGCGACGCATGGTGTTGCGCAGGTCATCGGGCAGGAATTGAACCACCTTGACCAGGTCCATGCCAAAGCCGTTGGCGCGCAGGTCCATGTGCGGGCCGTTCTTGCCGGTTGCCACATCCAAGGTCACGTTCAGCGGTGATCTGCCCAAAAGCACTTCCCCCTTGTTGAGGTGGAAGCCGCCACCCTCACCCCCAAAGGCCATGTCCAGGTCCACCTGGGCCTTCCTGTCCGCGAGCAGCAATGCCCCGGCCTTGCTCCAGCGCTGCAGCAATACATCGCCCTTTGCGGTGAGCGTGGAACCGGTATCGCGGAACCGGCCCCGCAGCGTGAGCTTCTCACTGGCCAAGGCCACCCGCAATCCGGAACGGTCATCATGGAAGCGCCCGTTCAGCCCATTGAAGGTGACCTTGCGGAGGTCGATGTTGGCGCCCTTGCCGGCATCGGCATGGGTATCGGTCTTCCAAACTTCCCAATTCACCAGGCCGTTTTGGTCCAAACCGGGCCGGACGATCACACCGTTGCCATGCAGGTCGCGTACGGAATAGTCCCCGGTGAGCAAGGCGAACACGCTGAATTCAAGGTACAGGTCCTTGGCATAGAGCAAGGTGTCCGCCGGTTGCCCGTCGGAACGGACCTCCTGCATGAAGGGCTCGCGGATGCGGAGGGAAGCCTGCGGGAAGCGCTTGATCAGCGTAAGCTCGATGCCGTTCTGGTGGAGCGGAGCGGTGAGGTGCGTGTTCAGTTCGGCCACCAGCTTTTCCTTCACCTCATCCTGGAAAAACCAGGCCATGGCCGCCATCACGAGCAACAGCACCGCCATGCCTGCAGTGGCGATGAAAAGGATGCGGCGAACAAGGCGGAACATGGGCAAGGTCGAAAAGTACCGGTGCGCAACAAGTGCCGGACCACAGGCGGCCGGAGATCGTCCACAGGTGCGTGTTACTCACCAACAACGTGCCGCCTTCGCCGGAAGTGTGGAGGGGGATGATTTCCGGGCCTGGGAAGGTGCACGGCAGACGGAATGGGCCCGCAACCAGCCGGAGCCGGAAGACTTCGTTGAAGACCGCACGCGCCTGCTGCCGACCTTTGCAGCATGAGACGGATGGTGTCCATGCTTTTGTTCCTGGGGGCGTGCCTGCTGGTGTTCTTCATCACCCGGGAGGTGTACAAGCCCGCCCCGGCCGCTGCAACGGTGAACAGTACCGTCTTGCTGGAACGGGTACGGCCCGTACTGAAGCTGATCACGGTGGAAGGAGAGTTCAGCGAGCTGTACGACCATGCGGACAGTTGGAACTACAACCGCCTGTTGGCCGCGTTGCCATCCTTCCGTAAACGGGCCATCCTGCGCGTGAAGGCCAAGGTGAGCGTGGGTTACGACCTCAACGGCATGAAGTTGACCGCCGATGAGGCCTCCCGAACAGTGACCTTGGACTTGCCCCCTGAACCGGAGGTGCTGAGCATCGACCACAGCGTGGACTACTATGACCTGGACGAAGGCTTGTTCAACCATTTCAGTCCGCAGGAACTCACGGCCATCAGCGCAAAGGCCAAGCAGCAGGTATTGGGCCAGGTAAAGGCCAGCGAGTTGTTCACCGAGGCAGCGAAACAACAGGGTGAGGTCATTGGGGTGGTCCGTTCATTGGTGGAAGGAGCAGGGTGGAAGTTCGTGTTGCGCAGCCATGCCAACGGTCCGGGTCAGCTTCGGGATTGAGCGGGGTGGAATGCCCCTGTACCTTCGCGGTCCCATGGCATCGGATACCTTGATCAAGCATTTCCAGTACTGCCCAAGTCTTACGCGCTACGAGCGCTGGCGCACGCGTGCCGTGCAGGTGGGCGTAGTGGGCATTGGCGGCGCCAACCCGGTCCGCGTGCAAAGCATGACCACCACGGACACCATGGACACCGAGGGCACCGTGGCCCAGAGCATACGCATGATCGAGGCGGGCTGCGAGATCGTGCGCATCACCGCACCCAGCAAGGATGAGGCGGAGAACCTGGCCGAGATCAAGAAGCGGATCCGCGCCGCAGGCTATGACACGCCATTGGTGGCCGACATCCACTTCACGCCGAACGCCGCCGAGATCGCCGCGCGCATCGTGGAGAAAGTGCGCGTGAACCCCGGCAACTATGCCGACAAGAAGAAATTCGACGTGCGCGAGTACACCGATGACCAATATGAAGCGGAGCTGGAGCGCATCGACAAGCGCTTCCGACCCTTGGTGAGGATCTGCAAGGAGCACGGCACCGCCATGCGCATCGGCACCAATCACGGCAGCCTCAGCGACCGCATCCTCAACCGCTACGGCGACACCCCGCTGGGCATGGTGGAGAGCGCCTTCGAGTTCCTCCGCGTTTGCCGGGACGAAAACTACCACGAGATCGTGCTGAGCATGAAAGCCAGCAACACCCGGGTGATGGTGCAGGCCTACCGCCTGCTGGTGCACCGCATGATGGAGCTGGGATGGGACTATCCGCTGCACTTGGGCGTTACCGAAGCAGGCGATGGCGAGGACGGCCGCATCAAGAGTGCCGTGGGCATCGGTGCCCTGCTGGAGGACGGCCTGGGCGATACCATCCGCGTTTCACTCACCGAGGAGCCCGAGGCCGAGATACCCGTGGCCAAGGCGCTGGTGGCCCGCTATCCGCGCAACGACCATGCATCCATCCTGCCGCTTTCAACACCCATGCTGGGCGCAGGCACCGGCGGCATGCCGTTGAACCCCTTCTCCTACAGCCGCCGGGCCACCCGTGAAGTGGCCAACATCGGTGCCCGGCATGTGCCCGTGGTGCTGGCCGACCTCAGCCACAAAACGGTGATCACGCCCCCTTCGCTCTTTGCCTGGGGCTACAAGTACAGGGTCCCCGCCGATAAGTGGAACATCGCCGACCAGGCCGCGGACTACGCGTACATCGGCAACAACAGCATCCAATTCCACATCCCCGGCACGTTGGGGATCATCCAGGACCATGCCGCCTGGCTGAAGGACCGCACCAAGGAGCGCCACTACCCGCTGATCCATCCCAACGCTTACCGCGCCGGCGTGGAGCTGCACCGCGACCTGAATTTCGTGCATGCGGCACTCCCGGAATTTGATGCGGCCCTGGTGGTGAAGCTGCGCGAAGACCCCACCGCCGTGCTGGTGGTGGACACGCGCAACCTGCACGGCATGGCCGACCAGCGGCGCCTGATCATCGGCTTGATCAACGGCGAATGCCCGGTGCCGGTGATCCTGCGCCGTTATTACGCGGATGTCACCCGCGAGCAGTTCGTGCTCCACGGCAGCACCGATTGCGGCGCCTTGCTGCTGGACGGCTTGGGCGACGGCATTTTCCTCGGGCACGAACCCGCACAGCACCCGGGCGGCATCGGCGAAGACCTCGCGTGCCGCACGGCCTTCGGCATCCTGCAGGCCACGCGCACCCGCATCAGCAAAACGGAGTACATCAGCTGCCCCAGCTGTGGCCGCACGCAGTTCGACCTGCAGGACACTACGATGAGGATCCGCGCGCGCACCAGCCACCTCAAAGGCGTGAAGATCGGGATCATGGGCTGCATCGTGAACGGCCCCGGCGAAATGGCCGATGCCGATTACGGCTACGTGGGCACCGGCGTTGGCGTGATCACCCTCTACAAGGAAAAGGTGGTGGTAAAGCGCAACATCCCCTCGGCACAAGCCGTGGACGAACTCATCGCCCTGATCAAGGAAGGCGGGGATTGGGTGGAGCCGGAGTGATCCCGGATATTACCCGGACCACTTTTCGGTGAGTTCCACTTTCACCCGGTGCCCCATTAATTCACGCAGGCTCGCTTCACTGGCGGGATCCAGCTCCTGCTTTGTTTTTCTATCCTGTTCCCGGTTACGAATGGTCGCGGCTGCCGCCAGGAAGCGGCGCACTTCATCCTTGGTCCGCAGCAGCAAGCCCGGAACGGTGACCTTGTTCCCGGCATCATCCTTGGCCACCATGGTGAAGTAGGAGGAATTGCAGTGCTTCACCCCGCCGGTGCGGATGTTCTCCGCCTCCACGCGGATGCCGATCACCATGGAGCTGTTGCCCACGAAGTTCACCGAGGCCTTCAGGGTCACCAGCTCGCCTACCTCAATGGACCGTAAAAAGTTCACCACGTCCACGCTGGCCGTGACGCAATAGTTTCCGCTGTGCTTGCTGGCACACGCAAAGGCCACTTGGTCCAAGAGGGACAGGAGGTAGCCCCCGTGGATCTTGCCGCCGAAGTTGGAATGCGAGGGCAGCATCAGCACCGACAGCGATACTTGGGATCGCTGCACGGTCTTGAAAGATCCGGGCGTAGTGGGCATGGACCGGTAATTTGCCGAAATTTAAGCCCCCAGGTAGCCTTTCAACGCTCCCACATACGTTTCAAACGCCTTCAAGCCTTTTGCGGAAAGCGAGCACTGCGTATTCGGGTAGTTGTCCGTGAAGGTCTTCTTCACATTCACGTAGCCAGCCTCCTTCAGCTTGGTGATCTGCACGCTGAGGTTGCCGCGCGTGGCGCCGGTCTTCTCCAGCAGGAAGTTGAAGTCCGCGCCTTCCACGCTTACCAACAGGCTCACGATGGCCAAGCGCAGTTGGTTGTGCAGCACGGGATCAAGCGGTGCGAAGGCCATCCTCTTGGCGCTTGAGCAGGTAGCCGGGGATCAGGTAGCCGAAGAGCATGGCAGCGACGTACAGCAAGGCCGTGGTCTGCATGTCCACAAAGAAGGACACGGCACCCAACATCCAGAACAGGATCCCGCCGAAGATCAGCGGACGGAAGCGTAGCAACTGTCCGGTGACAAACGTGGGCAGGCCGGTCAGGACGATGATCGTACCCACCGAGAACCCATGCCCGGAGCTGGCACTGCCAAACATGGTGATGAGCAAGGTGGCCAGAAACCCCATCCACAGCCAGCGCATCACGCGGTCCATGAAGCTGGATGCCTGTTTTCTTTTGGCCTCACGTGCACCATGCGCCCAGCTTGAAATGCCGCCGATGATGCCTGCCACGGCCCATGCGTAGTTGCCGCGCGGGTCGCCGTTTGCGGCCATCAGATAGTTCACCGCCATCGCGGCGATCAGCAGCGCGCCCCACAGCAGGAAGTAAAAGCTGTTGCGGTGAAAACTCTGCTTGGCCTGCCCGATCATCGTCTCGATCAACTTCAGGCTTTCGGAGGGTGTGAGTTCGCTTTCCATCTTCGTTGGTGTTCTTGTTGGCATGTTTCGATGTGGCAAATATAAATAAGTCTATAATATAAACAAGAAAGACAGCGAACTTTGCCTGCATGCCAAAGACCATCCTCCTCGCCGGTGCCACGGGCTTAGTGGGCAGCGCGGTACTGCCCCTGTTATTGGCCGATGAACGTGTGGGGAAGGCTGTGGTGTTGGTCCGCAGGCCGTTGAACCTTGTTCATCCGAAGTTGGAGCAGTGGGCAGGGGAAAACCTGCTGGATGCGCTCAGGCCAGAGGCCGTGGACGCAGTGATCTGCTGCTTGGGCACCACCATCAAAAAGGCCGGCAGCCAAGCGGCATTCATTGCGGTGGACAAGACGTTGCCATTGGGCATTGCGCGTTGGGCGAAGGACCAGGGCGTTCAAGTGTTCTGCGGCATCAGTGCCATGGGCGCAGCCAGCGGCTCACGCATTTTCTACAACCGTGTGAAGGGGGAAGTGGAGGAGGAATTGGAGAAGACCGGGTTCCGGAGCTTGGCAATTTTCCAGCCATCGCTGCTCACCGGGCCGCGCAAGGAGCGGCGCAGTGGCGAAGGCATTGCCAGCGGAATACTGCGTGCCGCAGGCCCGTTCATGGCCGGGTCCCTGGCCAACTACCGGGCCATGCCCCATGATGTGCTGGCCAAGGCGTTGGTGCAGGCAGCAGTGGAGCCAGCGGAAGGCGTGAAGCGTTACCGGTACCGGGCCATTCTGGGCCTGGCCGGTTAAAACGTGGCCACGTTGATGTGCTTCGCCTCGGCTTCGGCCTTGTCCATGCGCTGAAGCAGCTCGTCCCGTGTACGGTTAAAGGCGGGCAGGTCGGCTGCGGCAAGGGGCTCCGCACTGGGCATGACCTCCCTTCTGGGGTCCACCTGCGTGCCATTTTTCCAGAACCGGTAGCACACGTGCGGGCCGGTGGCCAGCCCCGTGCTGCCCACTTCGCCGATCTCCTGGCCCTGCCTTACCACTTGGCCCTGCTTTACCAAGACCTTGCGCATGTGCAGGTATTGCGTTTCGTACGTGTGGTTGTGGCGGACCTTGACATAGTTGCCGTTTCCTGCACTGTATCCCGCGCGCTCCACCACACCATCACCGGTGGACAGGATCGGTGTTCCGTAGGGTGCGGCGTAATCCGTGCCGAGGTGGGCCTTCCAACGCTTTTGCACCGGGTGGAACCGGCGCATGGTGAAACCGGATGAAATGCGGCTGAATTTCAACGGGGCTTGCAGAAATGCTTTCCGCAGGCTTTTCCCGTCGGCATCGTAGTACCCGTCCGTGCTGTCCACGCCATCGTACAGGAAAGCCTCACGCGTGTCTGTGCCCTCGTAACGCACGCTGAGCAGCTCAGGGTCCCCGTAGTCCATGCCGCCCACGGTGTTTTGCCGGTACACCATGGTGAAACGGTCGCCATTCTGCAACCGGTAGAAATCAACGGTCCACGCAAAGACTTCACTGAGCTTGGCCGCAAGTGCCGGCGAGGCTCCGGCCCCCACCAGGTCGTTCCACAGGGAGCCGCTTACCGCAACGCTGATGCTTTTCTCCTCGGTGTGCACGGGTCTTTTCTGCACATGGACTGACAAGGGTCGGCGCAGGTCAAACACCACATGGTCCACAAGGTCCGATTCGTAAACGAAATATGCGGGACCCGCAGCGGTATCATCGGGGTAGATGTACGCCACGGTATGCCCGGCCCGGATCTTGTGCACGTCGAATACCGGCGCGGCCAGCTGAACCAGGCTGTCGATTGTGGAGGCGCCAACGCCGAGTGGTTGCAGCAATCCGCCGATGGTGGCCCCCGGTTTTACCTGTTCCCGCTCCACATGGAAACCGGCCAGGGGAATCCCATAGGCACTGGGCGGTGCCGGCAAGGTGTCAGCAGCGGCCAACGGGGGATCTTCCACGTATTCTTCATGTGGTTCGAGGTCCACGCCCATGTAGAGGTACGCTCCCAATGCCGCCACCAGCACCATTCCACCCGCTATGGGCAACGCCTTTTTCGCCATGGGGCGCAAGAAACGACCACCCCGGCGGTGAAGGGGTCGGGGGGTGGGCTTGTTTTCAACAACGGCGCGGGGAAGGGCCTGCTATTCCTTGGCAAGGGGATTGGCCAGGCCTGCGTAACCGCTCAGTTCCATCTTGATGGAACCCACGAGCACCTTGGCCTGCGCCAGTACGGGGATGTGGTTGGCATCGTCGGTGATCCACACGTTGAGGTCGTCGTTGGTCTTGAAGATACGGCCTTCCTGCACCACGGGCTGGAACTTGAGGCAGCGGTATTTGCCGTTGCGCAGCTTGATGGTCTCTTTTTTCACGAAGCGCATGCGCAGGTCCCAGCGCTCATTGTCCATGAAGCAGGGGATCACATACTCCTGCCCGGGTGCGGCGTTGGAATAGTCGATGGCCCGCGCATAGTAGAAGGCGCTGAGCATGTCCTGCACATGGGCGGGCACGTCAAAGGTCTTTTTATCCTGGGTGTCCACCTTGTGCCGCTGCTGCAGGAACAGGTAGTCCTGGTTGATGGTGTAGCCCCCTTCGTTCACGCGGCGGATGAACACGTAGGGGAACACGCCTTGCTGGTCGAAGTAGGTTTCATAGCGGTCCTTCACGGTGTAGAAGGCCTTGAAAGCCCCGATGCTTTCGCCGATGCCCACCGCGTGCAGTACTGTCCGGCCGCCCACTTCCTTTTCGGATCGCTGGAGCTCCAAGGTGGCCGTGCCTGCGTTCAACCAGCCATAGTGCAGGATGTAGCTCAGCTTCTCACCGGCCTGGAAGGCGTGGTGGTCAAGCGTGCGGAGCGGGAAGACCCCGGGTTCGGGCGGGGTGCCGCCGCTTTGCGCAAAGCCGAACGAGAGCAAGCCCGCCGCCGCCGCTGAAAGTAGGGATCGCTGTGCCATGGCCGCCCATTTGCAAGGGCCGTACCAAAGTGCGGTGATCCAAAGACGGGCGGTTGCTGCCATTACACCACGATGTTCACGATGCGCTTGGGCACCACGATCACCTTCTTGGGTGCTTTGCCCTCCAAACGCTGCCGCACCTCGGCGTTGGCGAGCACGGCTGCTTCCACGGCCTTGGCATCCATGGTGGCGGGGAATTCCAGCTGCAGCCTTGTTTTGCCGTTGAAGCTGATGGGGTAGCTGAAACTGTCCTCTTCCAAGTACCGGGCTTCCCACTGTGGCCAAGGGGCGGTGCTGATGCTTTCGGCATGGCCCATTCGTCTCCACAGCTCCTCGGTGATGTGGGGCGCGAAGGGGGCGAGCGCGATGGTGAGCGGCTCCAGGATGGCGCGCTTGCGGCATTTCAGCGCGCCCAGCTCATTCACCGCGATCATGAACTGCGCCACGCTGGTGTTAAAGCTCATCTTGCCGATGTCCTCCGTCACCTTTTTCAGCGTGGCGTGGAGGGTTTTTAGCTCAGGCTTGGTGGGGGCATCATCCGATAGGTCGACCCGCTGGGTCGACGCTGCCGAATTTTCTTGGCCAGTCCCTGCGTGGAACAGGTTCCAGAATTTTTTCAGGAAGCGGTAGGTGCCCTCGATGCCGTTGGTGTCCCAAGGTTTGCTCTGTTCCAGCGGGCCGAGGAACATTTCGTAAAGGCGCAACGTGTCGGCGCCATACTTCTCGATGATGGCATCGGGGTTCACCACGTTGAACTTCGACTTGGACATCTTTTCGACCACGGGCCTCAGTTCGATGGCCGGCACGGAAAGTTCAAAGGCACGGAACGCGGGGACCTGGCGCGTTCGCTCAGCACCCGCCTCATCGATCCAGAATTTGCCGTCGCGGAAGGCAACATGGTCGATGGGATAATTCCGCTCGGACGCACCGGCTTCTTTTTGGCCCAATGGAAGCACCCTGTAATGGTCCTGGCCGTTACGTGCTGATGGCAGCACGTTGGCCATCATGCTGATACCCTGTATCATCCCCTGGTTCACCAGTTTCTTCGCCGGTTCATCAAAGGGGATCAGACCCAGATCGAACAAAAACTTGGTCCAGAAGCGGAAGTAGAGCAGGTGGCCGGTGCTGTGCTCGCTGCCGCCGATGTACAGGTCCACCTGGCCCCAATAGGCGATGGCCTCCTGGCTGGCAAAGTGCTTCTCGTTGCGGGGGTCCATGTAGCGCAGGAAGTACCAACTGCTGCCAGCCCAGCCGGGCATGGTGGTGGTTTCCAACGGATAGCCCATGAACTTCCAATTGGCGGCACGGGCCAGGGGCGGCTCGCCGGTTTCCGTAGGCAGAAACTTGTCCACTTCGGGCAGGACCAAGGGCAATTCACTTTCCGGCAGCGGATAGGGAATGTCGTCCTTGTAGTAGATGGGGATGGGCTCGCCCCAATAGCGCTGGCGGCCGAAGGCGGCATCACGCAGGCGGAAGTTCACCTTGCCTTCACCCGCTCCTGTCCGCCCCAATTCCTGGATGGCCCGCGTGATGGCCTGAGGCACTTTCAAGCCTTTCAAAAAGCCTTCGCTGCAGATGGTGGCGTCCTTACGCTCATCAGCTTCCTTTTCGATGTCGGCACCTTCGGTCACGGCGATGATGGGCAGGCCGAAGTGCTTGGCGAAGCGCCAGTCGCGCTGGTCGCCGCCGGGCACGGCCATCACGGCACCGGTGCCGTAGCCGCCCAGCACGTAATCGCCCACCCAAACGGGGATGTCCGCTCCTGTGAAGGGATGCTTGGCGTAGCTGCCGGTGAACACGCCACTGACCTTGTCCACTTCAGCTTGGCGCTCCCGCTCGCTGCGGTTGGTGGCCGCCTTCACGTAGGCTTCCACCTCGGCACGGCGGCCGGGCGTGGTGAATTTCCCCACCAAGGCATGTTCCGGTGCAAGGGTGAGAAAGCTAACGCCGAAGAGGGTGTCGGGTCGCGTAGTGAAGACTTCGATGAAGTCGCTGCCCACAGCGAACCGGACCGTTGCCCCTTCGCTTTTTCCGATCCAGTTGCGCTGGGCCTCCTTCAGGCTGTCCGGCCAATCGATCGCATCCAGCCCGTCCAGCAAGCGCTGGGCGTAGGCGGTGATGCGCAGGCTCCATTGCGGCATGCGCTTGCGTTCCACCGGGTGGCCGCCGCGCTCGCTCACACCATCCTTCACCTCGTCGTTGGCCAGCACGGTGCCCAACGCGGGGCACCAGTTCACCCAGGCCTCGCTTAAGTAGGCCAGGCGGAAGTGCTGCAGGATCAGTTGGCGGGTACGCTCGTCGAAGGCGTTCCATTCCGCGGCGCTGAACTCGCCGATGAACGCCTCCTCGTCCCCGGTGAGGATGCTGGCATCCTGGCCTTGACAGCCTTGGCGTTCAAAACGCGCGATCAGCTCGCCGATCGGCCGGGCCCGGTCCGCCCTGGGGTCGTACCAGCGATCGAACAATTGAAGAAAGATCCACTGCGTCCACTTGTAGAAGGAAGGGTCACTGGTGCGCACTTCGCGGTCCCAATCGAAGCTGAAGCCAATGCGGTCAAGTTGTTCGCGGTAGCGCGCGGCATTCTCTCCGGTGGTCTTGGCCGGGTGCTGGCCGGTCTGGATGGCATACTGCTCGGCCGGAAGGCCGAAGGAATCGTAGCCCATGGGGTGCAGCACGTTGAACCCGCTGTGCCGTTTGTAGCGCGCCACGATGTCGCTGGCGATGTAGCCCAAGGGGTGCCCCACGTGCAGGCCGGCACCACTGGGGTAGGGGAACATGTCCAGTGCGTAGTACTTCGGCTTGGGCGAGTTGTTTTCCGCACGGAAGGTCTTTTGTTCCCGCCAGGTCCGTTGCCAGTCCGCCTCGATCCGCTTGTGGTCGTATGCCATGATCCCCCTGAATGGACGGCGAATTTAGCCTTCCCGTGTTGGTGGCCGGGGAAAGTCCGGGTGGGCGGTGCGGCCGGTGCGAATAACTTCGCCGCCCGATGGGCCCGCAAGGGCCGATGGCAAGCATGAGCGAAAGGAAGCCTTTCAAACGCTACACGCGGAGCAGCAACGCGGGCACCATCATCGGCATCACCTTGGTGCTGTACATGCTGGGCCTGCTCGGGTTCATGCTCTTGAACGCGCGTGAACTGGAACGTCATTTCAAGGAAAACGTGAAGGTGGACATCTACCTGAAGCGCGACCTCAAGGAAGTGGACGTGATGAAGTTCCGCAAGCAATTGGACGCCCAGCCCTTTGCGCTGGAAACGCGCTATGTCACCGCGGAAGAGGCGGCGGAGCAGCTGAAGCAGGACATGGGCGAGGACTTTCTCGGCGTGCTGGGCGCGAACCCGCTGCTGCCGTCCATTGAGCTGCGGATGAAGGAAGCCTACGCGGCTCCGGACAGCCTGAAGTGGGTGGCGGAACATTTGCGGCAGGACGCGAGCGTGCATGAAGTGAAGTACAACCCGGTGGTGGTGGAGAACATCGATGCGAACATGGGCAAGCTGCGCTGGATCATGCTCGGCTTCAGCGTGCTGCTGCTGGTGATCGCCGTGGCCCTGATCAACAACACCATCCGCCTGGCCATTTACAGCAAGCGCTTCCTGATCCGCACCATGCACCTGGTGGGGGCCACCGGCTGGTTCATCAAGCGGCCGTTCCTGGGCACCAGCTTGTGGCAGGGCATCGTTTCGTCGATCCTGGCCATCGGCCTGCTGGTGGCCACCATCCAGATGCTGGTGCGCTGGCAACCGGACCTGGCCACCTTGGTGCACCCGATTTCACTGGCGATCTTGTTGGCCGGCATCGTTGTGCTGGGGCTTGTGATCTCCCTGTTTTCCACCGCGCTGGCCGTGCGGCGCTACCTTCGCATGAACACGGACGAACTCAACTGGACCTGAAATGGCTGCCGACATGAAAGACGAACTGGCCTTTGATGCCACCAACTACAAGCTGTTGCTGATCGGCATCGGCATTGTGATCCTTGGTTTCGTGCTCATGAGCGGAGGTGGCAGCGGCGATCCCGAGGTGTTCAACGCCAAGGAACTCTTCAGTGCGCGGCGCATCACCGTGGCACCGATCGTATGCCTGCTGGGCTACGTCTTCGTGGTCTATGCCATCATGCGCAAACCCCGGAACGCAGGCTGATCCGCGCATGGTTCGACTTGTTGACCGGGAAGGGATTGAGGCCGCATGACCGTTTTCCAAGCTGTCGTCATTGCCATTGTGGAGGGGCTGACTGAATTCCTGCCCGTGAGCAGCACCGGCCACATGGTGATCATGCAGGCCGTACTGGGCCTTGAGCCCACGGAGTTCACCAAAACCTACATGGTGAACATCCAGTTCGGGGCCATACTTTCCGTGGTGGCGCTGTACTGGAAACGGTTCTTCCGCTCCTGGGGATTTTACGGAAAACTGCTGGTGGCCTTTATTCCGGCGGCCATTTTCGGGCTGTTGTTCGGTGATGCCATCGACCTGTTGTTGGAGAATGTGGCCGTGGTGGCGGTGGCCTTGCTGTTGGGCGGCATCGTGCTGCTGTTCGTGGACCAATGGTTCAAGCCCAAGGGCGTGGAGGAAGTGAGCTATGGAAGGGCCTTCGGCATCGGCCTGTGCCAATGCATCGCACTGGTTCCGGGCGTGTCACGGTCCGCGGCCACCATCATCGGTGGCATGGCGCTGGGCCTGACACGCAAGCACGCGGCGGAATTCTCCTTCTTCCTGGCGGTGCCCACCATGGCAGCGGCTTCCGCATACA
>CALMYC010000032.1 GCA_937873385.1 uncultured Flavobacteriales bacterium | reverse complement strand
AGCACCAAGGAGTGGGAAGCACTCTCCACCAACCGGGATCCGCGCAAGGAAGTCGAAAAATTCTGGACTGATGCCGCCGGCTCGCGGGAAAGGGCCCGGGACGCAATAGCATCCTACTACGGCAGAGTGGAAAGTGCCAACCGCCATTTCTCCAGCTATACGGAAGGTTGGAAAACCGATCGCGGCCTTGTCCACATCATTTTCGGAACGCCTTCCACCATCCGCATGGATGCCAATGGCGAAACTTGGACCTACGGGGATGAAACCAACCTGATGAGCCTCGTCTTCCGGTTCATTCGGCGCAACGACCCGTACAGTGCCAACGACCTCATCCTGCAACGGGACCCGCAGCTCAAGAGTGCATGGTACCGGAACGTGGAGAGTTGGAGGAACGGGAGGATCATGGAGAATTAAGGGAAGAAGCCGGGCCCTGAAGACTGGGAAACCTTGGATTGAACGTGACAAGACTGCTGCAAACGATGGGAAAGGATGAACTGATCTGCGGGATACATCCGGTGATGGAGGCCTTGCAGGGAGGCCTGCATGTGGAGAAACTGCTGGTGCGCAGGGATGCTGGCGGAAAGGGAATGCAGGAACTGAAAAACCTGGCCCGCGAACAGGGCGTGCCATGGCAGCCCGTTCCGGTTGAAAAACTGGATCGCTTAACCAGCACGGAACACCAAGGCGTGGTGGCCTTCATCAGCCAGGTGGCCATGCAGGACCTGGACGGGGTGATCGCACAAGCCTACGAACAAGGCGAAGACCCCTTGATCGTGGCGTTGGATGGTGTCACGGACGTACGGAACGTAGGCGCCATAGCACGAAGCGCGGAATGCTTCGGTGCCCATGGCATGCTGGTGCCCAAATCGGGTACTGCCCGGCTGGGAAGTGATGCGGTGAAAAGCAGTGCCGGGGCCTTGCTGCGAAAGCCTGTTTGCCGCGTGGACGACCTGGCCATGGCCTTGGAACGCGCCCGTGAGCATGGCTTGAGGATCATTGCTGTCACCGAGAAGGCGGAAATGCCCATTGAATCGTGCAACCTTGCCGGGCCGGTGGTCCTGGTGATGGGCGCGGAGGACACGGGCATATCACCGGTGATCCTGCGGAAGGCCGATGCCCTTGTACGCATCCGCATGGCTGGCCAGATCGGCTCCCTCAATGTCAGCGTGGCAACCGGCATAGCACTTCACGCTGTGCTGCTGCAGCGGACCGGCGCGCCTGCCCGTTGAAGGCCGGGCCTCTCCCGGGACGGTGGAGGACCGTCATCATTCCTCCCGGAACGGACCAAGGACGAAGCACCTTGCCTCACCGTTCATCGAAACCTTCAGGGAGTTTGTCCGGTATAAAGCAGCACCCATGGGCAAGTGCTCCGAAGGCACCGCGGCATCATGGGAACCAACTCCGTTGCATGAAGCTCCACATGCCCAACCCGTTCCATGCTTGCGTATTCCTTTGCCTCCTGCTCTGCCATGGCCTGAAAGCCCAGGAGACAGCCGGTATTCAAGTGGGCGCACTCACTGCCGCGGAACGCGATTCCATCACCCTGCACCTGAGCAACCAGCACGGGCTGCACATGGTATTTGCCTGCGTGCCGGCCGGGATCATGGTCTTTGCTTCCACCAATCAAGGTCTTTCGCGGGCAACGGTAAGGACGCAAGCCCTGGGCGCCATCGCCGGGACAATTGCGCCTGGCCGCATCGGCCCGGCCGAGGTGGACCTGCAAGCCGCGGAAGCAGCATGCCAAGCAGCGCGTGGAGAATGAGCTTGACATTCATGAAGGTCCATTACCGTATTCTCACCGCATGCCTTCTGGCCGCGGCCCTGGCCCCGGCTTCAAGGGCACAACTTGTGGTAAACCCGCAAACCAACCTGCAGCAGCTGGCGCGTACCATCACGGGCCCGGGCGTCTCCATTGCCAATCCACAGATCACCTGCCATGCGGACGGTTTCGGTGAGTTCACCTACACGGGTTCCCTGCTGGGGATCGACCAAGGCGTGCTGCTCACCAGCGGATCCATTTCCAACGCCGTGGGGCCCAATAATGTGGCGAACAAGACCTTCCAACAGCAGACCGGCGGAGACCCTATTTTGAACACGGTTACCGGACGCACCACCAAGGATGCCTGCAAATTCGAGTTCGATGTCATTCCCGCAGGCGACAGCCTGCGTTTTGATTTCGTGTTCGGGTCGGAGGAATACAATGAATGGGTCGGATCGCAGTACAACGATGTGTTCGGCTTCTTCATCAGTGGGCCGGGGATCACCGGGGACCCGGGGATAGGCAGCGACCACAACATTGCATTGATCCCGGGAACCAACCAGCCGGTCACCATCAACAACGTGAACAACGGCTCCAACCAAGCCTACTTCTTCGACAATGCCGGCGGCCAATTCGTGCAATATGACGGATTCACCAGGGGCCTCTCCGCCTTTTCGCTTGTGCAGCCCTGTGCCACGTACCATCTCAAACTGATCGTTGCCGATGCAACCGACCGGAAATATGATTCCGGCGTGTTCATTGCCAAGGTGAAGAGCAACCCGGTCTCCATGCAGCTGATCACACAAAGCGGCGCGGACAACTTGATCGAAGGTTGCAACAACGGCAAGGTGCGGTTCTCCCGCCAAACCGTCACGGACCAACCATTGACCTTGAGCTATTACCTGCAAGGCACTGCGGTGAACGGAACGGATTATGCAGCAATCCCCCCCATCAATCCCGGCACGGCAAAAACCATCACCATCCCTGCCGGTGAAGCATACGTGGACAGGCCGATAACCACCTTGGCGGATGCCAGCCCGGAGCCATTGGAAACCCTGCTGTTCATCCTCGGGAACCCCAACTGCCCCAACTCGTTCACGGATACGCTCGTAGTGCCACTGGTGGATTCACTGACCGCTACGATAGCGCCGGCCACCAGCACGATCTGCGCGGGGGGGCAAGTGCAATTGCTCGCCACCGGCGGCTCCAACTACACATGGACCCCCTCCACGGGGCTCAGTGCCGCCAACATTCCGGACCCGGTGGCAAGCCCGGGCACCACCCGCACCTATGCCGTGCATGTGCAGGACGGCGCTTGTTCGCGCACCCTGCAAACACTGGTGAAGGTGAGTTCGATCACACTGACCGCCGGGATCACGCGATCGTTGTGCCACGGTTCTTCCAATGGTGCGATCAACCTTTCGGTGTCCGGAGGCATTGCACCGTACACGTACCAGTGGTCGGGGCCAAACAGCTTTTCCGCTTCAACGGAGGATATCACCGGCCTGGCCGCCGGCACCTATTCGGTCACCGTAACGGATGCCGCCTGCACCAGGACACAAAGCTTCAATGTGGGCGAACCCGCTCCCCTGGCGATCAGCCTCACCCCCTCCCTGTTGATCTTTGGCCAGAACATCAGTTGCAGTGGAGGACATGACGGCAGCATTGCCGCCTCCATCACGGGCGGCACCGGCCCCTGGTCGGCAAGTTGGTCAGGGCCCTTGGGATTCACCTCAAATTCCCTCGGTATTTCCAACTTGGGTGAAGGAGCCTACACCCTGAATGTTACCGATGCGGGCGGGTGTACGGCCACGGCCAGCACAACCCTATTGGCAAGCGCCCCGATGGTGGGCACCATCATTTCCACCACCCCGGTGCATTGCGTGAACGATGGAAGCGGCGCTGCAACGGTTTCCATCAACGGCGGCATGCCGGCGTACGCCTATTCCTGGAGCACGGTGCCCGTCCAAACCAATGCGACGGCCACGGGCCTGGCCCCAGGCACCTACACGGTTACGGCCACCGACCAATACGGCTGCAATACAACGGTAGCGGCCACCATCACGGGGCCAACCCAACCCTTGCAGGTCCAGCTTTCGGCGAAAACGAATGTGGCGTGCTTCGGCAATGCGTCGGGAAGCGCCACCGTGGCCATTGGCGGCGGTTCCTCGCCCTACTCCATCATCTGGAACACGGCCCCCGTGCAATCCACAATGACCGCATCCAACCTTGCTGGAGGCAACTACACGGCCACGGCAACCGATGCGAATGGTTGCACCGCCTCGATCACCGTGCCCATTTCGCAACCGGCCCAAACCCTCGCCCTCCAATTGACTGCACAGCACAACATCCTGTGTCCCGGGCAGACCGGCGGCGGTACCGTACAGGCCAGCGGTGGCTAGGCACCCTACATGTACTCCTGGAACACCACGCCCACCAAGAACGGTGCCACGGCATCGGGGCTGCCCGCCGGAACGTTCACGGCGACAACAACGGATGCACAAGGATGCCAAGCCACCCGTAACCTGGTGATCACTGCGCCTCTTTCACCCCTGAGCGCCACCATTTCCATGAGCAGCAATGTACTGTGTGCCGGAGGCACGGATGGCAGTGCCACCGTGGAGATCGTTGGCGGCACGGCACCTTACACGCAAACGTGGAACACCACTCCTCCCCAATCCGGCACCACGGCTTCCAACCTGAGCGCAGGTACGTGGCAAGTGAC
>CALMYC010000031.1 GCA_937873385.1 uncultured Flavobacteriales bacterium | reverse complement strand
ATTGGGCGCAATTACGCCGACCACGCCAAGGAAATGGGCACGGAAGTGCCCAAGGAGCCCATCTTCTTTCTGAAGCCCACCACAGCCTGTCTCTACCCGGGCCAGCCGATCAAAATGCCGAACATCCCCGGTGAGATTGAACATGAACTGGAACTGGTGGTGATGATCGATAGTTACGCCAAGGACGTGCCCGTTGGCATGGCCCTGGGCATGGTGGCCTCCTTCTCGCTCGGCTTGGACCTGACCGCGCGTACCCTGCAGAACCAGCTGAAGGCAAAAGGACTGCCGTGGGAAAAAGCGAAGGCATGGGACGGCTCGGCCGTGCTGGGCGAAGTGGAATTGCCCATGACCGCCTCCACCGATCTGCAGTCCTTTTCCCTGGAGTTGAAAAAGAACGGCCAAACGGTGCAGAAGGACACAACGGCAAATATGCTCTTCCCCGTGGCCGACCTGATCGCATACGTGTCGCGGTTCATTACTCTGGAGCCGGGAGACCTGCTTTTTACGGGTACTCCGGCGGGCATCGGGCCCATCACGCAAGGCGATGTGCTGGAGGGATTCCTCAATGGCAAGAGGCTGCTCAATGCAACCGTTGCAAAAGGGTAGATTTGCACCCTTGTTCCAAAAAGCCCGGCACAGATGACCAAGCACGTAAAGGTCGGAAGCATCGATTGCGGCAGTGACCAACTGTTCCTCATCTCAGGCCCTTGCGTGATCGAGAAAGAGGACATCATGATGAGGACGGCCGAAAAGCTGCGCGAGGTGAGTGAGCGCACCAGGGTGCCCGTGATCTACAAAAGCAGCTTTATGAAGGACAACCGCAGCAGCGTGGACTTCTACATGGGCCCGGGCCTGGATGAGGGCCTGAAGATGCTGGAGAAAGTGAAGAAGGAATTCGGCTTCCCGCTGCTTACCGATGTACACTACCCCTCGCAGGTAAAGGCCACCGCGGAGGTGTGCGACGTGCTGCAGATCCCCGCTTACCTGTGCATGCAGACCACGCTGGTCACCGAGGCTGCGAAGACCGGAGCCGTGATCAACTTGAAGCACGGCCAATTCCTGGCACCGGACAACATGGTGAAGCCGGTGAAGAAGATCGAGAGCGTCGGAAACGACAAGATCATCCTCACCGAGCGCGGCTTCGTACTGGGCTACAACGACCTGGTGGTGGACCCGCGGGCGTTCTACCACCTGCGCCAGGCCGGCTATCCCGTGGTTTTCGACATCACCCACAGCATCCGCAAGTACGGCATCCCCAGCGCTGATCCGCGCGGCGGCAACCGCGAATTCCTGCCCACCATAGCACGTGCAGGCGTGGCCGCGGGCGTTGACGGCGTATTCATCGAAACGCACCCCGACCCAAGCACGGCCCTCTGCGACGCTGCCAGCCAACTCTGCGTTTACGACCTGGAGGAATTCCTCAAACCATTGCTGGAGATCCACGCTGTGGAAGTGAAACATCGGAAGAAGTGAACCACAGAGGCACAGAGTCCACAGCGTGCTTCATTGAACAGCCAAAGCATAAAAGACACGACCACCAGAAAGCTGATCGGCATTCCTCTGTGCCCTCTGTGCCTCTGTGGTGAATCCCCAAAACATGGAACTTTACCTCGACAGCGCCGACATAAAAGAGATCGACGAGGCCTTCAAGCTCGGCTTCCTCACCGGCCTCACCACCACGCCCACCTTCATGCACCGCGGCGGCGTGACGAACATCGACAGGATGATCCTGGACCTGGCCAAGAAGGTGCCCATCCTGCAAGTGGAAGCCTTGGGCGAAACAGCCGAGGAAGTGGTGAAGGAAGCCAAGCGGCAGCTTAAGATGGGCTTGAAGAAGGAGACCACCGTCTTCAAGATCCCGGTAAGCCTGGAGGGGCTGCGTGCCTGCCGCATGCTGCGCAACGAAGGCATCATGGTGAACGTGCATCTCGTGTACACCTTGCAGCAAGCCTACATGGCCATGCAAGCCGGGGCCAGCTATGTGTGCCCGTTGGTGGGTCGTTTGCAGGACCAAGGCCACGATGCCCTCGCCTTGGTGGAACAGTGCGTTCGCGCCGTGAACTACTACGGCTACGACACCAAGATCATGTTCAGCAGTGTGCGCACCGTGGAGCATGTGCGCAACGCGGTGGAATTGGGCGTACACACCATCACGGTGCCCTGGAAGCTGATGCGGCAGCTCACTGACAACCACTTCACCGCCATCGGCACCAAGCAGTTCTATGTGGACACGCGCCTGATCACCATGAAAGTGAAGGACGTGCTGGGACGTACCAATCCCGTGGTGAAAGACGGCAAGACCGTGAGCGAGGCCTTGGTGGAAATGACCAAGCACGGCTTTGGCGCGGTGATGGTGGTGGACGCCAAAGGCAAGAACCTGGGCGTGTTCACCGACGGCGGACTGCGGCGTGGGCTGGAGAAGGAAGGCAACAAATTCTTGGCGAAGAAGCTGAGTGCCCTGAAGTTCAATGCGCCTTTCACCATTTCCCCTGAGGCGCTGCTGGACGAGGCGCAGAAAGCTTTCAAGGAACACAAGGTGGATACGCTAAGCGTGAGTGAGAACGGCAAGCAGCTGGGCATGCTGGACATTCAGGACCTGATGAAGGCGATCGCGGGGTAAGGAGTTGTCAGTTCGTAGTTGTCAGTTCGTAGGTGTCAGTTGTTAGGGATAACTTAAACCTTCAGTGCAAACCAGGGGGCCTGGAGTGATCCAAGGTCGAGGCCAAGTTCGGCTGACTGACAACTGACCACTATTAACCGAAATGCACCAAACCCGGTACCTGCACGAGCCAGCGGAACTGCAACGGCGCATCAGCGGCATCAATGCGGTCCTTTTCGACTGGGACGGCGTGTTCAACGACGGTTGGAAGGACCTCCATGGCGGCAGCTCCTTCAGCGAGGTGGGCAGCATGGGCGTGAACATGTTGCGTTTTGCCATGTGGCTTCGCAATGGCGTGAATCCTCCATCGGCGGTCATCACCGGCCAGGTGAATCCAATGGCGGAGAAGTTCGTGCAGCGCGAGCGGTTCCATGCCATCTACATGGGGTTTGCCAACAAGCCGGATGCCTTCATGGAGTATCTACGCATGAATGCACTGAAACCCGAAGAGGTGGCCTTCTTTTTTGATGATGCAATTGATCTGCCGGTGGCCCGGCAGTGTGGCTTGCGCATCATGATCGGCCGGAAAGGAGGCGAGCGTTTCACGGAATACGTGGTGCAACGGGGAGATGCCGACCTTGTAACGGCGTGCAGCGGAGGCCGGAATGGCCTGCGGGAGGCTTGTGAAGCGGTGACCGGCCTGTTGGGCAATTTCGCTGATGTGTTTGACCACCGCGCCGCATACAGCGAAACGTACCAGCGTTATTTGCGTGAACGGAACGCCACCGTTCCAGCCGTGCGGAACGGGGCCCGGTGAGCGCCGTTGCACCGCACAAGTACCCGGGCTGGGCTTTTCCCCGGATCCACACCAATGCTGCCAAATGGAAGGGAGGTCCGGTGCTGGCCGGTGCGCCGTTGCCATAGCCCACGGGCTGGGTGGCATCCACGCCACTTTTCATTCAACCTTCCGTCGGCATTGAGGTAATGGAACATGATGAAAGCCCAAGTCCCTGTGTCCAAACGGTCAAAGTCGGATACGGCGAAAACGCCCTTGACCGGCACCGTAAGCATATGGCAGCCCGCATCGGTATGATACGTTTCACGGTCGGGGCACAACGTCACGTGCAGCGTGCCGCCCGGGTGGGCCTATTAGCGCACGACCACCAAGTGCATGCTTGCCGTTTGGCCAATTGAGTTCAGCGGCAGGGCGGCCAACCACATCATCACTCCATGCGGCATGGGGCTAAAAGGAAACAGGTGCCAATGTAGCCTTGGCCAATGCCTCAAGGAAAGCCTGCCGCGGTATCTCCACGGCGCCCAAAGAGGCGGTATGCCGGTTCACAAATTGCGTGTCAAACAGTTCAAACCCATGTTGGCGGAGGTGGTTCACCAAATGGTGGAAGGCTGCCTTGCTGGCGTTGGTTTTCAGGCTGAACATGCTTTCGCCGAAGAATGCACCCCCGATGCTGACCCCGTAGATGCCACCGACCAACTGGTTGCCCAGCCACGTTTCCACGCTGTGGGCATTTCCCCGATGATGCAGCGCGTTGTAGGCATCCAACATCACAGGGCTGATCCAGCTTTCACCGTGCACGGTGGCGCAATATTGCATCACGGCGCGGAACGCAGTATTGGTGCGCAATGCAAAGCCTGAACTGCGCAGAAAGCGTTGCAGGCGGGTGTTAGGCCGGACGTTTTCCAGCGGAAACACGGCACGCGGGTCCGGGCAATGCCATTGCACCATGCCATTTTCATCGGCCATGGGGAAGAACCCCTTGCCGTAAGCGGATATCAGCAGGGACGGTGAGAGCACCGGTTGGCGCTCCGGAAACGCATGGTTCATTCCGCCTTCACCACGCGTTTGGCCAAGTGCGAGCTGCCGACCTGGACCTCAACGGCGTACATGCCGGCACGCAGCTTGGCAAGCAGGTCGTTCTGGATGCGAACGCGGGAATAGGTGTGGGGCTCCAGGCCCGTTTGGGTGGACCACAGCAACCTGCCAAGCATGTCATGGATGGTGAGCGACATGGAAGAGGCTTCGCCGGCAAATACTTCCACGTCCAAATAATTGGTGAATGGCACTGGGATCAATGAGAGCGCTTCGGGTGCACGTAGGGAAGTGAGGTCTCTGCCGAGCAATAGCAAGTGGGCCCGCCAAAAATCAGGGATGCCATAGCCCAATGAGGCATCCGGTTGGTTGTATTGGGAGGCACTGCGCCTCACCGCATCCATGACCTGGTGTGCGTCACGGTCGGGGTGCAATTGCCACAGGCAAGCCACAAGGCCGGCCACAAGCGGGGAGGAGAAGGAAGTGCCGTTGATGGGCCCCACCTCCGTGCCCACGACGTTCAAGCCGAGGGCAGCCTGGCCCATCGCACTGATGTCCGGTTTCACGCGGCCATCAGCGGTGGGGCCGTAGGAACTGAAGCTGGCGTGGAAACGATCGCTGTTCACCGCGCCCACGGCAAGAATGTCAAATGCATCCGCCGGGACACCAATATAGTGCCACGGGGAAGTGCCACTATTGCCCGCACTGTTCACGGGCACCATGCCCTTGCGCGTGGCAATGTCCGCGGCCAGCGTCATGCGGGAGGTGTGCCCATTGAGGTCCGCATAGGTATGGTCCTGGGCGGGGTCATCGAACGTGGTGTAGCCCAAGGACGTGTTCAGCACGTCGCATCCAATGCTGTCGCACAGCTCGGCACCGCTCACCCAATTATCCTCTTCCACAATGTATTCGGTGGCGTCATTTTCAGTGCGCACCAGCACGTAATCCGCAAGGGGCGCGGTGCCTTCCAACTCCCCGGCCACATGGCCGGCCATCAGGGACAAGACACTGCGCCCATGGTAGTGCTCATTGTACACATTGCCCCCCGGGCTCACCAGGTCCCTCGTGAGCAGAATGCCGTTGCGGTTGCGCAGGTCGGAAAGCCCGGGGAGTATGTCCGCATCGCGAAAGCCCGCGTCCAATACGCCGATCAACATGCCTTGGCCCCTTGCCCCGCCAGCCTCATGGAGCAGGTGGCCGTTCATCATTTCAATTTGGCGGAAGGAATCACCGTATTCCTGCGCATAGGTTTTTTCCTGGGCGAACTTCTCGGGGTGGCGCGCCGGCCGCGGTCTCCCATCCCGGGTGATGCGCACCTCATGCACAAAGGGCAGCAGGCCCAGGCTGTCCAATGCCAAGGTATCCGTGCTGCGGATGGTGACCGCGTTGAACCACTTGCTTACGGTCAACAGCTGGAAATCTCCTGCGCCGAGCAACTGGGCAATGTATGCCGGGTCCACCGGCAGGTCCAGTGAATCAATCGGAATGCCTTGACTGGTGCGCCTGTCAAGTGCCCGTTGGGAGAGGTACTCCCCGGGTTGTGAGAGGCTGTAAGGCGTCTGGTCCTTGTCAGTGAACTGCACCCAATAGGTGGCGGGGGCGGTTTGTGCCCAAAGCGCGGAGAACTCCGTGGCCAGGACAAATACCCATGCAATGATCTGGCGGAGGTTCATATGGGTCCAATTTGTCAATTCGCCAAATTGCGGGAGAGTGTGCTGGGCCGATGGATCAAGCGTTTTTACGAATTGGCCCTGTGCCCAATGGGCAAATGGCCCCTGGGGCTCACTCACCGTAATCCGTTACCACTTGCCGGTACCATGTGCCCCGCACTTGCTGCACACCGTTCATGTACTGTGTATTGGTGCTGTCCACTTCACGGTAGATCAGTCCAATGTGCTTGGCGTATCGCTCGTAGTAGGTGTTGGTCACCACGGCATTGTTCGGGTAGGTTGTCTTTACGAGCAGGGTACTGTCGAAGCTGAGGCCGTTCACGCTCCAGGGAACGTCAATTTCCTGGTAGGTCAATTCATAGGCGCTGCCTGTATTGGTGGCGTTGGTGTTCCAGTATTGTCCGGTGCGTGGAGGAAATATCAGCTTGATGCGGCGCTGGTTTTCCTCCGCCCGTTCTGCCTTGGTGCTGGTCCTTGCCTGCCACCACACATCCTGCGGGACCCAGGCCCCGTTGGTGCTGTCCAGCCGGTAGCGGAGCAGCCGCTGCGCAGGGCGTCCTTCCGGGTCGGTGAAGTCATTGGTGATCTTTTCCCGCAGTGTGTAGTGGATGCTGTCCCAAACAGATCCGAGGTCGTACCGCCAGACGGAATCCACGCGGTAATTGATCCATCGCCCGGAATCCACGGGGAAGTAGGCCAAGCCCGGATCGTAGGGTTCGGCAGGTGCCGGGTCTTTTCGGCAGCCCGTTGAAGCTGCAAGGGTCGTACCGATGGCAAGCGCCATTGCCCAATGTTTCATCATGCACGTGCCGGTTCGCGGTCGATGAATCCTCCTCCCACCACGTCCTCCCCGTCGTAAAAGACGGCACTTTGTCCTGGAGCGATGCCTGCCACTTTGGTGTGGAAATCAACAAGCACGTGCGCGCCGTCCATGCGGATGGTGGCCGGAGTGCCCTTGTCCTTGTACCGGATCTTTGTCGTTGTCTCCATTTCGCCGTCCAGGGCTGGTACTTTTTGGAAGTTCGGCTTGCGCACCCAGGCGCTGTGTTTGTCCAGTTCGTCCTTGCCGCCAAGCACCACGGTATTGCTTTCGGGAATGATCTCGGTGACGTACATCGGTGTGCCCGTGGCGATGCCAAGGCCTTTCCGTTGCCCGATGGTGAAAAACGGATACCCATCATGTTCACCCAGCACGGCCCCGTCCGTGGCAACCAGTTTTCCTCGGGCCAGTTTTTCAAAGGCTGCAGGATCTTTTCGGCGCAGGAAACCGCGGTAATCGTTGTCCGGGATGAAGCAGATCTCGTAGCTCTCGCTTTTGCGGGCCAATTCCGGGAAGCCACTGCGTTCCGCCCTTTCACGGATCTCGCTTTTCTTGAATCCGCCGATGGGGAATCGGGTGCGGGCCAGGTTTTGCTGCTCCAGGCCCCAAAGAACGTAGCTCTGGTCCTTGGTGTGGTCAGCCCCCTTGCTGATCACGTGGCGCCCTCGTTCCTCACGAAGGTTGGCATAGTGCCCCGTGGCGATCAGTTCACAGTCCAGCATGTCGGCCCGCTTCAATAGCGCCTCCCACTTGATGAAGGTGTTGCACAGCACGCACGGATTGGGTGTGCGCCCTGCCATGTATTCACCCGTGAAGTTGCCGATGATCTTCGGGCCGAACTCCTCGCGCAGGTCGATGATCATGTGGTGGAAACCCAACCGCACGGCCATTTCACGCGCATCGTTGATGCTGTCCAGGTCGCAGCAGCCTGTAATGCGCTTGCCGGTTCCGCCCGCTGCGTAGTCCCATGTTTTCATGGTGACGCCAACCACCTCATAGCCTTGTTCATGCAGCATCAGCGCGGTCACGGAGCTGTCCACCCCGCCGCTCATGGCCACCGCCACCGTGAGATCTTGCGGCCGCCGCTGAAACTTGTCACTCATTATCCGGTCACAATCATGTAGCAAAAAATGGTGGCCCAAGGCCACACGCTCTCTGCCAGCTTGGCAAATGTCTCTGCGTAAGTCGCTTATGATACCATGAGGTGGGACAAAAACCAAACCGTTGCCTTAGGCCAGGGTCTGAGTTGAACCCGATTCGTTGGCCACTCCGCGCTACGGCGCGCCGGGTGGCGCGGGGCAAGAGCTTATCCGATCGCCGCTCGCTCCTATCGATTGCTGGCGCGGGGGCAGGGCGAACCAGGGGCGAAGTCTGGCAGGTGGACAAGAGATAATCCGAAAATCGTAAGTTGA
>CALMYC010000030.1 GCA_937873385.1 uncultured Flavobacteriales bacterium | reverse complement strand
AGGGCAGCTTCCGCTTCACTGGTCCTTGCTTTTACGAAAGCCTCTTCGACTTCCTCGTGCAGGGCGTTGAGCTGTGCTTCCATTTGCACTTGCTGGCGTGCCAGGTCTTGCTTTCTGCTTCCCTTGGCGGTCTCCATGTCCCGCGTTAAGCGGTTCAGGCGGTCCCGCAGCTGGGTTTCATCAGCGCGCTGGGCATTTGCCCCGTTCAGTTTTCGAGCTGCCTCCACGGCTGCCTCGGCGGCGGCGCGGCGAGTGCGTTCCACCTCATCCACCGTGCGCCCAGGCCCTTTTTCCTTGTCCAACGAGGATTTCAATTCCTTCAGGGCGGCAGTGAGTCCAGCGTGGTCCCCGGCCTGTTCGGCGGCGGTCATGGTGGTGGCCAACTTCTCCGCATCAACCGCCTGCTTTTGCGTGCTTATCCGGGCAGCATCCAGTCCTTGGGCAGTACGCCATGCGGCCTTGGCCCGGTCATTTGCCTCATGGGAGTGCTGCTTGGCTTGGGCAGCTCTGCGCAACAGTTCGGCCTTTCCTTCCCCGGCCTTTCCATCCGCATTTTTCACCAGTTCCTTGGCGCGGGCCGACTCCTGTTCAGCATCGGAGACATTATGGACCGCCAATGCATATGCCATGTTCGCCCCATTGGCTTGGGCCACGGCTTGCCCGTTCAGGTCGCTTGCCCGCTTGTGCGCCAGGTCCATGATCTGCGGCAGTGTTTGCATGCCATCAAACCCTGCGGCCTGGACCGGGTTGGCATCCGCCGTGGTGGGTGTCGGCGCCGGCATTTCCCTGGTACCGGTCACATCCAGTTTTGCACGCCGCTTGATCTCATCCATGGCGAGTGCCATCACATCAGCGTCCATTGGCTCGTCGAAGTAATTCTTGATCACCAGTTGTTCGCCACCCTGGTTCACCAACTGGACCTCCTGCCTGTACACCTTTGGGCTTTCATTGAGAGGGACCTGCACATCCTGGAAATGTGCGAGGCCATTGGGACCTCCTTCCACGAGGAATTTGTACGTGCCCCCGTGCGGCAGGGCCAACAGGTAGTTTCCGTTGAGGTCTGTCTTCACATCCGCCACACGCTCCCGGGACTGGCCATCCTCCACAATGATGTGGGCTTTCCTGTCCTTGGCATCAAATGCAGAAGCATAGGTGCCCTTGAAGATGGTGATGTTGATCGGCGCTTGCCGCGTACCCACCCGGTACACGTTCACCAAGCCCTGCTTGCTGTCGCGGTCACTGGCAAAGCACGCCTGCTTTCCGTCGGGGCTTACGATGTACAGCAGTTCATCCGCCGGGGTATTCACCGCGAAGTCCATGTTCTCAGGTGCACTGAACGCATCCATGCCCTTGTCATAGTTGCTCTTGAACACATCATAGCCGCCCATGCTGTTGTGGCCCTTGCTGCAGAAATAGAACGTTTTGCCATCAGGTGCCATCACGGCATAGTCCTCATCCTGGTCTGTGTTGATGTACCCTGCAAGCTTCACAGGGGTGCTGAAGCCACCTGTTGGCAACAGCTCACTTTTGTAAATGTCCTTGCCGGTTTTGCCGTCCTTGCCATAGCTGCTGAAAAAGATGGGGCCTCCCTTGGTGGGCAAATAAACCAGTGACCGTCCACCATTTTTGCGGTCCAGGCCGGTCAACAGCTCGTCCGGCGTCACCACGATCTTTCCACCGATGTCGCTGAGGTCATAGAACCTGAAAAAATCGGAGCCCGCCACTTCCACCTTGTTGAGCACCTCAATGTCCTTGATGTTGGAAAGGAGGTATTTCCCGTTCCTGCACTGTTGCTCCATGGCATCCACCGGGAATTTGGCCAGCAACTTCTTGTCCGCGGTGCCCTTGAAATGCTGGTAGGCCTCCATCGCAGGGTCAAACTGGTAATCCAGTTGATAGGAGCGCCCCAGGAAGTACCAGGCCAGGCTGTTCGCGGACGGAACCTGAACGGCATATTTCAGGTATCCGCTCGCCTTCGACTTATCGTCCCCACCATACAGTGTGGTGGCCCCAAACCGGAAATTCAGGTCGTGGTCCTGGGGGGAAAGACTGACCAACTGCGAATAGAGGGGATAGGCAGCGGCGTATTCGCCGCGATCAAACAGGGCATCAGCTTTGTCCTTCAACGCCTTGTCCACGCCTTGTGCAAAGCCGATGAGCGACGGCGTAAGCAGGAGCATGCCGATGGCGAGACGTTTGAATGCGATATGCAGCGTGCCGACTTTCATGTCCTGTCCAGGCGTCCGCCAAGGTTCATGCGGTTTTCATTTCCCTTGAGCAACCGGGCAATGTTCTGGCGATGGGTGAAGAATACAATTCCGCAAAGCACCACGGCAAACCAGCGCAGTACAAGGCTTGGCTCGTGGAAGATGAAGGTGATGGAAAGTGGAAACACCAAAGCGGCGGTCAGCGAGGCCAGCGATACGTACCGTGTGAGGCCGAACACCACGAAAAAGACGATGACGCACAGCAACGCCGAACCCGGATGGATGGCCAGCACACCGCCCAGTGAAGTGGCAATGCCCTTGCCGCCCCGGAATCCGGCAAATACCGGGTACAAATGGCCCACCACGGCGGCAAGCACCAGCAACACCCGCAACATGGTCCAGGCATCGGAGTATGGCTCCATTCCGCTCCAGAACGGGAGCAGGCGCACCGGTAGAAACCCTTTCAACACATCAATTAGCAGTACGGGAATGCCGGCCTTGGGCCCGAGGACACGGAAGGTGTTCGTGGCCCCGGCATTGTGGCTGCCATGCTCGCGCACATCCACCCCATAAAAGGCCTTGCCCCACCACACCGAACTGGGCACGCTGCCGCACAGATAGCTGATCGCCATCGCCGTGATCCCGTACATCCAGGGGAACTCCATGGTCAAAGTCCGGATCTGTCGCGGAATTCGTCCACCTTGCGCTTGTTGGTCAGGATGAACTGGAAGTCCGGTGCGCCCTTCTTTCCCGGAAATTGCCGCTTGTCATCCTTCAGTTCACTGATCATGGTGTTGAACTCCGTACTGCTGCTGTACACATAAAGGTAATTCCGGGCGTATTGGAAGAACCAGTAGGTCTGGTCGTCCAGCATCAAGAGAATGGTCATGACATCGCCGCTGCGCTTGCGCTGGAACTCCACCTTGCCCTTGAGGTAGCGGTACATCGGCTTCTTCAGCACGGACCCGAGCCCGATGGGCCCGGTGCTTTGCCAAGCTTCATCCTCCGCGTTCCAGCGCAGGCCGAGGTCACAGAAAGTGATCGTCTTTACCAGCTCATCCGGAAGCTTCTTGATCTCTCCTTTGATGCTCAGCTCACTGATCAACTTGTCGCTCTTTTCTTTTCCGAGCACCTCACGCAAGGAACTTTCATAAGGCGTTTTGGACAAGTCCACCTGCTTCTGTTCAGGATAGGCCGCCATGTCCGCGACCATTTTCTCCAGGGCATTGTCCAGGAATGGGAAATTGGCGAACAGGGTGACCCTTGCGGAGGTCCGTGCGCTGTCCCCTTTGAATTGGATGGTCCCATAGGAGGAGGTCTCCACCTGGCCAAGGTCCACACCTTGGCTGATGTGGCCGTCACCCGTGAGCATGCAGGAGACCGTGGACAGGTCGATGAGGTTACCCGGGAGGTCGCGCTGCCGGATCTTGTCCTTGTTCGAAATGAGATAGGACTTCTTGACCTTATCATAGAAAAGCAGGCCCTTGGCGCTGATGATGTCCCGGTCCGCCTTGTCCTGCTTTCGGCTCAGGAATGTGCCATACGTGCGGAACGGATCATCCTTGGTCATGAACATGCCTGCCCCGATGGGCAAGCCGTCCGCATCCACCAGCGAATCGCTCACGGGGATGAAGACTTCCATGGGATCGATGCGACCGGTGAAATTCATCCAGTTCTTGGAGATGCCCGGACAATCGTGCATGATCCTGGTGCTGCCGGTGAACTTGAGTTCCTTGGTGGCGGCCTCGAGCCTCACCTCACCGAAGAAATCAAATGCGGGGCTAAGCTGGAAGCCCGCATCCTGCGGCACGGATCCCAGGGCATAGGTCTGGAACGCCGTGTCCACATTGATGTTCTTCATGGCTATCGGGAACAACTTGCCGGTTTCATCCTTGTAGTCGTACGTGCCAGAGCCACTGTACTGCCGGCGTGCCGCGATCTTCACCGTGGCATCGTGGATGGTGTGGTACTTGTTCACGAAGTTGGCCGTCACAACCGCATGGGCCAGTGGGTCCATTTCCGCGTTTTTGCGGATTCGCACGCACATGCTGTCCGGTGTGATCAACGCATCCGCCACCTTGATGTACTGAACTTCATTGGCTGTGATCAAATGCTTCTTAAGGTCGTACCGGGCCTTGGGCGCCATGAAGCGCAAGGAGTCCTGATCGGGGTTCACACTGATGAAATTGCTGCCGGAAAGTTGCAGGTCCTCGTTGCCCGCCGACGCTGTACGGTCGCTTTCCAGTTCGATGTCGCCCTGGTCCATGTACCATTTGAAGCGGTCCATGTAGCAGATGTACTGGTTGTAGGGGAACTCCACCTTGGTCTCGTTCCCGTTGCTGACGAATTCTCCCATGCGTTCATCGAGCTTTACTGTCGCGTTCACGTTGTCCGTCCGGAAGGCGATACTGGCCGTGTCCCCTTCCGTAAGGCGGAAATCGCTCGTGTCGGCATGCACCTGCATGGTCTTGAAGTTGAACAGCTTGGATTTCAGTGTGGCATTGGTGAAGTCCACCAAACCTGCGCCATCCATTCCCTTGGGACTTAGTTCGGTCTTCCCGTAGAGGAAGGCCTGTTTGTCAAACATGACCATGGGGGCGCCGAGGTTCCTTGCCAACAGCACGTCCTTCGCGGGTTCCAAGCGGAGGAAGACATTTGACGCCTGCACGTTCGGCACGTTCAGCGTAGGGCTGCTGGCCGCACCGTTGTACAGCGTATCCGCAACTCCAAACGTGGTGTCCGGTGTGAAAACCAGGTTCTTGCCCTTGGCGATCGTGGTCAGGAAAGCAAGGTCGCCATCACCGTGCAGGCCGTTGTTGTCCAACTGGAGGGTGTTGGAGAACTTGGCCTTTTTACTGTACAAGGGAAGCCCGCCATCGCCGGTGGGCCTGACGAAGCCAAGGGCATAATCCTGCTGAAGCCGCAATGTTTCCCGGATGTCCGGGAAAATGCCGGCGCTCACCAGGGTGCCGTCGAACTTCAAGCCTTCATTGGTGAAGTTGTCCAGGCTGTCGATCTGGAACGGGTCGCTCTTGTAGTAGAACTTGTCCCGCTTGTACGCCCCGCGCTGAATGGACCGTTTGTCATAGAACACAAAACTTTCCTTGGTGCTGTTGAACTTGGGGAACTCAGGGTATTTCTTTTGCTGCAAGCCGCTCTTGTTGCTCGGAGCGTCAACCTCCAGGCTTCCGGTTACGTTCTCCAGCACATTTTTCACCTTGACCAACCGGTGGTTGCCGTTCTCATCGGCATCGAAGCTGTCCGCCATGAAGCCCACGCTGTCCACATTGAGCAGGTCGATGTTGAATGGCTCGTAGTGGAAGAAGTACTCCTTGCCGAAGAAGGTGAGCTTACCCGCCTTCACCACGCCCCCAAAACTGAAGTCGCGGTCCTTTTTGACCGTTACCAGTTTTTCCGATGGATAGATCTGCACGTTTTGCGAATCGCTCAGCGTGATGCGCGAAACACCCTTGATCGCCAAGTCGTTGTTCAACAGGTTGATCGTGCCGTTCACCCCGTCCTGGCTGTTGCTGTTGAATTGAAGCACATCATAATCCACCTTGCCCGCACTGGAGAGGATATGCTGCTTCAGCCGCGGCAGGACGGTGACCCGCTCCTCATCGATGTCGTAGTGGACAAAGCCTTTGTTGGCAAGATCAACCAACATGGGCACGACTTGGGACATCTGCAGTTTGAGGTACACGGCATAGTCCTTGGCCTGGAACTCATTGCCTTCCTTCCTGCTGAACTCAAATAGTTGTGACAACGGGTGAACCTCACCCATGCCCATCAAGGCCATGTACCGCCGTTGCTCAAAGTAGTTGAAACTTTCAAATGAAGTGCGAGTCTGGGTGGTACCCTGCATGTTCCCAAGCTGGAGCAACGGGTCACCCTGTTTCCAACGCAGCTCCTCGAAATACATGTCCAGTGCATGGTACGTGTCATAAAAAGGCCCCTTGGACAGGCCTTCGTCCCGTTTGATCAACGTAAGCTGCTTCTTGTCCCGCATGAACCGGAGGCTCACGCTGGGGTGGGTGATGGAATCCTTGTCCAGCATGATCTTCACGGAAACATCCTCACTGCTCACCTTGTCCGGTTCGATCGTGAAGACCAGGCCACGGGTGACGATAAATGCCTTGTTATCCCGCAGGAACGTGAGCGAGGCCGGCTCTTCCTTGGTTCCGTACCCCTGCAACTTTGCGCCTTGCATGGCAAAGCCGCCTTCGAAATCAATGCCCGGAACAATGTTTTTGATCCTTTTGCGCAGGTCATAGCTCTCGAACTGCGGATAGCTCGCACGCTCGGCGGTGACATTGGCCCGAAGCTTATCCACCACGGTACCCAGCAAGACCTTGTCAAAGTACGGGTCCGTGAAATTCACGGAATCAATGCGCACTTCCGTGGTCTTCAGTTTCAAGCTATAGGCATGTTGCCAATCCACGAACGTTTTCCCGGGCGGAAGACCGGCCCGCCTCCAGGTGATCTTTCCCGCCTTTCCCACCCACAGGTTCTGCAACGGCAGGAAAATACCGCTCGTTCCTTCGATCACCGAACTGTCCGTTTTGGACGCCCAAACCAAGTCCATGGAGGCAAATTGCACTTTGGGCACCGTGTCGAACGTAAAGGTGAACTTCGCGTTGCGCGCATGCCAATCGGCCCCGGCGGACTCGTACAGGCGGTCGGAAAGCAGAAGGTTCCTGGACATGTCCAAATAATCGGACAGGTCTTGCTTCCGGGATGAACGGCCTGCTTGCTCCATGCCTTTCATCCAAGCATCGAACTCAGCCTGGGCATGCCCCTTTCCGGAAAAGGCCTCGGCAGTGCTGAACATGCCCATGAAGTCCGGGATTGCCCGGAACCGCTTCTTCGCCATCACGATGCTGATGGCGATCAACCTGGTCCGCCTGGCCTGGTCCAGGTAGCCACCGTTCCAAAAAGGGGTGAACGTCTTCTCCATGAAGGCCGTCCCTTCCTTTTTGTCCGATTCCACGAGAAAATCGGTGACCGCCTTTAAAAATGCAGCTTGATCATCCGGGAACACCGTTACTTGCGCCTCGGCGGCCCTTGGGGCCAGGCAAAGCAGCACCGACGCCCACATCAGGGCAAGATGCTTCATGAGTTGCTGCTTGTTCCGGTTTTTTCCCATTCGGATAGCGCCCATTCCCCTTCTTCCAGCGTTCTTGCATGCGTCAAACCTGAAGCCATCGCCGCGTTCCGCATCAACCCTTCATCCTCCTTGACAAACCCGCTCAGCAACAGCTTTCCACCAACTGCCAAAGCCCGTGCCATCTCCGGCATGGCACGCACCAACGTATTGCGTTCAATGTTGGCCAAAATAACGCCGAATGGACCCCGGCTTCCGATGTCCGTTCCGCCCTTTTCCACAGCTACCCGCTGACAACCGTTGATGGCTACGTTTTCAAGGGCGTTCCCAACGGCTGCCGCGTCGTTGTCGATGGCGATCACATGGGAAGCGCCCAATCGTTCCGCCAGGATGGCCAACACGGCGGTGCCGCAGCCCAGGTCGCAAACCGGCACGTTCCGGAGATCGAGCTCCAGCATGGCCTTCACCATCATGCGGGTGGTGGCATGGTGGCCCGTGCCAAAGGCCATGCGTGGCGTAATGATGATCTCGTGGGGAAATGTTCCAATGGCCGGGTGGAACTCGGCGCGTACCCGCACTTTCCCTTCCACCTCCACAGGTTGGAATTCACTTTCCCACCGGGCATTCCAGTTGATGTCCGGCACCTCATTCACCCGGTAGGTCATTGCTACGTGCGGATCCCGCAGGATCTTCATGCGGTCCACGGCGGATCGGTCAAAAACCGCGGTGGCGGTGAATGCCTTGAGCCCATGTGCCGTTTCCTCGAAGGAATCATAGCCCAACTGCATCAATTCCACCATGAGCAGGTCGCGCCAAGGCTCAACTGGATCAACGGTAAAATCCACTTCCGTGTAACGCATTCAACTACCGGGGTTTCCTGGCCTCGTCTGCGATCAAGGCCAACTGGACAAATGAATCAGCCGTGAGCGCCGCACCGCCGATCAACCCACCGTTCACCTCACTTCCCCGGAAGATGGCTGCAGCATTGTCCGGCTTGCAGGACCCGCCGT
>CALMYC010000029.1 GCA_937873385.1 uncultured Flavobacteriales bacterium | reverse complement strand
CTGCAAGATGGTGTTGGGCACTGTCCTGGGCCATGGCCGGGAGCAGGGCCGTGGCGAGGAGGAGGGAGGCAATGGGTTTCATGGGGAGGATGGTTCCGGTGGGTTGCCCGGTGTGGCTTGCATGTGGTGTTTACGGTCCAAAGACCAGGCCACCGCGCGTTCGGCGAAGAGCTGTTTCACCACCGGCCATACAGTGGCAAATACGGTGGAACCGCGGTAAAGTTCCAGGTCATCGGCAGATTCCCATTCACTGAGGGTGAAGAACACGCCCGGAGTGGTCCTGTCCTGGAGCAATTCGAGTTTCCGGCAGCCCGGGGATGCGATGATCTTGTGCCGCCAGCCCTCAAAAAGCGCTTGGAACCGTTCAGATTCCCCCGGACGGAAGGTCATCTTTACCAGGCGGACGATCATGCGCGCACCACGTTACGGGCCACGGCCTCCAGTTCCAGCCGTACGGCATCCGTGACGTGCAGCCCAAGCAATTGCGCCGCCCCGCCGCCGCCGCCCAAGACGCCTTTGTTGATGGCGATCTCCAGAAATCCGGAATCACCGAAAAAGGCCACGCGTTCCCCGTGGGGAACATCGGAGTAGGTTTTGTGGACCTGCCGGATGTCGTCCTTGGGGCGGCCGAAGGAGATCCTGAAATTGTGGTGCTTCACCACGGAAGTGAACAGGTCCTTGGTGATGTTGGTGACCACATTGCCGTAGTGGTCCACGTGGATCACCTCCCCCTTGATGGTTTCACCCATTACCACGGGGCGCACGCTGAGCTGTTCGCGCACGCCGGGCACTTTGCGGCCCAGCATCGCAATGGTGCCGCCGCGGCCCAGGTGGCAGGCGGCCTTCACAAAAATGTTCTTCGTGGGGAACGCCAAGTGGTCCGTGTCCAGTTTCAAGGTGAGCTCAATGACTTCCTCGGGTTTTCCATCGAAAAGCAGCGAGAAAATACCGTTGTCGGCCCCGATGAAAAAATGCCCGCCATGCCTTACGGCCACGTGTGCGGTTTGCGCATCGGCCTCGGGGTTCACACCGATGATGTGGATGGTGCCCGCGGGAAACTCGTGCCAGGCGTTGCGCAGCACGAAGGCCGCGTGCATGTTGTTGAAGGGTGCAATGGAATGGCTGATGTCCACGATGGTTGCGCCGGGCAGTTGGCTGAGAATGGCACCCTTCACCGCGGCCACATAATGGTCGCGCGTGCCCATGTCGGAAAGCAGGGTGATGATCGCCATTCGTTCTCCGGAAAGCGCCAAGGGATTACCTTCGACCGGTCAAATTTAACCGCTTGCCGCCACTGGCTGGAAAAGCAAGCACAAGACTGTATCCTTGAGCGAGCGCACCATCCACATTACGGCGGCCGACCCCATTGCGGTGCTAGGCCCGAACGACGCCAACCTGCGCCTGATCCGGGAATTTTTCCCCAAGTTGAACCTGGTGGCACGCGGCGACGAGATCAAGGTGATCGGGCCGTCGGCCCAAGCGGACCTCTTCGTGGACCGCTTCGGGCAACTGGTGCAGTACGTGGCGCGCTACAACGAGTTGCCGCGTAAAGTGCTGGACGACATCATGGGCAGCGACGGCACGGAAGAATCCGGGGGTGAGGCCACGGATGTGATCGTACACGGCAACGGCGGCCTGCGCGTTAAGGCCCGCACGCCGAACCAGCAGCGCATGGTGGACGCGGTGGCGGACCATGACATGATCTTTGCCGTTGGCCCTGCCGGCACGGGTAAGACCTACACGGCTGTGGCACTGGCCGTGCGGGCCCTGAAGGAGCGGCAGGTGCGCCGGATCATCCTTACGCGGCCCGCAGTGGAAGCAGGGGAGAGCCTCGGCTTTCTGCCCGGCGACCTGCGCGAGAAGCTTGACCCCTATTTGCAGCCGCTCTATGATGCACTGCGGGACATGGGGCCGCCACAGAAATTGATGGAGTACATGGGGGGCGGTGTGATCCAGATCGCCCCGCTGGCCTTAATGCGCGGCCGTACCCTGGACCATGCGTTCGTGATGCTGGACGAGGCCCAGAACGCCAGCCTGCCCCAGCTCAAAATGTTCCTCACGCGCATGGGCCGCGATGCCAAGTTCATCATCACGGGCGATGCCACCCAGGTGGACCTCCCGGACCGCGTGCGCTCAGGCCTGGTGCCGGCCGTGGAGCATCTGCGCGGCGTGAAGGGCGTGGCCGTGATCGACCTCGATGAGAAGGATGTGATCCGCCACGAGCTGGTCACGCGCGTGATCGCCGCGTTCAAGGACATCGAGGAAGGAAAGCCGCCTGCCCACGGGCCTGCTAAACCAACCGAACACAAGGGCCGCAAGACATGAGCCTGCCGAAAACATTGATGCGCTCGGACCTGCAGTTGCCAGGCCTTGCCGAAGTTTACCATGGCAAGGTGCGCGACGTGTACCACCTCCGCGATGGCCGTACCGTGCTAGTGGCCTCCGACCGCATCAGCGCCTTCGATGTGGTGCTGCCACGCGGCATCCCGCACAAGGGCCAGGTGCTCAGCCAGCTCAGCTGGAAGATGCTGCAGGGCACCGCGCACATCGCGCCCAACTGGGCCATCGCTTCGCCGGACCCCAACGTGGTGATCGGCCACCGCTGCGAAACCGTGAAGGTGGAAATGGTGGTGCGCGGATACCTCGCCGGACATGCGTGGCGCACCTACCAAGCCGGCGCGCGTGTGCTTTGCGGGGCCACCATGCCCGAAGGGATGAACGAGAATGATGCCTTTCCCGCCCCCTTGATCACCCCGAGCACCAAGGCCGACGTGGGCCATGACGAGGACATTGCACCGGAGGAGATCCTGAAGCGCGGCCTTTGCCCCCCGGAGGAATGGGCCACCATGAGCCGATACGCCTTGGCGCTATTCGGTGAAGGCAGCCGCATCGCCAAGGAGCGCGGCCTGATCCTTGTGGACACCAAGTACGAGTTCGGCCGCACACCGGATGGCCGCATCCTGCTGATCGATGAAGTGCATACGCCTGACAGCTCGCGCTACTTTCACTTGGAAGGCTATGCCGAGCGCCAGGAGAAGGGTGAACGCCAGAAGCAGCTCAGCAAGGAGTTTGTGCGCGAATGGCTGATCGCAAACCACTTCATGGGCAAGGAAGGGCAGCAGGTGCCCACCATGGACGATGCCTTTGTGCAGAGCGTCACGGACCGCTATGTTGAGCTTTTCGAGAAGATCACCGGTGACCGGTTCATGCCAGCGGACACGGAGGATATCAATGGGCGGGTGCAGCGGAGCGTGGGGGAGTGGTTGCATAGGAACGCGCGATAGTCCCCATCAGCCGCCCCTTCGCCAGTAAATGCCGGGGGCCGTGACTCTACTTGATAAAGCTGCCATGCGTCGGGCAGGTCCAGCAGTGATGAACTGGAGTGCTTTGTTCGGACCGATGTTGCTGCTTCCCATCCCGGCGCTCGGCTGTTTGCCGAGTGCCTGCCCTCTCGCGGCCTCCGGCCTTTTCAACCCTCATCACCGAACATTTTTTACACACTTTCCGAGTGGGCGCTGCTGTGTGCATAATGCCCCGGCAAGGTAGGCTTGGCAAAAGGCCCTGCCTTCAAGTATCCCTTCCGCGCACCGCCTCCGGGTGAACACATCCACCCAGCCCACCACGGTGAGCGTGCAGAAAAACGAGGCTCCCGGAACGTGGGCTTTCAAGTGTTCGCTCATGGAGTGACGAAGGTAGCGGGGGTGCCCGCCTGAGGCGGATGGAACGGCAGGCACTCGGGGTCGCGCCGCAAGTACATGGAAGCTCAACCCGAGCGCCGGGTGTACGTTAGGGCCTCGCGTTTACACCCGAGCGTGGGGATGGGGGATTCCCTAGGAGATCCATTTCGCGATGACGAACGCGGCGCTTGCGGCCAACACGCCGATCAGCGTGGTTTTCAGGGCGCCGAGCCATGGCTTGTCGCCGGTGAGCCTGGTCTTCACATACCCGAAGATGAACAGGAAGCTCACGGTGATGATGGACGAGTAAAAGAGGCCTTGCTGGGGCGTGTCGGTGAAGAAGTAGGCACTGAGGGGCACCAGGCCGCCCGCCACGTATGAAGCGCCGATGTTGAACGCGCTTTTGCGCGCGCGTTGCGGGTCCGGCTTTTCCATGCCCAGTTCAAATTTCATCATGAAATCCACCCAATGGCGCTTGTTCCGGCTCAATTCCGTGGCCACCTCGTCCTGCACACCCCGGCTGATGCCGTATTCGGCGAGGAGGTCCCGGATCTCCTGCTTTTCACGTTCGGGCACCACCTCCACCTCCGTTGCTTCCCGCCGTTTCTCCGACTCGTAGTGCTCCACGTCCGTACGCCCCGCCAAGTAGCCGCCCAAGCCCATGGCGATGGAACCCGCCACCACTTCGGCCATGCCGGCGGTGATGATGATGCCATTGCTGCTCACGGCCCCGCTCAGCCCCGCCGCCAGTGCAAAGGGCACCGTGAGCCCGTCGGCCATGCCGATCACGATGTCCTTGATCAGGTCCGAGGATGTGAAGTGTTTCTCTTCGTGCGGATGGACGTGCTGCATCATTGGGCAATTACTGATTCCAGCAGAGGGCTTTCGAATATGGCCGCAGGCGAGATCACGGGTTCATGCAGCGGTATATCCTCACCGTACCGCTCCTTGAGTTTTTGGGCCACCGCCGGGACTGAAATGTCGAATTTGCCCAATGGTTGCAGATCCCCAACCTGCAAGCCAGTAGCTTGTTTGTAGGCTTTCCATACCAGCTCTGAGCAATAGATGCGCTCATCGCTCCATCCGAAATAGAGGTCGTAGTCCGTTCCGATGAATTGCTCCGCTGCCATCCGCAATGCTATCCGCTCCACGGAGTCGAGAGGATCCATGAGCCGTTTCACGACATAGTGGTCACCTTCACCCTTTTGGATCCATTGCGCCAATGGAGTGCATTTCACCGGTTGTACTGCCTCCACCACAAACCATTTCTTGAATGTTGGGCCAGCATGGAACAACAAGCCGCAGTGGCTGTATGACGAGCCGGTTGCCAGTTGAATGGCCCTGCTTTGGTTTGACCTTGAAGTTTGGAAGATGATGTCCCCATCCTGCAGCTTCCCTTGGATAGTCTGGTCCACTTTTGGGGCGGTTGTTCGGAACAGATGCGGCGCATAGGTCTGAACGCCCCATGCTAATGCGAGCAGGCCAAGCACCACCACAAATCCCCACGCCCAGCGTTCCCGCTGTTCGGGCGTCATCTCCTTCACGCTGGGGTCGATCGCCATCCGGTGGTTGTGCCTATTCCATGCCGAGCCGTTCCGCCAAGTGTTTTTCCAAGTCCGCAAGTAGCGCCTGCTTGTAGCCATCCTCTTCCTTGGGAACGGCTTTCTTCACGCGGGACAATGCCAAGCGGGCGGCTTTTTCAGGCAGCAGCTCCTGGTTCTCGATCACCGTGAGCACTTCAAAGGTTTCCTGCGCATCGCCCTCCACGGCGATCCGGGCCAATCGTTCCACGTAGGGGCCGGCGTCCAGCCCGGCATTCCAGAAGGCGGCGATGGCGGTCTTGCGCACGTCCAGCAGCTCGGGCAGGTCCAGCGCCTTGGCCAGTTCGGCAGCGGCATCCTTCACCTTCACTTCAAATAGCAGGCCCTCGATCCGGCGTTGACGGGCATGGTCGTCCGTTTGCGCCAAGGCGTGCAGCAACGGAAGGATTGAACTGGCGTCCCCCTTTTCATGGATCAGGGCAACAGCTTCCAAGGCTTGTGCATCATCCTCGCTCAGCAAGGCGGCGAAGGCCTTGTCCAATAGCGCCCCTTTTTTCGCGGTCATGGGGCAAAGGTACCGGGGTTGGGGGGAGTTGGTGGTGCGGGTGCGGAACATCCCATTCGCCCTGTGCCCACGATCCTGCCGCCGATCGGCGAACTTTGTCCCGCCATGACAACCGTGAAAGTCTTTTCCGCGCAGAACGCCCATGCCCCCCTTGCACCGGGCACCATCGACCGGCGCCGGCCCGGCCCGCATGATGTTTCAATTGCGATCGCCTACTGCGGTGTGTGCCATTCCGACGTGCATGCCGCGCGGGATGAGTGGGGGGGGACACGCTTCCCCATCGTGCCCGGGCACGAGATCGTCGGGCACGTGGCGGCGGTGGGTACCGAGGTGAGCAATTGGAAGGTGGGCGATGCCGTTGGTGTGGGGTGCATGGTCAACAGTTGCCGCATGTGCAGTGCCTGCCGCGAACAGGAGGAGCAATTCTGTGAGCAAGGCATGACCGCCACGTACAACTCCATCGACAAGTTTGGCGATGGCACCGTGACCATGGGCGGATACTCCACCCACATCGTGGTGAACAAGGATTTTGTCCTGCGCATCCCGGACGGCATGCCGTTGGACCGGACGGCCCCGCTGCTATGCGCGGGCATTACCACCTTTTCGCCATTGCGCAGGTACGGTGTGAAGACCGGTGCCAAGGTGGGCATCGTCGGCCTGGGGGGCCTGGGGCACGTTGCGGTCAAACTGGCCAAGGCCATGGGGGCGCATGTCACCATGATCAGCCATTCGGAGGCCAAGCGTGGTGATGCGCAATGCCTTGGGGCCGATGATTTCATGTCCACGCGCAACGAGGACGTGTTCAAGCAGAACGCCAAACGCTTCGACCTGCTCCTGGACACCATCTCCGCCCCGCACGACTACAACAACTACCTGAACCTGCTGGCCCGGGGGGGGACCATGGTACTGTTGGGCCTGCCTGAGCCTGCGGCACTGAAGGCAGGCTCCTTGATCAACCGCCGCCGCCAGCTTGCCGGTTCGCTGATCGGCGGCATCCGGGAAACCCAGGAAATGCTGGATTTCTGCGCCATCCACGGCGTGCTTGCCGACATTGAATTGATCCCGATCAACCAGATCAACGAAGCCTATGACCGTATGCTGAAGAGCGATGTGCGGTACCGGTTTGTGATCGACGGGAAGTCGTTCGGGTAGGGTGTCCCTGCACAGGGTCCGCTAGGGGATGGATGTTTATCTTGGCGTGACCCTGTGGGGACAGCGATGTACGCTACCGCTTCGTGATCGATGCGAAGTCGTTCGGTTAGGCGGATGGACCCATTCCATGGGCGCCATTGCGCTGCCAAAGATGCGGTTGGCCCCGTGCGGCCGGTTGCGTTTTCGGCGATTCCGTTGCCTTGAGCCATTCCCAATGGACCTATTATTGCCTTCAATTCATCACGGATGGCCCGCGTTGCCGCACTCTTGTCCGCATTCATCCTCGGTTCATTCCAGGGACATGCCCAACGCACACTGTTTTACAACGGCCACATCTTCACGGGGGATGGCCTGGGCAGCTTTGCCGGGTATTTTGTGACGGACCATGGCGTGATCAGTGAAGTGGGCCGCACTGCGGAGCCGGAAGGGACGGAAACCTTCGGCCGGCGTGTGGACCTCGAAGGCTGCACGGTGATCCCGGGCATTGTGGACAGCCACATCCACTTCATCGATGGTGCGCTCGGCCTGTTGGAGGTGAGCTTTTTTGATGTGCCTGATCGGCACGGGTTCCGCGAGCGCATGGCCGCCACAAAGGGCCAATTGTTGGATGGGGCGTACGTGGGCCGTGGCTTGGGCTATCCGCCGTTGAAGGACCTGTCATCACCGATCATCCTGCTGGACAGCGTATTCGGGAAAACACCGGCCATCCTGTTCCTCAAGAGCGGCCATGGCGCCATCGCCAACACCTCCGCGCTGAACCTGCTGGGATTCGCCGCAGGTACGCGCATCGCCAACGGCACCGTGGAGGTGGATGTGTGCGGCAAGCTCACCGGCTTTCTCCATGAGAATGCCGCCATGGAGGCCGGCAAGTTCTTCAGCGCGCACCTTTCCGAGGCCACCATTGAGCACGCCATCCTGCTCGCACAGCGGAAGGCACTGGCCGACGGCATCACCACCATCGGCGACAACACCTTCGACCCATACCACCTGAAGATCTACCAGCAACTGCAAAAGCACGGGTTGCTCCAGATGCGCGTTTGGGCACGGAGTTATGGCCGGATGCCGGTAACGGCGGGCCTGATGGGCGGCTTGGGCCAAAAGAAGCTGCGCTTGATCCCCAGCGGCGTGGACCTTTCACGGGTTCACTACCACGCCATGAAGTTCTTCGAGGACAAGTCGCTTTCCGTGCCGCAAAACTCCGGTCAGTCCATGGAACCGGGAGGCGAGATCTTCCTGGATGCACCGGCACTGAAGGATATCTGGCTGTTGAACCCGGACCAGACCTTCGCCTTCCACGTGCAGGGCCAGCGCGGCTTGCAGCTGCTGCTGGATGCCGATTCACTGTACAGCCCGCGCACCGGGCACCACCGCCATGTGATCGATCACGCGGGCTATGCCACGCCGGAGCAGGTGAAGCGGATACATGACCAAGGCTTGGCGGTGACGATCATCGGCTCCCAGCTGTTCGACAATGAGGCGCTCTCCGCATACTATGCCGGCGCGATGCACGGCAGTGCGGTACCCTTTCGCCCAAGCCAATTGCTGGATGCGCGCACCAAGGTGAGGCTTGCCCGCGGTGCGCTCAGCAGCGACTACCCATACGGCATGGACACGCTCTTTTCGGCCTACCCGGGGATCGACGGGCTCAATCCATTTCCCGCAATGGCGGTGAACGTCACCGGGCGTTATCCGGACGGAACACCCATCCCCGGGGTGGGTGGGAAGACGCTCGAAGTGGCCGAGGCCGTGCGGGCCTTCACGGCGAACGGAGCCTTCGTGCTGGGTGAGGAGAACCATTTCGGAATGATCGCACCCGGCCAAGCGGCGGATTTCGTGGTGCTGGACCGCGACGTATTCGCGGGTGATCCCATGCAGCTTTACGATACGCAGGTGCTGCGCACCTTCATCAACGGGGAGGAGGTGTACCATGAGGAGGGCAGTGCCGGCACTTCGGCAGCAACGGCCGAACCCTTGCATGTGGCACCGGGCGATTATGCCGTTTCCCCGGTGATCGGTTACGATCCGGCCTTGGGCCTCATCCTGGGCGGCGCCTACTTCCGCTTTCCGCTTCACACGCCGGGCAGCTTCTTTTCGGCCCAGCTGCAAGCCCTGCTCACCGGCCAGGTGAACATCGGTGCGGAGTACACGCGCTACGGGCTTTTCAGGAAGACCAACCTCACCATCAATGCCTCCTGCTCGAATTACTTCCAGTATTACTTCGGCGAAGGCGGCCGCACGGATGCCGACGACCATGTAAAGCTCCATGCCACCACGGTCCTGGCGCGCCCGGTTCTAAGCCGCGCGTGGGGAAGCGCCTGGCATACCGATGTCTTTGCGGATTACCGCGGGCGACAAAGTGGAACCATGCGCAGCAGTGGCGATGATCATTTGGGCCCGGACCCGTTCCCCGATGAACATACCCTCGGGGTGGGTGTCACGGTGCGGCGCGATACGCGCGACAATGCGTGGAGCACCAAGCAGGGGACCTTGGCGGAAGGGTCGGCGGAGTACGTTCCCGCCGGGCTCAATTTGGAAGGGGCCGGGCCAGCAGCGCTCTTCCAGGTGGACCTCCGCGCGTTCCGGTACATCTACAGTTCGCGCTTCGTGCTGGCGGTACGGGCCAGCGGCGGCCACGCGGAAGGCGACCCCAGCTATTTGTTCCGCTATACGCTGGGCGGGGCGTACGTGCTGCGCGGCTTCTATGGCAACCGCTTCCGGGGAAGCTCCTTCTACGCGGGGCAGCTGGAGATGCGCTTCCCGATAAGGGGCCGGCTTTCCGGCGCGGCCTTCACCGATGCGGGCGACATCACCGATACGCATTTCCAAGGACCGCGCGTGAGCTATGGCGCCGGCATCCGCGTGGCGCTGAACGCCAGTGTGAAGCTCCGTCTCGATTACGGCATGTCCAATGACCAGAACGGCGTGTTCTTTACGTTCGGTGAAGCATTTTAGCACCCGCAAAAAGACTTGCCATGGAAAAGGACCAGGACCACTTCCAGTTGGAACGGATCGCGTTGTTCAGTGATGCGGTGTTCGCCATCGCCATCACGCTGTTGATCATCGAGATCCACATTCCGGAACACCTCCACGGTGCCACGGACATTGACCTGCTGAATTACCTCGATGGCGTCATCCCCAAATTCATCGGTTTCCTGGTCAGCTTCTTCGTGATCGGCCAGTTCTGGATGGCCCACCACCGCATGTTCCTGTACCTGCGCACCTCCAGCCCGAAGCTGTTGGCGAGCAACCTGCTGTTCCTGCTTCCCATCGTGGTGATGCCTTTCAGCACGGCGTTCCTCAGTGAATTTTTCGACAGTGAATTGCGGGTGCCCTTGGCTTTCTACACCGGCACCATCCTGTTGGCGGGCCTGTTCAGCTACCGGCTCTGGCATGTGGCCTTGGATCCCGCGAACAAGCTGGGGCCTCCGGTGGACAAGGTGGTGCTGCGCTACAACGGCACCCGTGCGCTCATGGCCCCGGCGATCTTCGTGGCCTTGCTCCTGATCTCCTTCATCAGCAGAAAGGCGGCCTTCACACTGATCCCCTTCATCCTGCTCTCCGGCTGGGCGGTGCGCCGCTATTTCCTGCGCAAGCATGCGGACAAGATCAAGGCGCACCTGTAGGCCCGGACCTGGCCTTGCACCCTGTTGGCCCTGACGGCCTGGTGCGGGTTCATGTTCCGGCAGGGCGTGGGCATGGGCCCCGGTCATCCGCCCGTGCGGATGCCGTTCATGCCAACGGTCCAGTGCCACGCTCACAGCAGCCCCCTGGCCTTCACCTCAAGGTATTTGTTCAGTACGCTGGTGCTCAATTGGTCGGGTGCGGTGAGGATGGTGAGCACGCCGTGGCGCTCCAGCTCCTTGGCGATGAGTTCCTTTTCGTGGATGAACTTGGTGGTGATGGCCTTGATGTACACGTCCATCGTGTCGCGGTCCGGGCGCAGGAGCAATTGGTCCAGTTCGGTGTTGCGGAAAATGACCACGGCCACCAAGTGCGCACGCGACAGCAGTTGCAAATAGGGCAGCTGCCTCCCCATGGCGTTGAGGCTTTCGTAGTTGGTGTACACCACCAGGAGGCTGCGCGTAGGCAGCACGCGCTTCACCTTGGCGTACAGCGCCTCCATGTCGGTCTCGGCAAAGTCGGTGTGCTGTGCGTGGAGCAGTTCCATCACGCGGTGCATCCAGCCGTTGTCGCGGGCAGGTGGCAACACGCTATGCACGGTGTTGCTGTACGTGATCACGCCGGCCTTGTCGTCCTTCTTCAAGGCGATGTCGCTCAGCACCAGCGTGGCGTTGATGGCGCGGTCCAGCAGGGTGAGCCCGCCGAAGGGCATCTTCATGGTGCGCCCGGTGTCAATCAGCGAGACGATCTGTTGCGCCTTTTCGTCCTGGTACTGGTTCACCATCAGCTTGGCGCGGCGGGCGGTGGCCTTCCAGTTCACTGTGCGGCGGTCGTCGCCGGGGATGTAGTCGCGGATCTGCTCGAACTCCGACCGCTGGGCACTGCGCCGCACCTTGCGCACACCGGCCGCGCTGAACGGGTCGGCCTCGGCCATCAGTTCATATTTCCGCAGGTGGATGTAGCTGGGGTACACGGCGATCTGCCGGCCCTGTTCCTGTTTGTAGCGGCGCTCGGCCAACCCAAGGCTGGTGCGCACCAGCACGTTGATGGCCCCGAAGGCGTATGCGCCGCGCGTCAGCGGCAGCACCACGTACCGCAGTTGTGCATGGCCCTTTGATGCGATCGCTGTTTGCAGGTCCAAGCTGCGTTCCTGCAATTGGGGCGGCAGCTCATCCAGTACACGGACACGGAGAGGGATGCGATAGTCGCTCCGCGCCCGTATCGTCACCGGGTTCTCATCTCCGTTGCTCCATTTGGCCAGCGTATGGCGGCTGGCGTGGATGCCCGCCTTCAAGCGGTACAGCCGCACAACGTCCAAAACGGTGGAAACGATCAACAGGGCCGTGGCCACCATCGCCACGGGCAGCAGCACGGGCAGGAAATAGGCCGTGACGAACAAGGCTGCAAGGCCCCAGCCGATGCCGAAGAAGCGCCGGGTGAGGAAGAGCGATCGCAGGAGGTGCTTCACCTGGGCACGGGGACTTTGGCGATGATCCGGGCCACGGCCTCATCGGGGCGGAGGCCTTCCATTTCACGCTCGGGGGTGAGCAGGATGCGGTGGCGCAGCACGGCGGGCAGCACTTGCTGGATGTCCTCCGGAATGGTGAAGTCGCGCCCCTGCGTGGCGGCCACGGCCTTGGCGGCGCGTTGCACGGCGAGGCTGGCACGGGGCGAAGCGCCCAGCATCAGCATGCCGTCGGTGCGGGTGGCGTGGGCGATCTCGGCGATGTAGCGCACCAGCTTGGCGTCGCATTTCACTTGGAAGACCAGCTCGCGCATGCGGGCCAGTTCCGCAGGCGTGATCACCGGCGTTACCTGCGATGCATCCATGCGGTGCAATCCTTCCTGGGCGCGCAACAGCAGCTGTTCCTCCTCTTCCACGCTGGGGTGCCCCATGTCGATCTTGAACAGGAAGCGGTCCAGCTGGGCTTCGGGCAGGCGGTAGGTGCCCTCGTGCTCTATGGGGTTTTGCGTGGCCACGATCATGAACGGGTCGCCTATGGGATGCGTTACGCCGTCCACGGTCACTTGCCGTTCCTCCATCACCTCAAATAGCGCACTTTGTGTTTTGGCGGGGGCGCGGTTGATCTCGTCCACCAGTACGATGTTGCTGAAGATGGGCCCGGGCTTGTAGGTGAAGGTGCCCGTGCCGGGATCGAAGATGCTGGTGCCGATCACGTCGCTGGGCATCAGGTCCGGGGTGAACTGGAGCCGCGCGAAACCCGTGTCCACCGTACGGGCCAGCAGTTTGGCGGCAAGGGTCTTGGCCACGCCGGGCATGCCTTCGATCAGCACATGCCCGTCGCTGAGCAGGGCGATGATCAGCTGGTCGATAACGGCGTCCTGCCCGATGATGACGCGCTGAATGCCGCTGCGGATGCGCGCCGCCGCATCGCGCAGCTCGGTCAAGGGCAGGGCAGGGGCGTAGCCGCCGGAGGGAATGTGTTCTTGTTCCATGGTTCTTATTGAAGGGATTGCCGTGCGCCCGGCGATCAGAGCCGGATGCGCAAACGGTCCAAGGTTTTGTTCAAGGTCAATAGCTGTTCTTCGCTCACCTGTTCGGCGGTGTTGTAGTAGTCCATCAGGCGGACGGCGTGTTGCAGTTCCGCTTCGCTGATGCCGGTGCGTTTGGCGATCTCCTCGATGGTGCGCTCCTTCCACTCCGTGTTCTGCAGGCGGAGCTTGCGGCGCACTTCATCCTTGAACTGCGCGGAGAGCTTCCGCGCCAGGTCGGCATGGTCGCCGCGGAAATAGTACAATCGCCCCATGGTGTCGGCGAAATCACGGCTGGTGTTCCGCGGGGCTTCCACCACCGGGATGGCCCGCTGGCGGTGACGGGCGTACACCAGCACGGTGAGCAGCAGCAGTGCGATCGCCGTCCAGTAGGCCCACCGCAAGGCGGGCTGCTCCAGGATGTAGCGCAGCGGGCTGCTGCTTCCCGCCCGGCCCACCTTGTAGTATTCATCCCACAGTACGGGGCGGTCCGGCAGCAGGCTGAAGGCGTGCTCCATGAAGCCCCGTGCATCATCCTTCAGCAGGTAGTAGTTGGTGAACGCAAGCGGCGTGGTGCAGAGGTAGATCCAGCCTTTGCCGAACTGCATCCGCAGTAGCACCGGATCGTTCCGTCCGGATGCCGCAAGCACTTCCGTGCTGTCTTTGCGGAAGGTATTGATGTAGTTGTCCATGCCGCCGCGCGCAAAGCGGAATTCCCCTGTGTTTCGCAGGGGTTGCGCAGTGAAGTGCAGCAACGAGGTATCACCCAGCAGGGCTTGTTTCATGCCTTCCACGCTGAGGCTGTCCAAAGGTTCATAGCGGTAGCCGGTGCTGAAGGAAAGCGTGTCGGTGAGCGGTCCGTTGAAATTTTCAGAGGCGATGAAGGCGTTGTCCCCGGCCGCCACCATTTGCAACAAGTGCTGCAGGTCCAGTTCGTCCGGGCTGAACCAGCGCTCAATGAGGAGGTGATTGACGCGCGGTGCGCTGCTGTCCAGCGCAAGGCGTTGCTGTGCCGTGCCGTAGATCGGTTCGCGCACGGTGGTGACGCCCTGTGGAAAGAGGTCGGTGAGCCGCTGGCGCACCAAGCCGCAGGCATACGGGTCCGTGCGGTATTCCGTGAAGCTGGGCTGCCAGTTCGGCTCTTTCGGAGTGATGGCGTTCAGCACCACGTTCAGCACCACCACGGCGGCGGTGATCCACAGGATGGCCTTTTCCGTGCGGTTCATGGGGTGCTTGGCGTGTGGAATAGCGTGAAGGCCGGTGCCAAGCTGCGGTAGCGTGCCTCCTCCATGGGCGCATCGCCGTACAACGCCCACTTGGAGAGGAAGCTGAGTTCCGAGAATGTGCTGCGCTGGGCGGGATCTTTCAGTTGGCGCAGGTAGTCGCGGTCAGTGCTTTCGGGCTTGAAGCGAATGCTGCCCTCGTCCATCAGGCGGCGCAGCACCTTCAGGTAGTGGTAGCGAAGGGCGAGGCGCCAATTGCCCTCTCGCTCGGCGGTGCCCAACAACTGGTCCAGGTCCACTGCGGCAAGGTTTTCATGGATCTCCAGCACCTGCCTCGGTTTGCCCGCTTCCGGCGTGAACGCCCCATGGAACAAGCGCTTGCGCAAGTAGAACAGGAGCAGCACCACCGCCGCGATGAGAATGGCCCAGTGCAAATGGCCGAAGACCCAACGCCCGCCCTTGGTGCCGAAGAAGTCGTTCAATAGGTGCTGGATCCACTTCAGCAGCCGGTCCCACCACAGGTTCTCCACATGCAGGCTCCGGTCGTAGTCGTATTCCGGGTTGGCTTGCAAGCGTGTGATCTCGGCGGAATTGAATTGCGCATCACGCACCGCCACGCGGCCCATCGCAAGGGCGGCCGTGTCCGTTCCTGCCGCTTCGGCCATTTGGGCCATGCAAGGCCCATGGCCCCACAGCACCAACAAAAGCAGCAATACGGCGCGGACCACGGTGATCAACACGGGTGATGCAGGCTCAGGCAGCAGGTGGTGCGGTGGCTTCATCCACGCGCTGCATCAGGCCATGGCCTTCCTTCTCCTCGATGAGGGACAGGGCCTGGAGGCCGAGGGGCACTTGAAGGAACGGTTGCAACAGCACGTTCACCACTCCGGCCACCAGCATGAAGAGGGTCATCATCCAGCCCATGCGCTCACCGAAGGCGCCCGGCTCACCCATGGCATCCGCGCCGCTCATGGCACTGAAACCGGTGAGCAGCAGGAAGGGCAGATAGATGAAGTAGCTGATGAAACCGATGAGCATGGCCAGCACCAAAACCAGCCCGAAGGTCTCCCACCAATGCCCCTTGATCACCTTGAAGGAGCGGCCTATGCAATCCCCGATGTCGGCGCGCTCGAAGGCACGCAGCGGCAGCGCCATGGTGAACACGACGGCCAGCCAGATCGCTCCGAAGAACAACAGGACAAGGCCGAACATGGCGATGATCCCGGCCAGCAGCCCGATCACGAAGTAGGGCAGCAGCTGGCGGGAAGCTTCCTTCCACAATTCACCGGTGGTGGGTGCCGTTCCGTGGTTCAGCATGTAGAAGCGCATGTACTCATAGATCATCGTGTACATCAACAGCATGGACAACGCCATCAACAGGTAGCCCAGGGACATGCCGCCCATGCTGCCCAGCACGGCGCCCGGATCACCGGGGTGGGCGTACACGGTGCGGAAGAAGCTGCCCATGAACAGCGAAGCCACGATGTACGGCGGCAGGCAAAAGAAGACGAGCGGACGGTACAGGGTTTTCCAGTTCTGGCGGATGAACTGGAAGCCGGTGCTGATCACCGCGCTGAAGTCACGCCGTTGGCGCAGTTCGATGGTTTCCATGGGTGCGTTGGACTTGGTAGGGGTAAAGGATGAAGTAGCCGATGATCAAGGCCAGGCTGGCGGCGATGATGGTGATGTTCAGCGCCGGGTGCATGTCCGCGCTGCGGCGGGTGATGAACGACTCGATGAAGCCCGCCAAGATGAAGCAGGGCACCAAGCCGATCACGATCTTCATGCCTTGCACCGCGCCGCGCCGGAAGCTGGCCAAGCGCGTGTACGTGCCGGGGAAGAGCAGGCTGTTGCCCATCACCAGCCCGGCCGAGCCCGCGATCACGATGCAGCTGATCTCCACCGTGCCGTGCAGCCAGATCGCCAGCAGGCTTTCGCGCAGCACGCCTTCCTGGTACATGAAGTATTGGAACGCGCCCAGCATGATGCCGTTCTGCACCAGCACCAGCCAGGTGCCGTAGCTCAGCAACACGCCCATGGCGAAGGCGTAGAACGAGACCATGATGTTGTTCAGCGTGATGCCGAAGAACATGTCCATCCCGCCGGAGCTGCCGTACACCGCCATGGGCTTGCCTGCCTTGATGTTTTCCAAGGTCATGTCCACATAGCCGTCGCCCATGATCAGCCGGGTGAAGGTGGTGTCGTAGTGCGCACTTAATCCACCGATCAGCACGGCCACCAGGAACACGCCCGCGGCAATGGCCAGTTGCGTACGTGTGGCGGCCATCAGCAGCGGCAGCTCGGTTTTCCAAAAGGACACGAAGCGGCCGAGCCCCGTGCGCTGGTTGCGGTAGATGTGGCGGTGCATGCCCGCCGCCAAGCCGTTCAGGTAGGCCGTGACCTGTGCGCCGGGATAGAACGTGCGCGCATAGCTCAGGTCGTCGTTCAGTTCGATGTACAGCGCGCTGGCCTCATCGGGCGTGATGGCCTCACCCTTGCGGGCCACAAGCTGTTCCAAGCGCTGCCACTTGGTGCTGTTGCGTTTTACAAATGCCGCTTCACGCATGGAGGGGTTCCTGAGCAAACATAACGAACGGCCGCTACGTTATTTTGCGCCCTTCCATGGAAACCGTCCGCATTGAGACCACCCAGAACGTGGCACTGCACTACGAGGTGGCCACCATCGCGGACCGGGGCTTGGCCTTGGCCATCGATTGGCTGGTACTGGCAGGCTATTCCATAGCCGTGATGGTGGTGTCCGGGAAGCTCGACCTGCACCCGCCGGAATGGGTCTATGCGCTGCTCGTGATGGTGCCTTGGACCTTCTATCACCTGCTCTGCGAATTGTTGATGGACGGCCAAAGCCTGGGCAAACGGGTGCGCAACATCAAGGTGGCGCGGTTGGACGGTGGGCAGCCCGGGCTGGGGCATTACCTGCTGCGTTGGATGCTGCGCTTGATCGACTCCCTGTTCTTCATCGGTGCCGTGGTGATCCTGTTCAATGGCAAGGGCCAACGCATCGGTGACATCGCTGCGGGCACCACGGTGATCTCCCTCAAGCGCCGAGGCTCATTGATGGAAACGCTTGCCCTCCAATTGCCGGAAGACCACCAGGTCACCTTTCCGGATGCCGCCAAGCTCCCGGATGCGCAAGCCCGCCTGATCAAGGAGGTGCCGGCCAACACCAGCGCGGCGCGCAACGCTGCCATCGAAAAACTCGCCGGGCGCTGCCATGCCGAGTTCCATGCCAATGGATTGCCGCCGGAACAGTTTCTGCGCACGCTCCTGGCCGACCATGTTTTCCTGACCAGGGGGTGAGTCAGGCCCGGCGGAACACCAGCTTCATCAAGGGCCGGTCCACGTGCACCTCTTGCAGCATGCCTCCGGCATAGCGATATGTATTGGTACGGTTGCCCGGCAAGTCCAGCAAGTACATGCCTGGACTGATGCGGCGCAAGGGGCAATCCTTGAGCGCACTTTCCACAAAGACGGAGTTCTGCCCAATGGGTTCCTCAAAATACATCCGCGCAGTGGACCACTGTGAAGTGCTGCCCAACCGGTAACGCTCATTGGGATAGATGAAGCAGTCCAACCCGTCCCCTTGCATGCGCATGTTGCTGGAATCGCGCAAGGCCTGGTTGAGGTGGAAGGAAGTGAAACAGGCATACGGCTTGCCTTGCCGGTACTCCAACCCCAGGCTGGAGCGCACCACCTGCTTCTTGATGATCTCCATTTCGGAGTACGAACTGACGGCATAGACGGTGCGCTTGTCCGCTTCCCTGCGAAGCGCCGTAATGCCGCCAACCACCTTTTGGTCCTTCCAGATGAGGAAGCCCAGCTCCTGCGCCGAAACCGGGTTGTAAGCGGCCATGGCCAGCAGGAACAAGGCCAAAGAGCGGGTGCAGAAATGCATGGAGGGCGTAAGGTAGAAGCTAGGCGCCCAACCGCCCCAGGTGGAGTGGCGAGCAGGTGCGCTCCGCGCTCAACCACAGCTCACGGCCAGCACGGGGAGGAATGGAATTGTAGCAAGGTTCCAGGCTCAGCTTGCCGTAGGTTGGACTGAAGAGCCGCCGGTATTCCGCCGCATTTCCACCATAAGGCGGATGGTCCGTGAACAAGGCGTCATCAAAAAGCACGCCCACCAACTTTCCGCCGGGCGCCAGCAACTCGTGCGTATGCTGCACGTATTGCGGCCGCAGTTGCGGGTCCAAGGCGCAGAAAAAGGTTTGCTCGATGATGCGGTCATACCGGCCGGCGTGGTTGAAGAAGTTGGCCACGTGCAGGTGCCCGCGCGGGAATTCCGGGCAACGTTGCACCAGGTCCGCGAACGGTTCACCGCTCAGGTCCACGACATGCACATGGGTGAAGCCCTGTTTGTGCAAATACTCCGCCTCATAGGAACGTCCACCGCCGGGGATCAGGACCTCCAAGTGCTTGTCGGCAAGCTGGTCGAAGTATTCCTTCAGCGGAGTGCTTACGGCCCCAATGTCCCAGCCGGTTTGGCCGGTGGTGTAGCGCGCGGTCCAGAAGTCTGCATCCAGTTCCATGAAGGGCAAAGTTCGGGGATGTTGGAGGAGGTTGTTGCTGGCTGAGCCCTACGCGGGTTGCCCTTTGGCTCAAGCCATGCCGTGGGTTCCACGGGCATTGGACAATGCTGCATAAAATGAGGGACAAACCAGCATCGGAAGGTTGATCAATGCGCACACAGCACCGGGATCCCCGGCTCGTTGGTCAGCAGCCGCTCTTTCTCCGCATCCGCGATGTAGCGGTATTCCTCAGAGGCATTGGCCATGATGGCGATGCATCCGGCCCCGCTCTTTTGCGCGTAGGCGATGGTGGGTTGGGAAAATCCGACCGAGAATCCTTGGCTGGGCTCTTCCACCACCTGGTGCGCGATGCCTTCGGTGCGGAGACGTTCCATCATCAAACGCTTGTTCCGCTCCAATTCGGGGCTGGCCTTCTCGCCTGGCCGCTCCAGCTGATAGATGTGGACCGTGCTTCCGAATTTTCCGGCCAGAAGGCATACCGCATCCAACAACCTGCTGATGTCCGGATGGCCGGCCACAGGCAACACGATCGTCCCGAAGCCATTGTTGGCCGGGCTGTTCTTGTGTACCACCAAACTGGGGATGTCCACTTTCCTCACCAACTTGATGATGTCAGGGCCGAACAGGGATTGACGCAGCCCGCGGATGCCGTGCGTGGCGCAAACCATCAGCACATGGCCGTTGCGGCTTTCCTCCGCAATGCCTTCCATGAATTCGCCCGGGCGGACATGTGCCGTGGCGGCCACTTTGGAGATGGAACTTCGCTGTTCCTCCAATTCCTCCTTGACCAAGGCCCCGCCGTCATCACGCCGCTCGTGGCGGTCCATGACGTGCAGTAGCGTTACCGCGCCGCCGAACCGCTGTGCCAGGTGTTCCGCATAGGCCACGCCCACCATGGAGGTTTCCGAAAGGTCCGAGGGGCAGAGCACATTGTTCATGGTCACCATGCAGGAAATTATGCCCTAAATGTAGGGCGCGCATGAATTGCGCGGCCATCTTGTGCACGCTGCCCCTGACCACATGAAAAAGCCCCGTGTGCTTCCTGCTGGTTGCACACGGGGCTTCCCTTCGGCCAGGTCCTCAATGCACGATCAAGCGCTGTGCGCTGCGGCTGTTCTTCGTGGTGACTTCCACAAGGTATTGGCCCGGGGCCAACTTTCCGGCAAGGTCCAACTGGGCGCTGCCTGAGGTAGAGACCGGCATGCTGATCATTACGCGTCCGGTCATGTCCAGAATGACCAGTTGCGCTTGGCCCAGGTCCACGGGAAAGGTCATCGTCACGTTGCCAGTGGCTGGATTGGGATACATGGCCCAAGTGCCTGCGCCAGAGCGATCGGAAATGCCCATGGTGCATGCCGTGGCGATCACACCGATGTTGTACACGCCGCCACCCTGGCCGAACCCTACGTGGGGCACGGGCAGGTAGTAGGTGCCCGGTGCCAGGGACTGGAACGTGAAGGTCCAATTGCCAGTGGCACAGGTGGTGGTGTCCGCCGTGGTTGCCCCGATGATGGAATCGGCCGGGCAATCCGTGGAGAGCAGCCTCCACACGGTGCTCCAGCCACTATTGGTGCCACAGTAGCTTACCGTTACATTGCTGCACACGGAGGTGGTGAATGCATGCCACGTGTTGGGGAACGGGTATTGCGCCAGCAGGGTGCCGGGTGCGGCGTCACCGGTGAAGGTCGCCGTGCTGTTGTCGCCAATGAACGTGAGCTCATTCCCGATCGCCAATGCTTCCGGCGTCACGGCCGTGCACAGGTCATTGACCGGCGGCATGCCGGCACAATAGGCTGCACTGATCTGGATGAAGTATGGCCCTCCGCCCTGGCCGAAGCCGAAGTTGGGCACGGGCAGGTAATAGGTGCCCGCGGCCAGGTTGTTGAAGGTGAAGGTCCAGTTGCCATTGGCGCAACTGGTGGTATCGGAGGCCGATGCGGCAATGGTCGATTCCGCCGGGCAATCCACCGTAAGCAGTTTCCACACGTTGCTCCATCCACTGTCCGTTGCGCAATAGCTCACGGTCACGCGGCTGCATTCCGTGGTGGTGAACGCGTGCCAGGTGTTGGCGAACGGATATTGCGCCAACAAGGAGCCGGGGACGGCATCACCGTTGAACGTCGCATTCGTATTGTCCCCTGTGAAGCTCAAGGTACCGCCAATGGCCAAGCTCGTTGGCGTAACGGAAGAGCACAGGTCGTTGACGGGAGCACCGCCTTGTGCCATGGTGGCTGCGGAGGCCAGGCCCGCGATCAACAGTAACGGCAGTTGCTTTAGAGTCCGTGTTTTGCACATGGTCCTGATGAAATGGTTGATGCAAAAGTCTTTCATCCTTTTAGTTCTGCCGGATCGGCATGTTGAAAAGATCCAACCACATTGGTGTGGATGGCATGGGTCAATCGGTGTTATACGGCTAGCTGGCTGTTTGGTTTCGGTACTTCGGGATCGTTCGTTGCCCTTTGGGAAGGCTTGCCCATCTTCGCAGGCCCATGCGCCTCGCCTTCCTTTCCGCCTTCCCTCCCTTTCGCGGCGGCATCGCACAGTTCAGCACCGCGCTGGTGCAGGAACTGCGGAAGGAGCATGTGGTGCAGGCATTCACCTTCACCACGCAGTACCCGCAGATGCTCTTCCCGGGCACCTCCCAGTATGGTCCGGAAGGGACGGACCCGGTGCGTGCGGAACGCGTGCTGGGAAGCATCAACCCGCTAAGTTGGGGACGCACGGCCAGCCAAATCCTGCGCGCCAAGCCTGACGTGGCCGTGCTGCGCTATTGGATGCCCTTCTTCGCGCCGTCCATGGGAACTGTGGCCCACAGGCTGCGGAAGCATGGCGTGAAGGTGATCTCGATCGTGGACAATGCACTGCCGCATGAGCCGCGTTTTTACGACAAGCCGCTGACTCGCTGGTTCCTCCGCAAGAACGATGGCGTTGTCGCCATGGCGGAAGCCGTGAAGAACGACATCCTTGTCCTTGATCCACAGGCCCGCGTGAAGCTGATGCCGCACCCGATGTACGACCATTTCGGCGAGCCGGTGGACCCTGCGCAAGCCCGGCAGGGGCTTGGCCTCCCTGCTGACGCCCGCGTGTTGCTCTTCTTCGGCCTGATCCGGGATTACAAGGGACTGGACCTGTTGATCGATGCGTTCGGCCGCTTGGACGGGCGTTACCACTTGGTGATCGCCGGCGAGCCGTACGGCTCCTTCGAAGGCTACCAACGGCAGATCGATGCGTTGCCTCGCCGCGCAAACATCCACCTGCACGCACGCTTCATCCCGGATGATGAAGTGCCCCGGTTCTTCAGCGCCGCAGATGCGGTTGTCCTGCCGTACAAGAGCGCCACCCAAAGCGGGGTCACCGCGATCGCCTTCCACTTTGGCGTGCCCGTGGTGGCCACCGATGTGGGCGGATTGCGCGAGGCGCTGGATGATGGCCGTGCCGGAGTGCTGGTAAGCGAGGCAACGGGCCCCGCAGTGGCAGAAGGCATCGCACGGCTTTTCGAGCTGGACCTGGTGCGGCTGAGGCAACACATCACCGACCTGCGGGAGGAACTCTCCTGGAAGCGTTTTGCCGGTGGGCTGGTGGAGTTTGCAAAGGCCCTCTGATGGAGCTGTTCAGGGTTCCTGCAGCTCTACTTGCCCTTCATCCGCCCCGAAGAAGCGCGCCTGGCAGTGCATCATCCAGTCGCGCAGGGGGGAGGCCCCTTCGTAGCTGGGCAGGGTGCGGGGCGGCTTCTCCTGCGGGATGAAGATGACCTTTGTGCCCGGATCATCCGCAGCTGCGCGCATTTGGGCCTCGCGTGCTGACATGACCTGATCGTATGCCTCCGCGCGTCCGCCCAGCAGGTCGGCATTGGCGGCAAAGCCGTTGCCGGTCAGGTTCAGGGCAAGCAGCGCCAAGGCCATGGCCCAGCCGGCCATCGGCATGGAGGGCACCCCCGCGCCCATGGGGCCGCGTGCGCCACGTTCCAACCAGAGGGCCAGGTTCAGAAAGGCGAGGGGAATGAAGAAGATGCACGCCACGTTGATGGTGCGATGCTGCCCCAGTAGGCCGGTGTTCCAATAGGCCGGGAAGGTGGTGGCCACCACCAGCAAAAAGGGCAACAACCCCGCAATCCATGGAGGGGTGCGGAGCAGGGCCTGGTACCCCGGGATGCGCCCACGCATTTCCCGGTGCAGCGGGATGTACAGCACACCGAAGATCAACAGGGAAGGGGAGAACAGCCACATGCCAATGAACCGAACGGACTGCAGCGCACTCATGCCCAATGACCACCACAGGCGGTGCGTATCGGCGAACATCGCTCCGCGCACGGCATTGCCGGGAGCCAAGTACATCACCAGGGAGCCGCCCAATACGGCCAGCAGGAGGAGCGCTGCGCCCCATGCCTGTTTCCGCGTGCCGATCAGCCAGGCCATGCGCCCAAGGTGCAGGCAGAGCATCAGCACCATGTGGATTTCGTCCATGCCGACAATGGCAATGGCCAAGACCATGTTCAACAGAAACAGCATGCCCCGTGCAACGCGGTTGCTCGTTGGTGCGATCAACAGCCCCACGTGCAGCAAGAGCAGGATGCTCCCCAGTTGATAGGTGATGGCACCGGTGTACCAATAGAAGCCTTCGCCCAAGTCCGGCATCAACTGCAGATAGAGCAGCAGGAAACACAGCGTGGCCAGCAGTTCCTGTTGGGTGGAAAGCGCATGCCGGTTGATGCGCCGCATCAGGAACCAGGCACTCAGGTACGTTGCGGCGATCAGCAGCACAGGGATCAACCGGTAGCCGATGAGCAGGTCGCCGGCCCACGTAACCGGCCCGTGGATCATCAACAGATTGCTGGTGTATCGGCCGTTCCAATACAGCCATTCCCCTTTGCTCCATTGCCAGAGCGTTTGCCCTGCACTTTTGGCCGCATAGCAGTAATCATCGGCCACCGGATGGGCATAGCCCGCCAGCCACAGATACTTGAGCAGGGTGAGCAACAGCAGGAGCACAAACGCGATGTGCATCACGGATGCAACAGGACTGCCACGGCGCCGTGGTGCCGGAATTGAAAGGTCGTCCTTGCCGGATCCGCGCATCTGCCGGAAAGCTACTCCAAAGACGATGCGCACCCTGGGCACGCAACATGGGTTGCTGTTTCACGCCTGCTTTATGCCGCCGGGGCGATCACCTCAGAGACCCAGGCGCTCGTTGACCCGGTAGTTGTTCCGCTCCGCTGAATTGCGCGCCACCAGTTCCGCCACGAATCCCGCCAGGAACAACTGGGCGCCGATGATCATGCTCGTCAATGCGATGTAGAACAAGGGCTGGTCCGTGACCAGGGGCGCCCGCACATGCCTGAACACACTGTATAGCTTGCTGCCCAGGATCCACAGCGTGGCCAGGAAACCGAGGAAAAACATCAACGTGCCCATGGCCCCGAAGAAGTGCATGGGCTTCTTCCCGAAGCGGAACACGAAAGTGATGGTGAGCAGGTCCAGGAAGCCGTTGATGAAGCGGTCCAATCCGAATTTGGTCACCCCGTATTTGCGCGGATGGTGCTGCACCACCTTCTCGCCGATCTTGTGGAAGCCTTCCTTCTTGGCGATGAAGGGAATGTAGCGGTGCATCTCGCCGTACACCTCGATCGCCTTCACCACCTTGCCGTTGTAGGCCTTCAGTCCGCAGTTGAAATCATGCAGTTGCAGGCCGCTGGCCCAACGTGTGGTGGCGTTGAAGAGCTTGGTGGGGATGGTCTTGCTCAGCGGGTCGTGCCGTTTCTTTTTCCAGCCGCTCACCAGGTCGTAGCCTTCCGCGGTAATCATGCGGTACAACTCGGGGATCTCCGCCGGATCGTCCTGCAGGTCCGCGTCCATGGTGATCACCACTTGGCCTTGTGCCGCGAGAAAGCCCTCATTTAGTGCGGGGCTTTTGCCGTAGTTGCGCCCCAGCCGGATGCCTTTCACACGGCCATCCGCGTTGTGCAGCCGTTGGATCTCCTCCCACGAACCGTCGCGGCTGCCGTCGTCGATCAGCAGAATTTCGTATGTCTTGCCCATGCCTCCGAGCACGGTGTGCAGTTGCGCCACTAATTCCGGCAGCGACTCGTGCTCATTCAGCAGGGGGATAACGATGGAGATGTCCATGCGCGGCGAATGTACACCGGAGGTAATTCAGGAATTGGCCGCAGAGACGCTGAGGCGCGGAGAAATGCCGAAACCTTCGGGAAAACCGCCGACCGCGCAGATATGCCCTTCGCCTTTCCAATGACCTTCACTGGTCGCGCAATTTCTCCTCCCGCAGGGTCTCCCGCTTCGGGGACCCTGCATCCACGTGCGGTTTCTGGTGCATCCCGGCGTTCATGCCCCCTCCTTCGCATTTGTTCTTCGTGTGTTGTTCATGGCAGTAGAATTAGTTTGCCCGAGTAAAGCGATCCTGCTTTTTCTTGCAAGCGCACCAGGTAGGTGCCAGGTGCCAGCAGGCCTGCCCGTAGCGTGTGCGTATATGTGCCCGCAGGCCAAGGTTCTTGCCGCACCACGCGCCCGCTGGCATCGTGTATGCTGAGCGTGGCGTGCTTGGGCACGCAGCCTACCGATAGCTGA
>CALMYC010000028.1 GCA_937873385.1 uncultured Flavobacteriales bacterium | reverse complement strand
CGGTCCTGGAACGCTTCGGCCAGGCATACGGCGGCAGGGTGCCGGTGTGCCTGCGCGTCAATCCGCACATCATGGCTGGAGGCAACGAACGCATCAGCACGGGCCACATCGACAGCAAGTTCGGGATCAGCATCCACCAGATGCGGCACGTGGAGCGCGTGGTAGCCACCCACGGCCTGCGGGTGGAGGGCCTGCACATGCATACCGGAAGTGACATACTGGACACCGAGGTATTCCTGCGTGCGGCAGAACTGTTGGTGGAAACCGCCTCGCTCTTTCCGCAATTGCGCTTTCTGGACATGGGCAGTGGCTTCAAGGTGCCCTATAAGCCCGATGACATCGCCACGGACGTGGAGGACCTGGGGCAGCAGCTTTGTGCGCGCATGCACCGGTTCAACGCTGCACGGGCCGTACCGGTGGAGCTGTGGTTCGAGCCGGGTAAATTCCTGGTGAGCGAAGCGGGTGTGCTCCTGGTCTCGGTTTCCCTGGTAAAGCAGACCACCGCCACCATCTTCGCAGGGGTGGACAGCGGGCTGAACCACTTGATCCGCCCGATGCTCTACGGCAGCTACCACGGCATTGTGAATGCCAGCAGGCCCGATGGGCGAAAGCGGATCTATACCGTCGTGGGCTACATCTGCGAAACAGACACCTTCGCGTTCGACCGCCAATTGCCCGAAATACATGAAGGGGATGTGCTCGCTTTCCTCAATGCCGGTGCATACGGCTTTAGCATGGCCAGCAATTACAATTCGCGCCTGCGCCCCGCCGAAGTGCTGGTCATGGACGGCCGGGCCATCTTGATCCGCAGACGCGAATCATTGGACGATCTGTTGGCCTTGCAAGTGGAGGAGGAGCTGCCGGTTGTTCAGGTCCTCTCCAATTCCTGAAGGATCACTTCGCAAGCCTCACGTACCAGGGCTTCCGTGATGCACAGTGGCGGCGCGATGCGAAAGGCGGTGGGGCAGCTGAGGAACCAGAAACCGAGCACGCCGCTTTCCAGGCAGCCTTTCACCACACCTTGCACCCGGTCTGCACTGCCGAGGTCCACGGCAAGCATGAGCCCGGTGCCGCGCACTTCGTGAATGGCCGGATGGCAAAGCAGTTTCTTGAAGAGATCGCCCATGCGCCGTGCGTTCTCCACCAGGCCTTCCTCCAGCAGCACATCCAACGCCGCGTGGCCCGCCACGCAAGGAACAGGGTGCCCGCCAAACGTGGTGATGTGACCCAATACGGGATCATGGGTGAGCAAGCGCATGTTGGCCCCAGAGCTGATGAAGGCACCCATGGGCATGCCACCACCGAGTGCCTTGCCCAGTACCAGAATGTCCGGCACCACGTCGTAATGCTCGAAGGCGAAGAGCTTTCCGGTACGTCCGAAGCCCGTCTGCACTTCATCGAAAATGAGCATGGTGCCCACTTCAGTGCAACGTGCGCGCAGGGCCTGCATCCACGCCGCTTCGGGGATGCGCACACCGGCATCACCCTGAATGGTTTCCACCACCACTGCAGCGGTGCTCTGATCGATCAGTTCCAGGTCCTCCAGTCTGTTGAAATGCATGAAATGCACATCCGGAAGCAGCGGACGGTTGCGGTACTTCTTCTCTTCATTGCCTGTGATGCTCAGCGATCCATGCGTGCTGCCATGGTAGCTTTTGTGGCAGGCCACCAGCTTGGTGCGGCCGGTGATCCGCTTGGCCAATTTCAGTGCGGCCTCATTGGCCTCCGTGCCGCTGTTCACGAAATACACACTGTCCAAACCCGCTGGCAGCAGGCCGGTGAGCCGTTGAGCAAAGCGCACTTGCGGTTCCTGGATGAACTCGCCGTAGGGGATCACATGCAGGTAGCGGTCCAACTGGGCCTTGATGGCCGTGATCACTTTTGGATGGCGGTGGCCTGTGTTGTTCACGGCCAGGCCGGCCACCAGGTCCAAATAACGCTTGCCGTTGCGGGTGTGCAGATGGCAGCCTTCAGCACCAATGATGTCCAAGGCAATGGGGAAGGGACTGGTTTGCGCAAGGTGCCTTTGGAAGGCGCTAGATGGTTCGGACATGGCGCGAAGGTCGGTGGGATCCGTCTTGGCAGTGTCCATTGCATGTCAGGGATCCTGGTCGGCTAGAGGGCATCTCAAAATTGTTTTTGGTGGCGAGCTTGTGGGATTTCGCGGCCAGATGAGGCGTGAAACCGGAGCATAGCCGGTGGCTTTGTGAGGATCAAGCAACGCAAAATGGCCATGAAAGACCCAAGTGCAGCCCGAAGGAGAATTTTGAGATGCCCTCTATACCCTGTTTTGAGGATGGAAGAAGCCTGGATCAACGGTTTCCGAATGGATCGTCATCCGGGTCCCCATCGTCATCATCATCATCATCGCCGAAGCCGCCGATGATGTCATCCCCGGGATTGACACCAGGTGGATTGAACAAGCCCCAATCGTCAGCGATGAAGCGGTTCTTGTCGAACGCTTGAACCCAGGCCACAAAGAGCTTCCTGAATTCTTCCACCTCCTCCCGAAGCAGATCAAAGTAGCGCGGTTCGTCGTAGCCGAAGATCTCCAGACCCCGCAAGCCCACGACCAATTCACGGGCAGCCTTGCGGATCAGGGTGGCGTTCTCCATGCGGATGTCATACACATCACCTCCCTCGGCCCCGGCTATCTTGGCCGGGATCAGGATTGATGCGCCGTACATCTCATCCATTTGCGCCCGGAGTGATTCCCTGCGGAAATCATCCTCTGTTTTCTTCCTTCCCCTTTCAGGGGCCTTTTCCTCAACTTCTTCAGGAGCCGCCTCCAAGATGAGATCCACCAGCTCACGGATCTCCATGGCCTTGTCCATCAAGGGCTTGGCCTCATTCAGGCGGAACCTGTCGCTTAACATGATCGGGGCAAGATAGCTTGCCCCGGAATGTCCGGGAAAATCCTTGCCGCAGCCGGCCTCTTCAGCCTACCGTTGGCCGCCACCCGCATTGCGCTCCCGGATGCGCTTGAGCAATTCCCTGTTGAAGTCTCGCTCCGCCTCGCCGAGTTGGAGGGTCTTCACCGCACCGATGGTCTTCTTGAATTCATCCACATAGCGCTTGCGCAGGTCCAGTTGGGCTTGCCTGGACTGTAGTTCCTCCGCAATGGCCTTTGAAGCTTCCGCCTCGGTCATGGTCCCGCCCAGGCGGCGGGCATTCCGGTCCGTGCGGTCATCCTTCCGTGCGGCCCGCAGGTCTGCCTGGTATTTGTCGTACACGGGCCAGAAGGCGCGGGATTCCTCGGTTGTGAGCTTGAGCCGTTGGGTGATGAAGGCGCTTTTCTGGGCGTTGATCTCCTGCATCCGCTCTGGCGGGATCATCGGACCGTCATCCTGTGCATGGGCCGTGAAGAACGCGCACGCGATGGCCGCGAACAGCACGTGTTTCAGTGATCTTACAAGCATCTTCAGTACAGGTATTCGTTCAGGTCGATCTGGTTGTGGTCCACATAGGCCAAGGCTTCATCCGTGGAAAGCTGTAGAGTGACCGTGGTGAACTCCGGCCAATCATCGGCATCTGCATTCTCCAGTACCTCGTCCGTACCCATTTGGTCGGCGACGGAGGAATACAGCAGGTCATCATAGGATGCCTCATCGGCAACCGGTGCCGCTGTGGGCTGCAAGGAATGCAGGGTGAAGATCAGCACGGCCAAGGCGGGCAGTGCAACGGCGGTGCGTTTCAGCCAAAGCCGCCATGAAGTTCGTGCCGGTTTTGTGGCCAATGCCTGCACTTCGTGCGGGAAGCGGTCGAAAAATCCTTGTTCCACCACAAAGGGATCGGACTTGGGCAGCCCGTGCAACGTCGGGGCATCCCGGCGAAGTTCCTCGTTCCACTGGTCGGGTTTCATGGTCGTTACCGGATTGGACTGCGCGTTGGACCAATGGTTTGATCGGCCCGGGTGAGTTCGTCCCCGATCTTTTTCACCGCGATGTGGAAGCTGGATTTCAGTGCGCCCACGCTCGTTCCGGTCACGTGGCTCATCTCCTCGTATTTCATTTCGTCGAAGTACTTCATGGTGAATACGGCCCTTTGCTTCGGAGGCAGGTTCATCACCGCGCGCTGCAATTTGCGCTCTATGGCATCTCCACTGAAGTGTTCGCTGGAATCCAAGGTGGTGGTGAGCCGATCTGTGATCTTGGCATCGCTTACGAAAAAGCCGCGCCGCATGCGCTTGAGGTGGCTGATGCTTTCGTTGTGCGCGATGCGGTAGAGCCAGCTGAAGAGCTGCGCATCCTCGCGGAAGCGGTCCAGGCCCGTCCATGCTTTGAGGAAGACCTCCTGCAGCACGTCCTTGGTCTCGTCCGGATCGGTGACCATGCGGCGGATGAAGCCGTAGAGCCGACGCTGGTGCTTGCGCACGATCAGGTTGAAGGCGTAGTGCCTGCTCTCCTCCTTGCGGAAGAGGGCGATCAATTCGGCATCAGTGGCTTCTTCCATTGGCGAAGCCTTACCCGGCTATTTCCGCTTGAGCACCTTCAGCGCGGCGGCCACCACGTCCGGTGTGTCCAGCCCGTACTTTGCCAAGAGCTGGTGGGGCGTGCGGCTTTCGCCAAAGCTGTCGTTCACCGCCACGAATTCCATCGGCATGGGCAGTTCGCGCGCGAGCAGTTGGGCAATGCTGTCGCCCAAGCCGCCGTTCCGCTGGTGTTCCTCGCAGGTCACTACGCATCCGGTCTTCCTGGCGGAAGCTAGGACGGCCGCCGTGTCCAATGGTTTGATCGTGTGCACGTTCACCACCTCGGCATGGATGCCTTGTTTCTCCAGTAATTCCGCCGCTTGCAGGGCTTTCCACACCAGGTGCCCGCAAGCGTAGATGCTGACATCCATGCCGTTGCTGAGCACTTGGGCCTTGCCGATCTCGAATGGCATCCCCTCAGGGATGAACACGGGCCATTTGGGCCGCCCGAAGCGCAGGTATACCGGCCCGTCATGGTCGGCGATGGCGATTGTGGCCTGTTTGGTCTGGTTGAAGTCGCAGGGCACGATCACCGTCATGCCGGGCAGCATTTTCATCAGGCCGATGTCCTCCAGGATCTGGTGGGTGGCACCGTCCTCGCCAAGGGTGAGGCCCGCATGGCTGGCGCAGATCTTCACGTTCTTGCCCGCGTAGGCGATGCTCTGCCGGATCTGGTCGTACACGCGGCCGGTGCTGAAGTTGGCGAACGTGCCGGTGAAGGGGATCAGCCCGCCCACGGTCATGCCCGCGGCCATGCCCATCATGTTGGCTTCCGCAATGCCCACCTGGAAGAAGCGATCCGGGAATTCCTTTGCAAAGGCGTCCATTTTCAGCGAGCCGGTGAGGTCGGCGCAAAGCGCCACCACGCGGTCGTCGTTGCGGCCCACTTCCAGCAATCCGGCACCAAAGCCGCTGCGCGTGTCTTTTTTGTCGAGTACGGGGTAGGAGGTCATGGGGCTTCTTTTGGGTGGGACGACCCGGTGGGTCGACGGTACATTTAGAGTTCGATGTTGATGGCCCTTCCGCTGATGATGGTGCAATCCTTCACTACGGAAAAGGCGGTTTCGCGGGCCTCGCCGCGCCGGTAGATCACGCGGTATTCGCCGGGCAGGAGCTTGAATTGGTTCTGGCCGATCTTTCGGTCCAGATCCACCACCCATTCCAGTTCGTTGCCGTTTTTCTTGAAGATGGCGCCCGGTCCCGGGCCTTTGCTGATCACGTTCAGCACGCCGCTGCGCGGAATGCCCACGGGGGTTACGCCACTTTGCTTGATCACCACGTCGGGGATGTAAAGGCGCGGCAAGGTGAGCACTTCCAGGTCGTACGCACCGGTGCGGTAGAGCTGTGAAGTGTTCATCAGCTGGGCGTTCACCGTTGCCGTTTCGCCGTGTTTGCGCACGATGCAGGCCACAGGCTGTTCGGCGGTCACCGCTCCTTCGATCTTCAATTCCAGCCGGCCTTGCCCGGCCATCAGGGCGATCACGTTGTGTACACCCGGTTCGATGGCCACATTCTCCTTCACGCTGGGCGGCAGGGTGTGTGCCACGATCCGGTACGTGAACACGGGATCGATGTCCAGGGTGTCAGGCTCACCATCGAGGGCGATGGTATGCACGAGATCGTACCGGTCCTCACCGGTGCGCTGGTCGTAGAAGGTGACAGGCACGTCGGTTTCGGTGGGCTTGCTGTCGTCCGTGAGGAGCAGCAATTGGGTGGTGGTGGTATGCAGGGCCTGGTCGATCACCACGTTCAGCACGCGGTCGAACATTTCCGGGCTCCCCGCATCGTAGTAGTTGCCCACGCACTTCAGGCTGTACTTGCCTGCATCCTCAATGCCGATGCCGATGACGAAGGGCTTTAGGATGATGCCTTTTGCCTGCAGGGCGCGGCTCACGGCACAGGGGTCCTCGTCGCAGGCCTCAATGCCGTCGGTGATCAGGATGATGATGTTGCGCGCCTTGCGGTCCGGGAAATCATCGGCGGCTTTCTCCAGCGAACGTGCAATGGGCGTGGTGCCCAGGCAGCGCACGGATTTCATTTTTGCGCGGATGGCATCGCCGTTGTGCGGGCCGAACGGCACTTCCAGCTTGGTGTCGTCGCAGTCCTGTTTACCGGGTTCGATGCGGCTTTGGTGGCCGTAGAGGCGCAGCCCGAGCTGGACGTCCGGTGCTTCCTCCAACGGGGGCAGCGCCTTCAACAGTACCGCCCGGGCGGCATCGATCTTGGGCTCCGTTCCCCAGAAGGCGTTCATGCTATTGCTGCAGTCCATCACAAAGAGGATGCGCGTAAGCTGTGGTTGCTCCACTTTCTGGGCGGATAGAAGTACGGGGAGAAGAAGAAAGGAGCAAAGCAGGAGGGAAGACGTCGGAGCCCCGTGGCTGAGTGGCGCACGACCTGTCAACCAGCAACTGACAACGGACAACTGCCTACCCATGCCAAACCCACAACGCAAAAGCGTGCCGATCATGCTGAAGGAGTACGGGCCGCCCACGACTTCAATAATCGCCGATTGTTTCCGGCAGTTGCTTCAAGGCCTGGGCCAGTTGGGCATCATTGGGTGCGATGCCGTGCCACTCGTGGCTGCCCACCATAAAATCCACGCCACTGCCCATTTCCGTGCGCATCAGGATCATCACCGGCTTGCCTTTGCCCGTTCGGCCAATGGCTTTGCCAAGGCCGTCCAGCACTTGGGCCATGTCGTTTCCTTGCATTTCCATCACATCCCAGCCGAAGGCGGCCCATTTTGCGTGCAGGTCGCCCAAAGGCATCACATCATCCACATCCCCATCGATCTGGCGGCCGTTCCAGTCCACGGTGGAGATCAGGTTATCCACCTTCTTGCCGGCTGCGGCAATGGCGGCCTCCCAGATCTGGCCTTCCTGCAGTTCGCCGTCGCCGTGGAGGGTGAAGACCAGGGTGGGATCGCCGTTGAGCTTCTTGGCCAAGGCGGCGCCCACGCCTACGCTCAACCCTTGCCCCAGCGAACCGCTGGCCATGCGCACTCCGGGCAGTCCCTCATGTGTGGTGGGGTGCCCTTGCAGGCGTGAGTTGATGCGGCGGAAGGTCTTCAGTTCTTCAATGGGGAAGTAGCCGTTGCGCGCAAGCACGCTATAGAACACGGGGCTGATGTGGCCGTTGCTGAGGAAAAAGAGGTCTTCACCAATGCCGTCCATGGTGAAGTTGGCGGGGTCGTGGCGCAGTACATGGAAATAGAGGGCCGTAAGGAAGTCGGTGCAGCCCAGTGAGCCGCCCGGGTGGCCGCTTTGCGCACCATGCACCATGCGGACAATGTCGCGGCGCACCTGGCTGGCCATGGATTTCAGTTCCTCGATGGAAGTGCTCTTGGTGGTTTCCGTTTCTGGGGAGTTCATGGGCGGGACCGGCAGACAGGAATGGAATGTGGCGCGAAGGTACCCCGGCTCCATGCGGGCCTTGGTGCGCGTGGAAAACTTTTGAAAAGTGGGGGGCTACCGGCTCCAGAAGACCTCTTTCACCGCAGGGTCGTTCCTTACTTCTTGCAGGACGCGGTCCAACGCTTCCTCATCCAGCGGATCGAACCTCAGGAGGTAGAGGAATCCCTCTTCAGTGGTGTCCCGCGTAAACGTTCGTACACGGAATTCAGCGTTCTGCAGCAAATGCCGGATCAGCGCGGAATCATCGGCATTCCGGTGAGTGGTCAGTTCCAGTGTGCGCTGTTTGAAGCGTTTGTCATAGAGGCGTTCCAGTGGTTGCATGGCCCAGAGGATCCCCAGCGCGATCGCCGTGGTTGCGCTGGCCGCGAAGTACATGCCCCCCCCCGTGGCCAGGCCGATGG
>CALMYC010000027.1 GCA_937873385.1 uncultured Flavobacteriales bacterium | reverse complement strand
GATTGTGGTCGTTTGTGGTTTTTCTTTCGTTCGCTTCGGGGTTGATCTCCCTTGCTGTTCATGCCACCCTTCCGGGTTTCCTCCTTTCTCCTCTTCTGGAGCCTTTGGCGGGAATTGAACCCGCGACCTCTTCCTTACCAAGGAAGTGCTCTACCTCTGAGCTACAAAGGCCTTTGTATTGTTGGTTCGCCGTGCCCTTGGAAGCAGGGTCCGGGCGATGGCCGCCACCGCTGGTGCCGCGGCGGCCAAAGAGCGGGAGACGAGATTCGAACCCGCGACATTCAGCTTGGAAGGCTGATGCTCTACCAACTGAGCTACTCCCGCTTGGTGCCGGTCGCCGCGCCGGTGGCGTGCTTCCGGAAAATGGCTCCGTATTTGTGGGGAGAGCAGGATTCGAACCTACGAAGTCGTAAGACAGCAGATTTACAGTCTGCCCCCGTTGGCCGCTTGGGTATCTCCCCTGTTCTGTTCACGGAGCCAATGGAGGGACTCGAACCCACGACCGGCTGATTACAAATCAGCTGCTCTACCAGCTGAGCTACATTGGCATGTACAGCAAGAAAAAGAACGTTCCCGACCCGCTTCCGGAGGTGGTACCCCCGGAATTGGGCCTGCAAATGTAAACAAAAACACGGCTCCTCCAAATGAAGCGGCCATGAACATCGCCACGGTCGTCGTTAAAGGATCAAAATGGCCGGTATCACCGGAGGTTCGGGATCACCCGCGCACCTTGGCTTTGTCGCGCTCCACCTGGTTGCGCAAGGCTTCGATGGTGTTCACCGCGGCCTCCTCGAAACTGGCGGCGCGGCGCTTCGCGAAAAGGTCATTTCCCGGTACGGCCAGCCGTATCTCCACATGCTTGTTCTCCGGCCGTTCGCCATCAGGCCCCACGCGCAGGGTCACTTCACCGCCAAGGATGCTGTCGTGAAAGAGGGTGAGCTTGCCGAGTTTTTCCTTGATGAAATTGACCAATTTGATGTCAGCGTCGAAATGGAGGGAATGCACGTTCACGTTCATGTCACTTTTACGTTTTGGTTCCTGCCGATGATGTGGCCCCGCCCCGCGGATGTGCTTGGCGATGGGCCTGTTTGAGGCGTTCGATGGTGTTGTGGGTATACACCTGTGTGGCCGCAAGGTTCGCGTGGCCCAATAGCTCCTTCACGGCGTTCAGGTCGGCACCGTGTTCCAACATGTGTGTGGCGAAGGTGTGGCGCAGCACGTGCGGGCTTTTCTTGTCCTGGGTAGTGACCGCACTAAGGTAATGCTTCACCAAGGATTGTACGGTGCGCCGTGGAAGCGGGTTGCCGTCCGGGCGCACCAGCAGCGGCGAATCCGCCGTGGAGGGCAACGGCAGGGCATCGCGCACCACCAGGTACTCCCGCAATAGATGGATCAGCGGGGCGGCCAGTGGCAGTATGCGCTCCTTGTTGCGCTTGCCCAGTACGCGCAAGGTGCCCCGGCGCAAGTCCATGGCTGCGGGTGTAAGTCCAAGCAGCTCGGCCAGGCGCATGCCCGTGCCATACAGCAGTTCCATGATCAGGCGGTCCCTCAGGCCCTCAAAGCCATCCGGCCACGGCATCTCGTCCAGGAGGTGGCGCATGCTGCGTTCCGGCACAAATTCAGGCAACCGTTGTGGGGTCTTGGGTGGATCGATGAGTTCCGTGGGGTCGGCTAGCACAGCGCCCACGGTGCGGGCAAAGCGGTAGTACGCCCTCAGGGCACTGAGCTTGCGGTTCACTGACCGCGCGCCGGTGCCATGCTCCAGGAGGTGCATCATCCAGGCACGCACCGCTTTGTCGGTCGCCTCCTCCACTTGTCCGAGGCCCACTTGGTCCACCAGAAAAGCGGCAAACTGGGCCAGGTCCTCCCCATAGGCTTTTACGGTTAGCGGGCTGGCGCGCTTCTCATAGGCGAGGTATTCCAAAAAGCGGTTGACGGGCATGGAGAGAGGGGCAAGGACATGCAAAAAAGGCGCAAGGACCGGTTGGTCCCTGCGCCTTTGCTTGTTTGTTCTCTACAGGTGGCTGGTGATAGCGGCTTATTGCTCGCCGCCGTAGGTCTCCTGCTTGTAAATGGCCCGCAGGCGCTGGGTGCGCTTTACCACGGACGGCTTGGAAAAAGCTTGACGCTTGCGCAGGGAACGCAGCGTGCCCGTGCGCTCGAACTTCTTCTTGAACTTCTTGAGCGCCTTGTCGATGGGTTCGCCTTCCTTCACCGGGATGATCAGCATGTTCCTTTTCTGATTGGGGGCGCAAATATAGTGTTTTAGTGGATCGGTGCAATGGACTTGGGAAAGCCGGGAGTTGAAAGGGCTACTTCTCACCAAATGCCTGCTCAGTTGCCATGTGTTGGTTCTTGGTTGCCAACCATGCCGCAGCATGGTTGCCAGAATGACCGATCGCCGGTCACCTATCCCCAGTTACCGACCACCACCAACGATCACCAGCCACCGACCACTGACAACTTTCACCAATTGCCCTTACCGCAGCACGTCCCTGCTGATCACCAGTTTTTGGATCTCACTGGTGCCTTCGCCGATGGTGCAGAGCTTACTGTCGCGGTAGAATTTCTCCACGGGGAAGTCCTTGGTGTATCCGTATCCGCCGAAGATCTGGACGGCATCGGTGCTTACCTGCACGCTGACCTCACTGGCGTAATACTTGGCCATGGCCCCCTCCTTGGTCATGCGTTGGCCTTTGTTCTTGAGGTCGCTGGCGCTGCGGATCAACAGCTCGGCGGCCTCGATCTTAGTGGCCATGTCGGCCAGTTTGAAGCTGATGGCCTGGAATTCGGAGATGGGTTTTCCGAACTGGTGCCTTTCCTTGGAATAGGCCACGGCGGCATCAAGGGCGCCTTTTGCAATGCCCAGGGCCAGGGCCGCAATGCTGATTCGCCCACCGTCCAGCACCTTCATGGCCTGTTGGAAGCCCTCGCCCACTTTGCCGAGCACGTTTTCCTCCGGGATGCGGCAATCCTGCAAGATCACTTCGGCGGTTTCGCTGGCGCGCATGCCCAGCTTGTTTTCCTTCTTTCCGGCCAGCAGGCCCTTGGTGCCGCGCTCCACCACAAAGGCGGTCATGCCGTGGCTGTCAAGCAGTTCACCGGTGCGGGCCATGATCACCATCACATCACTGCTGATGCCGTGGGTGATCCAATTCTTGGTGCCGTTGAGCACCCACTCTTTTCCTTCCTTGCGGGCGGTGGTGGCCATGCGCATGGCATCGCTTCCGGTGCCGGCCTCGGTGAGCGCCCATGCACCCAGCCATTCACCGGTGGCCAACTTGGTCAGCCATTTCCGCTTCTGTGCCTCGTTTCCGAAGTACATGATGTGGCCTGTGCAAAGTGAGTTGTGGGCGGCCACACTGAGCCCCACGCTGCCACAAACCCGGGCCACCTCAACGATGGTGTCCACATATTCCTGGTAGCCGAGGCCTGCGCCGCCATATTCCTCCGGAACCAGTACACCGAGCATGCCGGCCGGCCCGAAGTGATCCTTGAACAGGTCGACGGGCATGTGCTGGCTTTCATCCCAGTCCATCAGGTTGGGGCGCAGTTCGCGTTCCACCAGGTCGCGCACTGCGCTGGTTATCATTTTGCGGTTTTCCGAGGTACTGAACTCCATCGTCAAGGTTTACGCCACAGGACCACAAAAGCAGGCCCTTCCGAAGCGGCTGCAAAGTAAACCCGTTCCTCCGCATGGGGGTGATCGGGCTTGGTCCAGCCCATTGCCCGCCCGGCCAGGCATCACTCATCCACACTTAGATATGGTGCAATTCGGGCACGGATGCTGTCGGTGACCAGTGCGCAACCTGCGATGTCGGCCACATTTTTGAAGGGACCATGCTGGTTGCGGTAGGCCACCAAGGCCTTGGCCACCTTCCAACCGACGTAGGGATGCGGGCCCAGTTGCTCCACGGTGCACGTGTTCAACGGAATGCGCCGGAGCTGGTCCGGGTCGATCGAGAGTTGGTTCCGAAGTTTTTGCACGGCATCCGGCTTGTCGCGCAGAATGGGCACTTCGGCCAATTGCTCCAAGTTGGCAAAACCGCCCAAGCGTTCACGGTAGCGGAGAATGGAACGTGCGAAAGACGGTCCGATGCCGCGAACGGCCACCAAGGCGGCGGAATCCGCCGTGTTCAGCTCCACCCTGGTCTGCACCGGGTGGCTGCGACCCCCCGCCCGATCGGATCTGGCAGTGCCATCGCTTGTGGGTCCCTTGTCCCACTCCCAGCGCGGCCAGTGGCGGCGGGGCAGGGAATCGGGCAGTTGGATGTACGGTTCCCAAAGCGCGAAAAGCGCCGGGTCCACCACCCGCATTTTGGCGAGGTCCGATTTGGTGCGAAACCGGCCGCCACGCTCCTCAAAGCGATGGATGGACGCAGCTTGCCTTTCGGACAAGCCCAAGCGGGCCCATTGGTCCACGGACAACCCATTGGGATCAAATGCAACCGGCGTGATGGCCGGCAACCGGCGCTGGGCAAATGAATTGTGCCCATTGGGATCGCTTTGGAGCTTTCGCCAGGCAATCATCAGCTCCTCCCCGTCCTTCATGGACCTTGGCCGTATCCATTGCTCCCATGTGATCCAGCCTGCAGCAAGGATGCAGAGCCCCAAAAGCACTGCAAATCCCCTGCGCTCGCCGCGGTGCATGGCAAAGAGGTCTTTCAGTTCCTCCCGCCAATTCCGCTGTTGCCTTCGGCGCGCCATGCGCCGTGAAGCTATGCTTCCAATTGATCCCGTAAAATGGCCAATCCTTGTTCAAAGCCGTGCGGGGCATAGCCGAGATCCCGGCGGGCCTTGTCCAGCACGAAACCCGTGACGGGCGGGCGCCTGGCAGGTTGGCCCAGACTGTCGCTCTTGATTGCTTGCACCTTGGCCGCGGGCAGCTGGAAGAAGGTGCCCACGCGCTGCACCAGTTCGAGGATGCTCATGCCGTCCGGGCCGCTGAGGTGAAAGATGCCATCGGCTTTTTGTTTGGCGATGCGGATGCAGCCATCGGCCAGGTCTTCCGCCAGGGTGGGCATGCGCCACTGGTCGTCCACCACCTTGATGGGTTCATCTTTCTCCAACGCGCTTTTCGCCCAAAGCACCACGTTGCCGCGGCTCAAGCCCTTGGCAACGCCGTACACGATGATGGTGCGCGCGATGGACCAGCGTTCAAGGCCGGCTTGTTGCACGATGCGTTCGCCATCGAGCTTGCTTTGCCCGTAGATGCTGAGCGGGGCGGGTGGGTCCTCTTCCCGGTACGGGCCGTTCTTCCCGTCAAAGATGAAATCGGTGCTGAGGAAGATGAAGTGGCTGCCAACGCGTTTGGCCGCATCCACCAGGAGCTGCGTGGCCGTGACGTTTTGCAATTGGCACGCGGCTGGATCGAGTTCGCAGGCATCCACATTGGTCATGGCCGCGGTATGGATGATAGTATCCGGACGAAGATCGCCGATCACTGCATCCACGTCTGCTTTGCGCGTGATGTCCATGGCGCGGTAGCGCGGACCCAGGGGTTCGGCGGTGCGGTCCTCGCCCCGGGAGGTGGCAAGCAGTTCCACTTGCGGGTCATTCCGCAGGGCCGTGATCAGCTTTTGCCCCAGCAGCCCGTTGCTGCCGGTAAGGAGGATGCGCATGGCGGGCGAAGGTAGGAGCCGCGGGGAATGCAGTTGGTGGTTCATGGTTCCTGGTTCGTGGTTGTCAGTTAGTTGTTAGGTGGCAAGCGGCAGGGGCAGGTGGCAGGGCCATAGCCGGAAGGGGAACCAAAGGGACTCACACGAAGACGCGTAGGCGCGAAGAATGCGGGGAGCATGCACAGGGTCGCGGATTGGCTTTTCCATGGGGATTGATGCTCTATACCGGAAAAGTGTGGTGCGATTGAACGTGGCTGGGATTGGCGTGTACGGGACAGCACTTCAACCTACAAAGCCACCATGCGCCACCGTCTTCTTCTCTTCTTCACCTGCTTCACTTTTCTCAGCTCATTGCTCTTCGCACAATCCATCAGCGGCAACTTGAATACAGGCGCAGCCAAGTCCGCACTGGGCTACGGCAACGTGGACATCTACCGCGGCGACAAGCTGGTGGCCTCAGTGCTCACCGACCGTCTGGGCAATTTCAACGTGCGGCTGGACACCGGCCTGTACCGATGCGTGGTGAGCTATGACGGCTATGCAAGCAGCACGCGCATGGTGCGGGTGAAGGCCGATGAGAAGGTGGACTTTGCGGTGGCCGGGGAAAAGGAGGCTTCCAAGGGCAGGCCGCGCATTGCGGAGAGCAAGGTATCCGCGAGCTATACCACCATGGACATCGGCAAGGCCACGGAAGATGACGGCGGGACGGGCAAGGGCGGGCTCCGCCCCTATTCCGGTGCCGCACTGCCGCCCGCGTTCGGTGGCGGCGGCGTTAGCCGCACCAGGGCTGGCAGCGGCGTGCTCACGGCCGGCGAGGTGAACGACTTTGCCAAATGGACGCAATGGGGCGATCTTTCGGAAGGCGCCCTTGCCAGCTTGCGGCAGCATTGGGGCATGGCACCCAAGGGCCGCTATACGCTTGACCTGCAAACCCGGCAGGGCCTGCCCTTGGCGGATGTCCCCGTGCGGCTGAAGCGGACCGACGGCACGGTGCTGTACCGCTGCCGCACGGACAACACCGGCAAGGCCGAACTGTGGGCCACCCTGGATGCCGGCGACAGCACGGACGCCGGCGCACTGCTGATCGAGGCCGAATACGCGGGACAGTCCTTCCGCGTGGAGCATGCACGCCCCTTCGCCCAAGCCCTGAACCGCTTGGTGCTGGATGTGGCCTGCGGGCCGAGCGACGCGGTGGATGTGGCCTTTGTGGTGGATGCCACAGGCTCCATGCAGGACGAGATCGACTTCCTGAAGGCGGAAATGAACGACATCATCTACCAAGGCAAGCGCATTGGCGACAAGCTCAATTTCCGCTTCGCCAATGTGTTTTACCGCGATGCGGGCACGCGTGATGAGTACACCACGCGCACCATGGATTTTACCCGGGTGCTTTCCACCGCGGTGAATTTCATTTCCGAACAGCGTGCCGACGGGGGCGGAGATACGCCGGAGGCCGTGGAGATCGCGTTGGACAGCGCCATCAACGGCCTTTCGTGGAGCAGCGAGGCCCGAGCGCGGATCCTGTTCTTGGTGCTGGACGCGGGGCCGCACCTTACACCTGAAGTGCGGAAACGGATGCGGGAACTCGGCGCCGAAGCGGCGGCCAAGGGAATCCGCATTGTGCCCATAGCGGCAAGCGGGATCGACAAGAGCAGTGAGTACCTGATGCGCACCTTGGCCCTGGCCACCAATGGCACGTACACCTTCCTGACCGACCACAGCGGCGTGGGAAACCCGCACATTGCGCCCAGCACCGATGCGTACAACGTGGAGTCGCTCAACGCCCTGTTGGTGCGCATCCTGAAGAGCTTCACCTACATGCCCGACTGCCAGCAGCAGCTTCCCGAGCTGGCCTTGGCCTTCCCGGATTCGTCCGTAACGGTGCCGCTGTCGCCGGATACGGCCATGGCCGTTCCTGAGGGCGGTGCCGCCCAGGGCAAGATCACTTGGCGCTATTGGCCCAACCCCACCACGGGGCTGGTCCACATCACCGCCGATGCGGCCATTGCCGAGCTTTATATCACAGACCTTGGCGGCAAGGTGCTCCAGGTGCTGAAGAACCTCCCCGCCAACGCCGCCGTGGAATTGGACCTGGGTGCTTATGCCACGGGCATCTATCTGCTGCGGTGCCCCGTGGGCGATGCGTGGGCCAGCGGCAAGGTGGTGCTGCAGAGGGGGTGATGATCAGTTGTCAGTTGTGGGTTGCCGGAACTTCCTGACAACTAACAACTGCGCACTAAGCACCACGCACTACCCCTGCCTCGGCCCTCTCAAATGGATAACAAGCCCGTTGAGGAAATTGCGGAGCACCTGGTCCCCGGCTTCCTTGTAGTTTGGATGGTCCTCGGCCCTGAAGAACGCGTTCAGTTCGGAGGTGGTCATGTGGAAATCCACGAGGGCCAGGATCTTCACGATGTCGGTGTCGCGCAACTTCAGGGCCACGCGCAGCTTTTTGAGAACGTCGTTGTTGCTCATGGCATGGGCGCCTTCACCACTCCCAAACCGTGCTTCGCTTGGCGAACGGCCGCTTGATGCGCTCCTTGTGCTGAAGCACGAAGGCCATCACCAGATAGGCCACCACGTTCAGGCCCACGGTGACAAAACTGAGGTAGATGAAGCTTAGGCGGACCTGTTCGGTCTTGATGTTGAGCTTGTGTGCCCACCATTCGCAGACACCGAACGCGTAACGTTCGCAGAAGGTCTTGATGTGGTCGATCATTCCAGGAACAGCCCGTTGCATGAACAGCGCCGCAAGTTAGAGCGGGATGTGCAAGCCTCCTATTTTTCACAGTGATCAACAAAGCGGTGCGTTTGGCCAAGCTGTTTATGCAGTTGCACCCCGATGGCGCAATTCAGGCATTTCCGTTCCGCACAATAGCGGCTCCTCAACTCGAGGAGCGCTTGCCCCTGCCCTGCTGAAGTGGCCGCTATGCCCAAGCCGCTCCATTCCCGGATCACGGTATTGCGTTCGGCAGGCAGCCGTTCCATCAGGGTGATGGCACGCTCTTCCCAACTTGGATCGCCACGGATGCGCCCCATGGCAAACAGATAGGGTACAATGCCGTTGATGATGAGCCCTTCGGCCATATCCCGTCCCAATCGTTTGGGTTTCGCCTCCGCGCGGTGGCCCGGACGGTAATGGTCCCGCCAATATTCCGACGCTTCCACCTGCAGCAAGCCGGCAAGGACCACGGGGTCCTCCTGTGCCAAAAGTTGGTCATAGCCGTGATCCAGGGAGGCCACGGCTGATGCCCATTGGGCTAGGCGGACCGTGGGAAAGTTGGGCGGGCGCAAACGGCCCAGTTTCCATGCGGCGGCGGGCACCGGACGAAGACCGTGGAGCTTTGCCAACCAGCGGTGCTCCTGTTGCAACAGAAGCGGGTATTCCTCGGTGAACACATCCTCCAGAAAGCCCGCCTGGCCCAGCAACAAGGCTTCCACGCGCACCGCGTCATCCCGGTATTTGAGCAATACCCGGAGCGGAAGTGCATGGGCCAACATGCCGAACGCATCGCTGTTCACCGGCCCACCCAAGCTGCGCAGCAGGATATGGTGCAGTGTTTCGGCGGGATCGTTGCCCAAGCTGCGGTACAAGGCTTCCACCTCCCGCGCCTTCCGTTCCAAACGCTCCACCAACAGGCGTTCCAGCCAAAGGCGGATGCGGGCGGGATCCACATCGTGAAGGTGGTTTGCACAAGGGACGGTGCGGTGCTCCATCATCAGCGCCTGGTGCAGCAGCAGGTTGGGCTCATGGATCCGCTGCCGCAACTCGATCGTAGGCGGGCGGCGGCCATTCTGTGTACATACCTCGGCATCGTGTTGATACACGGCATGAAGCACGACGTTGTTGTAGGCCGGATCATGCTGGTGGCCGTGGGCATTCCATTCACTGGTGCGCAGGTGCACCTCCACATTGCCCGCCCACAACTGCCCGCCAATGCGCACTTGGGCATCGCTCAGGTCGGGCCCTCCGTTGGGCTGGATGCGGCCTGCGTGGAGCACTTCCAGCGGTTCGTGGTCCGTGGTGCGCAGCTCGTTGGGATTGTAGAGGCCGGCTTCCCAAATGAACTGGAGCAGGTCTTCACCGTAGGGGAAGGCGGGTTCAAGCAGGATGTCCGTGCCTGCCTTCCGGAAGTCCTCAACTGGCTCCATGGCGAATTTTCCGTCAATGTGCAGCCGATAAGGTACTGTGCAATATGGGAGCAGCCGAACCAATCGGCACCTTGTCCATGGCGCGGCAGCAGCGCACCGGCCTTTGGACACCGGCCGTACAACGCCTACTTCAAGATCCCCTTCGCGCGCAAAGCCGCCTCCATGGTGCGCTGCAATGCCATGGCGGCTTCACGCGCCGCAATGGGCCCCTCAAACTCACGGGACATGGGCGCGTCTTCGCAATGGATATGGGATTGGTTTGCCTCATAGAACGCTTCGCAATCACGGCGCATAGCGTCCAAGGTTTCGGCCGCAATGTCGTCGCGGTCATAGTTTGAGTCCAGCGGCTCCCCGTCATCGTCCATGCTGGACCATAGGGCGGTCCCCACGTAGGACAGAAAGAATGCTTCTTGCGGGCTCATGGTGCGATTTCCTTCTTTTGTCGTCTAATCCAACTTTCGGCGCGTCAAGCGTCGACGCCGAATGCCAAGTCGATAGGCTCGCCGGTGCAAGCCTCGATGTTCGCGTCGGTCGGGTACATGTCGGCCAGCACGCAAAAGTCGACGTCGCGTTCCGGCACGTCCATATCCCAGGAGATGACGTCGGCCAGCTTGCAATCCCAGGAAAGCGACGGGAACACGCCGTCGGCCCATTCGTCGCTGCGGGCGCACGTCGCGGCATAGTCTGCGGCGACATACTCTGCCTTGTGACTGGCGATGCCTCCGAAGATGGCGCCGGCCGTGAAAATGATGAGAAGCTTTTCCATGGTCCTTCCGATCTTTCTCGTAAAGTCCAACTTTCAACTCAAAGCGAGTCGACCCAGGAGCGCTTTGCAGCGATAACCGCCCGGCGCGTGTCGCGGCGAATGCGGCCGCGCGGCGTGTCGGGGAACTGGCGGAAAACGCGGGTTTCGGTCTTTGACATGATGCAAGCTCCTTAGTTGGATAAGTTGACTCGTTTTCTTTCAACAATACTCGCCTAAAACTACGGCTTTTGCAAGAGGAAAATGCGTGCAACTGCCTAAAAAACGCTTTGAGTAACACGTTCTCGCGAAGTCGCGAAAAAGCTTTGGACTTTCGTTTTGAACTTTCGACATGGTTAGCTTGCGCAACGGCCGAGGCGTGGGCCTGCACGCCCGTAGTATAGCAGCGCAGCGATGCTTGCTAGTGCTTGCTAACACCGCTCGAGCTTGCCCGCCAATACAAGGTGCAAGCTTCCGCCTAGCGGCTTGACCAGGTGAGCGCACTTAGCGTAAAAAGCGCGTGTTCCTCACTAGCATAGGTGACTTGCGCGCAGACGCTCGAGCGGCTGCAGCTCCGCCTATGTGCGCCTCGCCGGGCAAGGCGCGGCGCCTAGTGAGACATAAAGAAATCTTTATGTGGCAATGCAACAAAAGGCGGCCAAGCATGCGACTCGACGAGCTGGCGAGCGGCCGAAAAGCCGCGTGGGAACAAAGGCTTAGGGACCGTACGAGCCGGCCGGCGCCCGCGAGGCGCGGCCTCGCGGTCTATCGCTCAAATTATTTTATTTCGTAGGGGTTCTTCCCCGAGAGCAAAATCGGCCTGTGGGGCGGCCAGAAGGCGGGCGCGTAATCCGCGGCGTCGGAGGTGGGCTGTTGGTTTCCGTCACCGCGACTTTCCACCAGTCGCACGAGGTTGAGCGCTTTCTGCGCAAGCTGGATTCGCCGGAGCTTCAAAAGGCCGGCGCCCGTGGCCTGACCGAGCACGCGCATGAGCAGCGTCGCCA
>CALMYC010000026.1 GCA_937873385.1 uncultured Flavobacteriales bacterium | reverse complement strand
ATTGTGCTGCTTCTTTCGCAGTTCAACGGGGCAGGTGGACAGAACTATACCAATACCCACTTCAATGGCTTTACGAACATCGCCACTGGAACTGCACCGTTCACGGGCAGTTTCACGCCCCAAGGCGGTTTTGACCTGGCCAACTACTTCGCCGGGTGGAACGGGGATGGCACATGGACACTGACGGTGATCGATACGGCCTGTGCCAATGGAGGTACCGGTCCAGGAGGAACATGGACACCCGGTAGTTTTAGTGGCGGCGGCGGCCCAAATAGCAGTGGCATGGGGGTCGGCTATAATTACAACCCGCCCCCATGGACTCACCTGGATGATATTACAACCTACCTCTGCCCAGGAGGAAGCGTCGATATCCCGGCATATTATGGCGGTACTGTATATGTCTACGGCGCAATCGGGGCCCCCGATCCGCCAAACCCGAATGCCGTGACCACCCCCGGCACCTACTACGTTGTGGGCTACAGCTGGGATCAGAACTTCATCATCAATTCTTACCCTGCGGATCCGCTTGGCCCGGACCAATCCGTGGTACAATGCGACCTCTCCGTTCCGGTGAATCTTACCGACCTCTTCCCGGCGCCCGGCTTAACGCTGACCTGGCGCTTTAACGGATCACCGATACCGGCTTCCACAGCCGCCGCCGCAACCAATGCCGGGGTTTACCAGGTGATCGGGCAGAACGCGAACGGTTGCAACGACACGGCCCTGGTCACCCTTAGTGGTTCAGGAAATCTCTTGGGAGCCGACCAATCGTTGAGCATTTGCACCGGTGCAAGCGCCGACCTCACCACGTTGTATCCCGCTTCCGGAGCCACGGAAACCTGGTACTTCGGGGGCAGCGCCATTCCTGCGCCCACGGCGGCAAGCGTCACCGGCACCTACACCTTGGTCGCCACGGCGGCATCCGGCTGCGCGGATACGGCTGATGTGGCGCTGAACGCGTTCCCCGCCGTGACCTTGGGTGCCGACCAGGCAGCCACGCTGTGCAACAACGCAACCGTTGACCTTGCAGCGCTGTTCATGACCACTGGCCTTTCCACTGCATGGACCTTGAACAACGCCACTGTTCCAAACCCCGCCACAGTGGATGCGGCCGGCCTGTACACCTTGGTGGCCACGAACAGCTCCGGATGTTCGGACACTGCGCTGGTGAATGTAACGCCTGCCGCAGCCCCGGCGCTCGGGCCCGATGCGGCGCAAGCAACTTGCGAAGGCAACACGGTGGACCTCACTTCAAGCTTCAATACCACCGGCCTCTCCACCACATGGACGCTGTCCGGGGCAACTGTGGCCGACCCTGCTTCCGTTGGCACCACCGGCGTGTACACGCTGGTGGCCACCAATGCCGCAGCGTGCAGCGATACGGCCCAAGTGGACGTAACGATCAATCCGAACCCGGTGCTGGGTGCCGATCAATCGATCACCGCCTGCACCGGCCAAACCGTGAACTTGGGCAGCCTCTACCCCACGGCCCCCCATGTGGCCGCGTGGACGATCAACAACACGCCTGTACAGGATCCCTCGGCGGTGACGTCTGCGGGCAGTTACTTGCTCACCGTCACTTCGGCGGAAGGATGCTCCTCCACGGCCACCGTGGACCTGTCCTTTGTGCCGGCGCCCAACCTCGGCGCGGACATGGCCATGACCATCTGCGCGGACAGCATGGTGGACCTGGCCACCTTGTACCCCACCGCAGGGCTTGCCGCTTCGTGGACCCAGGGGAGCGCGCTGGTGACCTACGCTTCGGGCGTGGCGCTGCCCGGCACCTACCAGCTGGTGGTTTCCAATGGCGCCTGCACCGATACCGCCAACTTGGTGCTCACTGTGAACCCGATCCCGTCCTTGGGCGCGGATCAAAATTTCACGCTGTGCCCATGGCGCACCGTGAACTTGGGCAGCCTGTTCCCTACGGACGGGCTCAGCACAACCTTTACGCTCAACGGCGTGGCCGTGGCCAACCCGGATTCCGTGCATGACGCAGGCGTATATGCGGTGACCGCCACGAACGCATCGGGCTGCAGCGATGTGGCCAATGCCATCATTGCCAATGTGCCCTGCCTTTGCGAAGCGGATTTCCTGGTGGATGCCCATTGCTTTCAGGAACCTGCACAATTCACCTTGGTGGCGGATTCCACGGTGCAAGCCGTCCATTGGGACTTCGGCGATGCCGCACCCGCATCCACCGACCTGAACCCCGAAGTGCATTTCGGGGCCGGCCAGGATGTGCCCGTCACCCTGCAGGCCACGCTCAGTTGCGGCGTGGTCACCGTGGAGCACATCGTACACATCGAGGATTGCTCGCAGAGCTGCCACCTGTGGTTCCCCAACTCCTTCACACCGGACAAGGACAACAAGAATGACACTTGGAGCGGGACGGGTGATTGCGTTCCTAACCCGTACAAATTGATGATCTTCGACCGCTGGGGCGAGCTGATCTTTTCCACCGACGATCCCCGCAAAGAATGGGACGGCACCTACGGCGGCGTGGCCTCGCCCATCGGCGTGTACGTGTACAAGGCCGAGTACCAGTTTCCATACCAGGACCAGCAAACGGCCACTGGGCACATCACCTTGGTGAAGTGATCCACACGGGGAACCCTGGCAATTTCCCGGCAGGCGGATCTGTTCTGTTGCCAACGGAATGCAGCCTGTTGATGGCCGGTCAGGTGCCAGGGGGGGGGCAGCAGGTTAGCCGCCGGGGCGAGGTCTGTGTTCCGTGGATTTGAATAAGGAGACTATGGGAGTCAAATCAAAGCGTACAAGTCCATCCTCCTTCCCAAAAACCCCGAAAACCCGCGAACACGTAAGGCAAA
>CALMYC010000025.1 GCA_937873385.1 uncultured Flavobacteriales bacterium | reverse complement strand
GCTTCCACGCTGTGGAACCGTGCCGAGTAGGAACCGACCTGGGAAACGGGGCTGTAGCTGCCGCTCGAAGTGGTCCAACCTGCACTGCTGCCCTGGTCGTTGCGGCGCCAACTATTGAGGCCGGTGCCGGGGGTGTTCAGCCAGTTCACCGAAGGCACATCCGTGGTGTTGCACCGGTTGGCCCAGGATTCAAAGCCCTCATTGTAGGAAACACCGTCAAAGGTGGCATAGGGCGGAGCGGCCATCTGCGTGATCGCGCACACGTTGGTAGTGTCGGAAAGGCCTGATGCCGTGCAGGTGGTATAGCGCCGATAGAAGATGGCACCGGAAAAAGCCGGTGTGGTATACGAAGCATTGGAAGAAGTGCCCGAAGCGTTCACCCATCCCGAAGTGCCGTTGGGGGATTCCTGCCACTGGTAAGTGAGGCCGGTGGCATTCGTACCTCCCGTGGAAGACAACGTCCCGGATGACCCCAGGCATTGTTGAACGTTTGAAGGCAAGGTCCCGGCGACAGGTGAACCTGTGCAGGGGGAAACCACATTTACCGTATAGTCCTCGGCACCTCCGTAGTTGGTAGCACCGCATGGCGATGGGGATTCATTGTAGACCATCCGCACACGCATGCGGGTGTTGCCTACCATAGCCGATGCCGGTACGGTAATGGTTCCCGTGAACTGCAAACCAGTGCCATCGGATGTCAAGTAGTAACGTTCACCCGGACCAGAAAAATCCAAGTCCTGGTTCCAGTCCACAAAAACGCCCACGGAGTCCTGGTTGTAAATGGCTCCTCCGTTGTTGACGGTGATTGCATAGGAACTTGAAGGCACAAGCATGGTGCTGATGGCCGTGAAGTCCGTATAGGCCCCACAGCCCGAGGAATTGTCTATGGTGTTGAAGATCACCTCACCTATCCACTCATCACAATCATTTAAAGAGGTGGAAACCGAGCAATACTGCGCCTCGGCAACAAACCCGAACAACACACTTGCCAACAGGCCCGTAAGGACCCTTTGCCACCAGGTACGCAGGGCGTTTGAACCGAAAGAGGAACAATTTTCCATTTTCACGGGGGTTAGGGGTTGAGCGGTGAGGTTGGGTTTGTTTTACAGCAGGTGCGGGTAGCTTGTGCCATGCAGGCACAGGCAGGAAGATTCACGAGGTAAGTCCGGTAAGCGGAGGCGATGGGGTTCATCCTGATCAACGCGGGGCACCTGTTCGGGTTTGGGGTAAGGCACCTGGCGAAAGAGCGGCGCTAATCAAAAACACTTTCCAGCCAATAACAAGGGAAAAATTCTTTTCAACAGGAGGCAACCCATAACCCGGGATGCGTCTGCGCGTGCGATTAGCCTATCATTCCAGATTGAAAATTGAGATCCAGGAAAAACTCTTCAACCACGAAGCGTTCGTGCATGGGGGAATAGTACCGGTGAGATATTTGGCCGGTCCAACAAGCACAAAGGGCCGCTCCTTTCGGAGCGGCCCTTTGTGCTTGTTGTGGGCTGTGGGCCCTTGTTGGCTACTTCACAAT
>CALMYC010000024.1 GCA_937873385.1 uncultured Flavobacteriales bacterium | reverse complement strand
TCGCCGAGGGACAGAGCGTCGAGATTCTCTATCGCTATGGTGACGATGAATTGGGGCGGGTGCCGGAAATGGCACGCGATCTGGTGGCCAAGGAGGTTGAGCTCTTGATCGTCCAGGGGGCGGCGATCCCGGCAGTCCTCAAGCTCGACCTGCCGGTACCTATCGTGTTCGTGACGAGTGCCGATCCCATCGCCGCGGGTTTTGCGAAGAGCCTGACTGAACCCATAGGCAACTGCACCGGCGTGACCTTCATGGGGTTCCATACCATCGCGAACACCTCTGCTGGCGGCCCAGCCTACACCAATTTCAGTGCGATCTCCACCTCCGTTACCCAGGGAGCGGCCTATCCGTTGGCCGTGCGCCTGAACACGGACGGTAATTTCACGGCCTTTGCCAAGGCTTGGATCGATTGGAACCAGAGCGGAACCTTTGATGCAGGCGAAGAATATAACCTGGGCAGCGTGACCAATGTGGCGGACGGCGCACCAAGCGGCTCGCCCGTGACTGTCACCGTGCCGTTGACCGCGCTCCCCGGGAACACCATCATGCGCGTTCGGGCCACCTTCAACGTGGCCGCCACGGCGTGTAACAACCAGAACTACAGCGAAGCTGAGGACTACACCATCAATGTGCTGGCTGCCATCCCATGCGGTGGCACACCCGCCCCTGGGAATACCATCACGGCCAACACGTCGCCATGCCCGGGATCGCCCTTCGTGCTGGGCCCGCAGAACGACATGACCGCCCTCGGTCTCACCTTCCAGTGGCAAAGCAGCACGGTTGGTGCAAGCGGCCCCTTTGCCAACAACGGCCTGGGCACTGCCTCCTCCCAGTCAACCAGTGCAACGGTGCCTACTTGGTACAGGGTGAACGTGACGTGCAGCGGCAACACCGGAACCAGCTCCCCTCTTCTGGTGACCCCGGCATTGACCCCGGCATGCTATTGCACGGTCAGCGCGACCACGGATGACAATACGGGCCTCACCAACGTGTCGCTGAACACCATCAACAACAGTTCCACGGGCGGGCCCGCATACGTGAATTACACCGCCCAGTCCACCACGGTGACACAAGGCGACAGCTACCCGCTTTCCGTTCGCGTGAACACCGACGGGAACTTCACCGTCCAGGCAAGGGCATGGATCGACTGGGACCACAGCGGCACCTTTGATGCCGCGGAGATGTATGACCTGGGTTCCGCCACCAACGTGGCCGACGGCTCGGTCGCGGTGATCCTGCCGGTGCTCGGATATTTCGAGACGCCGAAGCCATTGCCGAAGTCG
>CALMYC010000023.1 GCA_937873385.1 uncultured Flavobacteriales bacterium | reverse complement strand
AGCTAACGACGCGCTTGCAGCAGCGCGTGCTCTCCCCGCCGGCCCAGAGCGGGCGAACGCCCTCATTAAAGTAGGCTTACTTCGTCAGATATCGGAGCTTGATAAGAAACTTCAAATATTGACCACAAAAGTACGTGGCAAAAGGCCTTGCCGAACAAAGCGAAAGCCCTCTTGTGTATCACCAGCAGAGGTGTCTCGAGAGGAGGCCGGAAAGTTGACTGACAGATGAGGCTTCGTGCTTTCTGAGTACTGCGGTCGAATTGGCGCTGGGGAGCATTGTTGCGATCTCACAAGCACTGCCCTAGCCAGCCAAGCGCTGATCGCTGATCTAGCAAGGGTCACAGCGAACCTCTCACGCGGCGAGCGGTGCAAATTTTATCGAGAAGCAGGCGCCGGTGGGTTTGCGATTGCTGAGAGTAAGAGTTGCGGTGTGCAATTCAACGATGCGCTGGACGATCGGGAGCCCCAAACCGGTACTTCCGGCCATGTTGCGACCCCGCCGCCAAAAGCGCTGGAAGATGAAGTCACGTTCTTCATCCGAAATGCCTGGTCCCTCGTCCAGAACGCTAACCGTCCCATTTTCCTCGACGACGAACTCCACTGCGGATCCCGGGGGCGTGTGTCTGATGGCGTTCTCCGCCAGATTCCGGATGGCCCGATTCAGCATTTCGGCATTGCCGCGAACGAGGACTGGATTCGATGTCCCTGTTAACGCAACTTCCTTCCCTTGCGCCAAGGCCAGAGGCGCGAGGAATTCGATCACCTCTGTGCAGACCATTCGCAGGTCAGCTTCTTCGTGCGGTTCGACCACGAACGAATCCAGCTCGGCGACGTCGAGCAATTGGCTGATGATGCGCGCTTTTCCGGCCTCGTCCAGTCCAAAGTGCCCGGTGACCACGCCTTCCTGCGGATGCAGCAGGCCGTAACGCTCGGTGATCGGGATCACCTCGTGCAATTCGTCCACGTTCAGGTCGCCGCCTGTGCCGTAGTAGTTCTTGAGCAGCGGCGTAACGGCCTTGTACCAGCGGTCCAGCACTTCGGCCTTGCGGGGATCGGCCGGGTCAAAATCGATGCCGCTCTTGGCGCCGCCGATGGCCGGTCCGCTCACGGAGAACTTCACCTCCATGGTTTTGGCGAGGCTGGTCACCTCGCGCTTGTCCAGGCCTTTGCGCATGCGCGTGCCGCCGCCCGCCGCGCCGCCACGCAGGCTGTTGATCACCACCCAGCCCCTGGCACCAGTGGGATTGTCGTTCCACTCGAACACCACTTCGGGCTCGCGCTCCTCAAACTTTTTCAATGCATCCCTCATGTGGTCCCTGCCCCAAAGGCAGCCAAAATTAGCCGTGGGATAGCGGGGCTTCCGCCGGAGCGGACCGGGTTATCCCTTGTCCGGTGTTAATTGGGCAAATACACGGCCCCGCCAACGGTGTTGTGCGCCGCCCCGGTGACGCTGGCCAGGGTGTTCACTTCACCCCGCCAACGCATCAGGCCGAGGAAGGCGAAGATCACCGCTTCCTTGTAATTGATGAGCTCCGGAGAGGGAAGTTCGGGTCTTGCAGCGCCCAGCGCCGCTACACGTTCCATGAGGAAACGGTTGTGCGCCCCGCCGCCGCTGAACAATGCAGTGGCCGACCTGCCCCGTTCCAATTCGCCTGCCACCCGTAAAGCAATGTGCTCCACCACCGTCCGCAAGCGGTCCTTCAGCGGGGCGGGGCCGCCGATCAACGGCTTCAACTGTTCCTCGAACCACTCGCGGCCCAGTGATCGGGGAGGGGACTGCCCGTAAAAGGGAAGGGCGTTCAATGTTGCCAACAGTTCGGGAAGCACGGCACCGGAGCGGGCCAAAGCGCCGTCGGCATCATACGCCATTCCCGCTTCCTGTGCCAGCAGGTCCAGCGCCTGGTTGCACGGGCACACATCGTAGCCGATCGCCTTGCATCCGGTGTGGACCGAAATGTTCGCTATTCCGCCCAGGTTCACAAATGCCGAATGCTCCGGGAAAAGCCTGCTCTCCCCGAAGGGCACCAACGGCGCGCCTTGCCCTCCCAGCGCCACATCCAACGTGCGGAAATCGCACACGGTGGGCAAGCCGGAAAGAGCGGCAATGTGCGCGCCACAGCCCACCTGCGAGGTGAGTCCCTCATCCGGTTTGTGGAACACGGTGTGGCCATGGCTCGCGATCAGTGCGGCACCGGTTCCCTTTCGGAATGCCTTGCAAGCCGTGCCGATGGCAATGCCCACGTCGCGGTGCAGACGCGCCAGTTCCAGCGCATCCGCCCCGGTGGCGCGGAGCAGACGTTCCCGCAATCCGGCGGGAAACGCCGCCGTCTCTGCTGTTTCAATGGCGAAGGTCCAATGCTCCCCTCTCCGTTCAAACCGGCACAAGGCCAGGTCGATCCCGTCCAACGAGCTGCCGCTCATGACACCGATCACCGATGGGTTTTCCCGGGGCTTTTCCATGGCATGCGGGGGCGAAGGTATCCGGAGGGGCAATGCCTGCACCCTTCATGCGGTTTGAGCGTGCCCGCACTGTGGCCTTCGTAAGCGGACCCCTGAGGCAGGAACCGCGATCAGTGGACAACCCCGTTGATCGGCTACATTTGCCCAGCTTGAACAACACGTCTTTTCCCATGGAAACCGCTACGGCCACCGGTATGGATTTCGAACTCAGCGAAGAACAAAAAGCCGTGCGCGACGCCGCCCGCGACTTTGCCCAGAACGTGCTGAAGCCCGGCGTGATCGAACGTGACCGCGAACAACGCTTCCCCAAGGACGAGATCAAACAGCTCGGTGAGCTCGGCTTCTTGGGCATGATGGTGAGCCCCAAGTACGGCGGCGGCGGCATGGACGCCATCAGCTACGTGCTCGCCATGGAGGAGATCAGCAAAGTGGACGCGAGCTGCTCCGTGGTGATGAGCGTGAACAACAGCCTGGTGTGCTGGGGCCTGGAGGAGTTCGGCAACGAGGAGCAGAAGCAGAAATACCTGGTGCCCCTGGCGAAAGGGGAAAAGATCGGCGCCTTCTGCCTCAGCGAGCCCGAGGCGGACCGCGATGCCAACAGCAACCACACCACCGCCATCGACATGGGCCTCCATTAACTGCTCAAAGGCACCAAGAATTGGATCACCAATGGCGGCACCGCCAGCACCTACTTGGTGATGGCGCAAACCGACGTGGCCAAAGGCCACAAGGGCATCAACTGCCTCATTGTGGAAAAGGGCATGCCCGGCTTTGTGGTAGGCGCCAAGGAAGACAAGCTCGGCATCCGCGGCAGCGACACCCACACCCTGATGTTCACCGATGTGAAGGTGCCCAAGGCCAACCGCATCGGCGAGGACGGCTTCGGATTCAAATTCGCCATGAAGACCCTGGCGGGCGGCCGCATCGGCATCGCCTCCCAAGCATTGGGCATTGCCAGCGGCGCCTTTGAACTGGCCGTGGCCTACAGCAAGGAGCGCAAGGCTTTCGGCAAGCCCATCAGCGAGCACCAGGCCATCGCCTTCAAACTGGCCGACATGGCCACCGAGATCGAGGCTGCCCGCCTGCTCTGCCTAAAAGCCGCCTGGCTCAAGGACCAGCACCTGGACTACGACCGCGCCAGCAGCATGGCCAAGCTCTTCGCCAGCGAGGTGGCCATGAAGACCACCGTGGAAGCCGTGCAGGTGCATGGCGGCTACGGCTACGTGAAGGAGTACCACGTGGAGCGCCTGATGCGCGACGCCAAGATCACGCAGATCTACGAAGGCACCAGCGAGGTGCAGCGGATCGTGATCGGAAGGAGCGTGCTGAAGGAGGGGTAGGAGGTGTCAGCGGGCACTTCCACAAGTGGTCCCGTTCATCAACGGAACCCAGCTATTGCCGTGATGGACCACGCCCGCTCACAATGCTGCCAGCACTTCCTCCAATTTCACACCCCTAGATCCTTTCACCAGGATCAACCGGCCCATTGGCGGGTTGGTTTGCAGAGTCCTCAACGCATCAGCTGCAGTAGCGAACCAACGCACATCGGTTCCGGTTGCCGCCCGCATGAATTCTTTACCCACGAACAAGGCTTCCAAACCGAGTTTCTTACACAGCTCTATGATGCCCTTGTGCTCCGCTTGGCTCACTGCGCCCAGCTCCAGCATGTCGCCCAGGATAGCCAGCCTGGGGCGCTCGGTCTTCAGATGCTCGAAGTTGGTGAGCGCCGCCGCCATGCTGGTGGGGTTGGCGTTGTACGCATCGAGGATGAGCTGATTGCGGCCGGTGACCTTGAATTGGCTGCGGCTGTTGGCGGGTTCGTAGCTGCAGATGGCATCGGTGATGAAGTTATC
>CALMYC010000022.1 GCA_937873385.1 uncultured Flavobacteriales bacterium | reverse complement strand
TCGCTGTATCAAATGAGTCTGGTGAAGTTCCTGTAGTCCGTGCTGGCTTTCGCACCTGCCAGACTTTCTTTCTCCCAGCGCAAACGAAGGAGGCCTCCTTCTGGAGGCCTTTTCGATTTCAGATTTGCGTGTGAATCAAGCGGCGGCGCTATTGATGTCCGACTCGGTGTTCAGGCCACGGGCCTGATCGAGAAGCTGCTTCTCATACGCGATCAGCTTCTTTGATTCTTTGAGAGCCTTATAATAATCGCCGCTTAAGATGTGGTTATTGATCTCCTGGATCGCCGGTATCGAACTCGGCATCGCGGCCAGAAGATCGCGCACCAGATCAAAATAGACCGCGTGATGTTTCTGCGGGTCCTGGGTGATGTACATCAACTGCACCGCCAGATAGAGCAGCTTCGCCGGGGTGTCGGCGATCGTGATCGCGGCCCACGAGGTTGGCCACGCCATGCAGGATGCCACGGCCCAGATGGCGCTGCTGCAATTCAGCACCACCGGCCGCAAAAAGGTGGCCGTGCCCAGCACGGTGCATTGCGACCACCTGATCCAGGCGCGCGTGGGCGCCAAGCAGGACCTGCAGGAAGCACTGAACAAAGGCAACGAAGTGTACCAGTTCCTGGAGAGCATCAGCAACAAGTACGGCATCGGATTTTGGAAACCCGGCGCAGGCATCATCCACCAGGTGATGCTGGAGAACTACGCCTTCCCCGGCGGCATGATGATCGGCACGGACAGCCACACGCCCAACGGCGGCGGCTTGGGCATGCTGGCCATCGGCGTGGGCGGTGCCGATGCCTGCGACGTGATGAGCGGGCTGCCCTGGGAACTGAAGCAGCCCAAGATCATCGGTGTGCACCTGACCGGAAAACTCAGCGGCTGGGCCAGTGCCAAGGACGTGATCCTGGTGGTGGCCGGCATCCTCACCGTAAAGGGGGGCACGGGCGCCATCCTCGAATACTTCGGCCCCGGCGCACAAAGCCTGAGCTGCACCGGCAAGGGCACCATCTGCAACATGGGCGCGGAGATCGGCGCCACCACGAGCACCTTTGGCTACGATGACAGCATGCGCCGCTACCTGAAGAGCACCGGCCGCGCCGAAGTGGTGGCCCTGGCGGACAAGGTCGCGGAGCACCTCACCGGTGACGCGGAGGTGTACTCCGACCCGAAGAAATACTTCGACCAGGTGATCGAGATCGACCTGGACACGCTGGAGCCGTACATCAACGGTCCCTATACACCGGACCTGGCGTGGCCGATCAGCAAGTTTGCCGCTGCGGTGAAGGAGCACGGCTGGCCGGAAAAGTTGGAAGTGGGCCTGATCGGCAGCTGCACCAACAGCAGTTACGAGGACCTGACGCGCAGCGCATCCGTGGCGCGCCAAGCGTTGGCGAAGGGCCTGAAAGCCACCAGCGAGTTCACCGTTACGCCCGGCAGCGAACAAGTGCGCTATACGGCCGAGCGGGACGGCCTGCTGGCCACCTTCGAGGAAATGGGCGGCCTGGTGCTGGCCAATGCCTGCGGCCCATGCATTGGCCAGTGGGCGCGCCACACGGACGATCCCGACCGGAAGAACTCCATTCTCACCTCCTACAACCGCAACTTTGCCAAGCGCAACGACGGCAACTCCAACACCCATGCCTTCGTGGCCAGCCCTGAGCTGGTGACGGCCATGGCGCTCAGCGGCCACCTCTCCTTCAATCCGCTTACCGACACACTGAAGAACGCCAAGGGCGAGGAAGTGAAATTGGACGAGCCCGTGGGCATCGAGCTGCCCCCGAAGGGTTTTGATGTGAAAGACCCGGGATTCAAGGAACCCGCCGCGGACGGCAGCAAGGTGGAGGTGGTGGTGAAGCCCGACAGCCAGCGCCTGCAGTTGCTTGAGCCCTTCCCCGCATGGGACGGCAAGAACATCACTGGTGCGGTGCTGCTGATCAAGGCCAAGGGCAAGTGCACCACGGACCACATCAGCATGGCCGGGCCGTGGCTGCGGTACCGTGGCCACTTGGACAACATCAGCAACAACACGCTCATCGGCGCCATCAACGCATACAACGGCGAAGCCAACAAGGTGAAGAACCAGTTGACCGGCGCCTATGGTGAAGTGCCCGCCACCCAGCGGGCCTACAAGGCGGCGCACCAGCCCAGCGTGGTGGTGGCCGACCACAACTACGGCGAGGGCAGCAGCCGCGAACATGCCGCCATGCAGCCGCGCCACCTCGGGGTGAGCGCCGTGCTGGTGAAAAGCTTCGCCCGCATCCACGAGACCAATTTGAAGAAACAGGGCCTCCTGGGCATCACCTTCGACAAGGAAAGCGACTACGACAAGGTGCAGGAGGATGACCGCTTTGACTTTACCGACCTGGCGGCATTCGCCCCCGGCAAGCCGCTCACCGTGGTGCTGCGGCACAAGGACGGAACGTCGGACACCATCACGTGCAACCACACCTACAACAAGCACCAGATCGAGTGGTACAAGGCCGGCAGTGCGTTGAACCTGATCCGGAAACAGCAACAGCTGAACTGAGCCGGCTGTCGCCTCTTATTCGGAAAACCCCGCCATGAGCGGGGTTTTCAGCTTTGGGGAATTCAGGCATCCCCATTTTTCGGGATTGTGCAAGGAGGGCACCGCGGGTAGGTTTGGCCCAAATCCAAACGAAGATGAAACGGCCCCTTGCGTGGTTGCTGCCATTGACCACCTGTCTCTTGTGCGCAGGCCAACTGAATGCCCAGATCCGCTTTGGCGGCAAGGTCGGTGTCAACTACCTAATAGGCTCGCAGAAGATCCAACCGGATCCCAAGAATGCGCCCACCAATGCCAAGGGCCTGGGCTTGTCGTTTGCGGCCTATACGGAGATCCCCTTCTCGGACCTCGTGGGGCTTCGTCCCGACCTTGGCTTTTCCTTCCGCAAGGGAAAGTCCGAGACCACGGTGAACCAAACACTCACGAACAACACCGACGTGACCGGTGGGCAAGGGGCCTACACGGGCTCGCAGGACTACTCGGCGCAGAACGACCAACGCCTGTCCTATTTCCAAGTGAACGTCCCGCTCATGTTGAAACCAACGGACGGGTTGCGCATCATGGTCGGCCCCAGCTTCAACTTCCTGATGGGCGGCAAGCAGAACTTGGATGAAACCACCACCTTCAAGGGGAACATTACCGGAACGGACCAAAATGGCCAGCAGGTGACGCAGGCCGTGGACCAACAGAACTTTGAGACCACCAAGAGGAAGGGAAGCGCCGCCATCAAGGACTTCAAGAAGGCGGACATCATGGTCATGGCAGGATTGGGCTACACCCTGCCGGTGGGCTTCGACATGGACATGCGCTTTTACCGGAGCTTGTCGACCACGTACGACCATTCGGAAGGCACCGCGCGCACCCAGATCTGGACGAACCTGATCGAATTTGCAGTGGGCTGGACGTTCGGGGGGTGAGGTCCACGGCGCACATGCCGCAGCCCGGACCGTTGCTGCCCGGTGTACATTGACATGAATTGCGTATGTTTGGCCTAAACCCAAACATCACAACGACATGAAGAAGATTACACTTGGATTGGCGGCATTTGCAATTGCAGGCGGCCTGATGGCCCAGGAAAACCGGTTTAGCGCAGGATTGGAATTGGGCTTGCCCATGGGGGATTTTGGCGATGTGTACGGCATTGGCTTCGGTGCCACACTGGGCTTTGAACTCCCCGTTGGCGACAACCTGGGCTTCATGGCGCAGGCAGGCTACATCTCCTTCACCGGCAAGGATATGTCAGTAGGGCCTGTATCGGTGAAGGCGGATGCTGCCGGCATGATACCGGTACAAGTTGGGTTGAAGTACTACTTCACGGACAACCAGGAGGGGTTCTATGCAGGACTGCTCACGGGCCTGCACATGCAGTCGGTGAAGGAGGTATCGGTGGTGGGCACCTCCGTTGAGGAGACGAGCAAAATGAAGAGCAATTTCGGGGTTGCCCCGTTAGTGGGCTACATCATTGGGGAGAACATAGACATTTCGCTCCGCTACCAAATGATCTTTGCCAAGGGTGCCAAAGCCACCTCCACCGGCGTGGAGGAAACGACCGTGACCAATTCCTACCTGGGATTGCGGCTCGCCTACATGTTCGGTGGGCGATAGTCAAAATCCACACATCCGGATGGGGGCCGCAATGCGCAAGCTGCGGCCCTTTTCCGTTTTCAAGGGCGGGGATCCCGGATCTGGCACGGTGTTGGACAAGGATCGTTTCAGCCGGGCATCCATAAATTGCCGCCGTTCCCAGGCAACCCCGGGCCACCAACCAGACACAAGACATGCACGCA